>NZ_QUJZ01000012.1:774-143815 GCF_003480845.1 Blautia sp. TM10-2 | reverse complement strand
AAAGACTGATCAGCTCTTAGCGGAATGCGTGGTCAGATGAGCCGGAATTTGCACCTTATTCATTCCAAAATTAATATCATGTAATATTGGCTTCTTATCATAAGCAAAATTTACATTTTCTACATTTACATACATATCTCTCGCCTCCCTGTTTTTCTTATATATACACCTTAGAGGAAGTTTAAGGTCAAGAAAAAAAGAGAACATTTTCTATTTGTCCTCTTTTTCTCAAAAATATCTTCGCATTCTTATTTTGTTTCATTACACACTATAATCCGTAATATTGAAACAACCAAAATCAAACCCAAAACAAAAGTTATTACTTTAAACGGAACACTCATATATGTATTACATAATTCCAAATATAATTGCACGCACATAATGACAGCAATTACTCCCCCTACAATACAAACAATTAATTTAGAAATATCGAAAATTTTTTGTATCCTGTCCTGCCGTTTTATTCTCTCCAATTGGTAAATATATTCCTCTTTTCCTGATATCATTTTATCTAACATCTCTTCTGATAAATCAGTCACACTCATATCCATTTTTATCAACTCTTCGCATAAAAAATAATTCTGCCTAAGTCTATTTTCTTCTTCTTTAATTTTAAGCAAATGTGTATTTAAAACGCTGGTTAATGCTTCCTTTTCATATAATATTTTTCTAATATCTGAAACCGGAATATCTAACATCCTTAACATTTTTATACGATTTAACAAAAGAATATCTTCCTCTGTATATTCACGATATCCATTTACAGGATTTCTTTTCGGAATTAATAAATTTTCTTTCTCATAAAATCTGATATTATAACTTGTAATTCCAGTTCGTTTTTCAACATCTTTTATCTTCATTACAGCCTCTTTTATGTTTCGTATTTTTTTATTGCATACAATGTCCCTGACTGCTATAATTTACATCATGGGTGCTATCATAACGGTAGGCGGTTAGTCCTTCAGCAGAGGGACTGTGACCCTCTGATTACATAGAAACTCGAAAGAGAATCCACTGGAAAGGAGGGCTAAGCCATGAGTATTGTTGATTTTATAGCAGTAGTGAGCTTCGGCTTAACCTGCTTTGGTCTTGGATATACCTTTGGCAAGGATAATAATAAACCACAAAAATAGCCGCCCTGGTCTGGTAAACTAAGCGGCAATTTTTGTCAAAACATATATCGGACTAACCGTCTATCGGTAGCACTCTTTATCTATAATCATATTAGCACGCATGTGTGAAAATGTCAAAAATTTTTTATTCTATATAGCCCAAAACAAGCTAGCCCGTTACTGTTCGACTGTTGTATCTTCACTTTCCGTTTTTATAATGGCCTCTAGTTTTTTTATAAAATTTTGTGTATGCCCAGCCGCAATGTTCTTGCCTTTTTCTTTATATTCCTGCATTACAGAATTCAAATCATCTCTTAACTTTTTGAGTGATACCGTTGTGCCTTGCCCCTCAATCTCTGGTGAATTACTGTACTGTCCCCAAATCCCAACAAACCACCCTGAAAAATGATTTTTATCCATATTATCAGCATTCTTAAATGCATTAATTGTTGCTGCTTCCATCTCAAGAGAAAATTTATTGTATCTTTTATTACTCAGCTCTCTAAATGCAACATTCAAGTCTGAACTAATCAAATCAATATAGAGCTTTTGATTTTTTTCATAAATCCACACATTATTATCTCTAAATTCTTTTATAATCTGGTATGCTGACCATTCATCTTCTGTGAAATGTTCTTTACTGTCATCCCCAATCATTCTGTGAGAATGGCTGTCTTTTTCATCAGATTCAACTAAATATTTTATTTGCTTTCTAATACCCTCTCTCACTTTTTCCCAATCGATCGTAGGTAAATCAAAGTCATACATTCTAGAATAGCAACAATTATAAAGGAAAAGGATATACTCATCTAAAGATAAATTTCCTGCATATACTTCTATTAATAAATCTTTAAATCCTTCATCAATTATTTCTTCATCAACTTCAGGTAAATTATATGTTCTAAGAATTTCAAGTGGGGTAGCCGCTTTCTCTTTTTTCAAAAACAACTGTATCTCTTTCGAAATAACATCCTCATTCCACTCCCCTTGAATAACCCACTTTGAGAATCCATCCACTATAAAATTATCGTCAAACAATTCGGGATAAAGTTTTTCTACATTAAGATACCAAAACAAATGTCCGTATCTTGTAATTTCCTGAAGCAATCCTGCTTTATTCGTCATCATAAGACATGTAAAGGAAAGAAGCCAATTACTACAGTCTTGAATGTCCTCTTTGACCAACTTATTATATACACGTTCAAAGTCTTGAATAGCACATTTAAAACTTCGTATATTATGTGGTCTTTGTGCTAACAGTTTTCGAAGTTCTTCCTCTTCTTTTTGACATTCTTCTCTTTCCTTGTTACTACCAAGTTTGTAATTTTTAGCCTTATACTGTTCAATGATTGCGTTATCATTAAAATCACCTGACAAAATTTTAACTAATAATTTCTCATTTTTTCTGAGAAGCCCTTTATATTCTATACCACAAGACATTAATTCTATAGAATTAGAAACTACTTCTTCATAGTCAGGAACAAATGGAATAACTCTTTGCACTATTTTTTCTTTAATTTCACGATATGATAATTCATTATCTGATCTATCTTTTATTTTTTCTTCATTTGCAACAATAATCGTATTAAAGCCCTGATTTTCACAATAATCATTAATGCATCCCAGAAGATCTGTACAAGAAATATTAGTTCTCTCTAAATCATCAAAAACAAGTATAACTTTTTTTTCAAACATTCTATTACTTATAGGCATAAAATTAATCAAGTCCATAATAGAAGAAACTACTTCTCCTTTTTTTTGCCAATTTTCAGGCAACCTATCCTTGATTGTGTCAAATATTCTTCTACAAGAATCTGCTACTCTTGAAACCTTTGTTCCATTCAGACTATCAAATTCGCTTGCTTTCTCCAACCATTTTTTCTTTACCTCAACTCTTAATTTATCTAAAGAGTCTATACCAAATAAACTAATACATACAAAAACATATGTATCTTTCACTGATGGGATAAATTTGGTTTTAATAAGATATGTTTTACCACATCCCCACTCTCCAGACAACATTAGTGCACCAACCGGATTATTTATATCACAATAATTTTTTAATTCTTCAATAAGATTCATTCTTTCCTCCGAATACCAAAATGTTTCTTAATTATCATATTATCTAAACAAATTCATTCTATTGAAAATTTTTCATCCCCACATTGTTAATAAATATTACCCTATACCAAACTCTTTAATTTTATCAGTCTATATCCCAAATTTCGAACTTGCCTTCACCTTATTTTACCATAGTGCTTTCTAAAGTGCTATTCTAATAGATACAAAAGTGTAAATGAGCGATCTTATCGACCGCCCTTCACAACTTACACATATACCATATTTTTCAATACAATTTCTTCTGCACTGGCTTTTATATTATTCATTAACCTAACCCACTTCATCTGATCCTGTACCTTTAATTCCTCAGTTACACCTTGTCTTTCTACCATCTGTCCCATAAGCATTTCCATCTGTTTTCTGGATTCTTGATCAATCTGATTCAGATGTTCATTCAGCTTTCCAGTCAATAACAAATACTGATACCTTGCTGATCTGTGTTCTTTTAAGAACTGCTTTCGTAACATTCCATATTTTCCATATGTCGGTTCTTCTTCTCTTAAAACCAGATCCGGCAAATAGTAATCTCCATGCAACGTATAGCTCATTCCATTTTTCTCATCATAAATTTGTTTTTTCATAGTCTAAATCTCCAATCCTTTGTATTTTGTTTTATTTTTCTTACGTTGTTGGTTTTCAATCTGACTCTTTTGAGTCGCCCATTCCAACTGTTTCAGAACGCTTCCCTTTGGCATTTGCTCCATTCGCCGTTTTTCTTCCAGTGCCCTTTGTTCTTTAATGTCCTGCTGCACCACATCCTCTACAGTTTCCATTCCCAGAATACGCACCACTCTGTCATATCTGTCCGAAGTCTCTTGTAAACGTTGATTATCATTTGATAATTTTCCATTTTCCTTACGTACATCGTCTAACTGTTTCTGGATATTATCACATTCCTCAACAGATTTTTGATATTTATTTTTCCAGCTTTCTACCATTTTGTTAAGTTCTACAACCTTTCCAGCTAATGCAGCAATCTGATTCTTCATCTTGATAAACAATGGCTTGATTTTATTCTCCCTGTAAGGTACTGCACGTTCAAATGTTCCTGCCTCCGGTAAAAACGTCTTAATCATTCCATATTCTTTTATTTCCTTACTGGCATTATCCATGATTGGTTGTAGCACATTCCGACGATCTTCCAGACTTTTTAGTTCTTTTTCTGCGTCCTCTGCCCTTTGTTCTGCTTCTTGCTTCTCCCTAATTGCCTGTTCCTTATCGTCTTTTAAAATCTGAATATCTGCTCTGGATTCCGCAATTTGTGCTGTCAGTTCTTCGTTTTCTGCAGTTAGATACTCTTTCTCCTGCTCTAATTTCTGTACTTCCTTTTTCCGTTCTTTTTTCTTGAAGTTATAGACATCCAGATGTTCCTCATGACTGCCTTTCTGTTCCCATTCAATACCATGCTCTTTTGCAATCCCTGCCAGAACTTCTTTTTCATGGTTCATCCACTGGTTTAACTCAGTATCATGCTTATTCCCACCTTGAAATCCAAGACTTTTTAATGCCTGTTTCAGCGAAACTCTGGTGTCCATTCCTTTTCCTTTCCAATCAGTTACATAAGGAATAAAATCAATATGTAGATGTGGCGTAGCTTCATCCTGATGTAGATAACAACCAAATACCCGTAGCGTTGGATTCCGTTTCTGGAAGTCCTTTACATACTCATCCAGTACTTTTACAGCCTGACCTCCTTCTGCTGTTCCGACAGCCATATCTTCTCGATTTCCAATCTGGAAAATCACTTCATGGAACAATTTTTCCTGTTTGCCCTGCCGGATTTTTTCATAGTAATTTGTAATCTGTCGATCTTTTCTTTTCCCGATATTATATCGTTCTACAGCTTCATCAAACAGTTCTTTATCCATGTCTGCTTTCGCTGTTCTTTTATACTCCGCTTCAAAATTTAATGCTTCTTTCTTAGTGCGGAATCCTCTTTTTACTTTTCGCTTTTTGGCTCCTGTCCAGTCCTCATAATAAAATGAAACATACCAGGTTCCTCTTTCTTCATCTTTGTATGCTGCCATACTTTCTCACCCCCTTACATTGCAATCTGGGAATATCCATAAAATTTCTTTTCCCAGAATGCCCTCGGTATCTTGCCCGAAACGGTTACATATCCCTGATCTGCAAGCTCTTTGTTCAGTTTGCGAAGCAGTTTGTAAGCATATCCAAGTGAAATCCCCATGCTCTCTGCAACTTCTTCCGCTGTAATCATATAGTTCTGTCTCTACATATCATTTTCTCCTTATCTATAATTATCATTTTCACTGATACTATATCATTTTAAATAATCATTGTCAATAATTTTTATCTGTATGAATGATATTTTTCTATATTGTTGATTTTTATCATTTGTGATATACTAATCATAGCTTTTAAGGAGGTGGATAATATGCAGGAATCATCTATTTCAGAAAAAATAAAAGAGCTGCGAACTGATCTGAAGATGAATCAGAAAAACTTTTCCGCAGCTATCGGTATACGTCAGTCAACTTTATCCAGTTATGAAAATGGTGTGGTTACTCCCTCCAATGATGTGTTATTGACTATTGCTCAGAAATTTCATGTCTCACTGGACTGGTTATTTGGATTATCTGAAAATAAAGTACAGATTTCTACTCTCAGCGATATTATTTGGGTTTTATTGCAGATGAATGAATCCAATGAACTCCGGTATGAACTGGATATAAATAATAAATTTCCCGGTGATATAGAAACAGAAACACAGAAATGGTATGCCGGACTTCGCTTTTATGGAAATGATCCGGAACACTCTTTAAATGCAGATATGTGTAATTTTCTTGCCGATCTGCAGGAGAACAGAGAAAGCCTGGAATCTTATTTCACAGGTAAAGATATGTTTGATATGTGGAAGAAACAGACGTTGGAATACTACACTTCCAAACCCGTCACCCATAAAGAAATTGAAGAACTGGATTTTGAAACCCGAATCCGTAAACGAGATGAACTTTTAGCACAGAAATTTTCCAATAACGAACAGAAATAGTATCATAACAGTATCACAGGCATATATGCGAAGATTTTCAGTTTCTTCCCATACCTGCCTGTTTTTAATATATTCGCTATTCTTTACAGCCTTATTTTAAACTTTTTACTCAACAGAAAAACCCCGGAAACCTTACGGTTCCGGGGTATCTTACGTTTGGACACAATGTACCTTGCGGTACTCAATATATATAATTAAGATGTTATGCTATAATTATTCGATAACTGTAGCAACACGTCCTGATCCTACAGTACGTCCACCTTCACGATCAGCGGAATGGCAATGATGGTTCTCTCCAGAAAGATCACCAGCAGTTTCCAGAAATTCAACGGAATTTCACTTATAAATGCCGGGGCGGGAACTTTTTGTTAAAAATATCGGAATCTGCCGAATTCTGCGATTCCCCCTGCTTCTTTCGTTGCATAGGCAAACAGTCCAACTCTGCATCCTGTGAAATGATCCATTTTGAAATAGAGCTGATGCCATGGTCCGATCTGTTTCCATTTTTCATCGCTCCAATATAAAAACCGGACTTTATCGTGCTGGTTCTGGAAATCCGCTTCCATCCGGATTCTTATTTTCGATGATTCAACCGCCACTGCTTCCCATTCGTTTTCTTCACTGTTGCCCTGATTTCCTTCCAGGCTGTCATTTTCCGCTTCGAGAGATCTCATAACCAGAAACATCCGTCCATCACGCTTTGTAACTGCCGCCATGCCGTAACATCCCTGTAATGCACACATACCTGCATAATCTCCGTCCTTCAGTCTTTCCGCATCAACGGTTACTTCTGTTATGCACATCGGAAACTTCATCCTCTGGGTGATCGTATTTACTGCCTGCGTGACATTTTTGCACTGCTTTTTACAGCTCATTCGGAGGCACCCTTTTTCTGCATCATTCTCAATCCAGGAAAGTTCCGGTTCGTGATTGAACTGCCAGCAGCTCTTCCATCCAAACGTTCCAAACAGCCGTTTCTGGTCCGGATTCCATTCTGAAAAATCATCACTCTCCACAAGCGAATGATACTGTTCCTCCGGTCTTGTGCTTTTTGTTTCCACTTCACAGAGTGCCCTTCCCGAATCACCCAATACCGGATAATTTTCTTTTATGATCTGCTCTTTTTGTTCGCCCGGCGCCGGCATATAGGTAACTCTGACATTTTTCTCCCATTTTACTGGCACAAGAACCGGGATTCTGCCGACAGCACCTCTGTCCTGGAAAAGTACGGCGTACCATTTATGATCCGGCGTATCCACAATTCCTCCCTGCGCAACGCCCTGGCCGCAATACCCCATGGTATCACACAACACATCTCCGCCTCTAAATTCTCCCGTCAGGCTGTCTGATACATAGCATGCCTGCGTCCGCATCCACCTGTCCGGAAGGGAATGAATCAGGAATAAATAATACATTCCATTGATTTTATAAAAATGACTTCCTTCAAAACCAAGCCCCGGATTCCGACTATCACTGACCAGAATCCGATCCAGTCCGCCTTCCTTTGGACCGCCCAGATCTTTTTTCAATTCCTGCAGACGAACATTTCTATTGCCGGAAACAATATAAACATGATCATCCTCAAACAAAAGTGAGCAGTCATGATAAAAGCCTTCTATGATGCGTTTTTCCCATGGTCCTTCGATATCATCAGCAGTATAAAGGTATGTTTTTCCGGTATCATTCGCCACAAAGCAAATATAATACATCCCTTTATGGTATCGGAGCGATGCGGCCCACATGCCTTTTCCATAGCAGTTTTTCTCACCAACAAGCCTCTGTTCCTCTGTGCTGTCCAGTCTTTCATACACATAGCTCAGATGTTCCCAGTGAATGAGGTCATACGACCGCAGAATCTCACACCCCGGCATAAAGTGCATTGTAGTGCTTACCATGTAATACGTATCATCTACCCGGATGACATCTGGATCCGGATAATCCAGTTCTGTAATTGGATTTTTTCCTGCTATCTTCATATGCTCTCTCCTCATATAATATTTCAGGGTCATGCCAAAACAGCATGACCCTGGATAAAATGCAGTATCTTTATTCTTTTACTCCGCCAAGAGTAAGCCCGGCAACAAAGTATTTCTGTAAAAATGGATAAATACAAATAATTGGAAGCATGGTAATAATGGTTGCTGCTGCACGGACCGACGTCGGTGTGACCGAACCGGCTGCATTTTTCATTGCTTCCACAGAGGTTCCCTGATTCGTAACCGATGATAAGAGTTTCATAAGCTCATACTGAAGGGTCGTCAGATTGCTGTTCATTCTGTTGTACAGCATCGCATCAAACCAGGAGTTCCACTGTCCTACCGCCACAAATAATGCTACGGTTGCATATACCGGCTTACAGAGCGGTGAATAAATCTTCAGAAAAATCGTGGTATATCCTGCACCGTCAAGCTGCGCGGACTCTTCCAGACTGTCGGAAATTCCGTTCATATAGGTACGGATTACCAGCATATTGAACGCACTGACCATTCCAGGAATTACATATACCCCGAAACTGTTTGTCAGGCCAAGTTGTTTGTACAGCAGGAATGTAGGAATCATTCCACCGTTGACATACATGGTGATAACCCAGAATAAGGATAATTCTTTTTTAAACAGAAAGCGTTTTCTGCTTACAATAAACGCCAGGATTGCATTTGCTACCAGTGCCAGCAGCGTTCCGATGATGGTTCGCGCCACTGTGATATATGCGCCCGTGATCAGGTTATCCTTCTGAAGAACGGTGATATAGTTTTTCCATGTGAATTTTCTTGGCAGCAGATAAATTCCTCCGCGAAGGGCATCTGTACCATCGTTTAATGATATTGCCAGTGTATTTAATACCGGATACAGTGTAATGACTATAAACAGTACCATGATAATACCATTTATTATCGGAAACAGATCCAATTTTCCGGTCTTTTTTCCAGTTTTTTTTGCCATGATGAACCTCCTTAGAACAATCGCTCTTCGCCATTGCGTTTTGCAATCTGGTTTGCGATCATAATCAGTATAATGCTGACTGCACTCTTGAAAATACCTGCTGCCGTACCGATTGCATAATCGCCCTGGCTGATACCCCATTTCAATACGTAGATATCAATGGTCTGTGATACTCTCTGTACCAGGCCGTTTCCTAAAAGATACTGAATTTCAAATCCGGCATTCAAAACGTTGCCTACGTTCATCAGGAGAAGAATCATAATGGTCGGTTTGATTCCAGGAAGTGTCACGTACTTAATTTTATTCCACCTTCCGGCGCCGTCTATGGATGCCGCCTCATATAAAGATGGATCAATTGCTGTGATTGCTGCCAGATAAATAATGGCATTCCAGCCGGTTTCCTTCCACACATTTGCAAAAGCAACAATAGGCCAGAAGTAGCTCGTATGTGCAAAAAAGTTAATTGGCTGTTTGATGATATGCAGATTCACCAGAACTTCATTTACAATACCAGTTCCGGAAAGCATATCATGCAGAATACCGGTTACAATAATCCACGAAAGGAAATGCGGCAGATAGGAAATGGTCTGAACCACTTTTTTTCCTATATGGCTTCTGATTTCATTTAATAAAATTGCAAACGCAATTGCCGTTACGAAAGTTACAACAAGATTGATAACTCCCATTGCCAGAGTATTCCGGATAACACGGATAAACGTCATATCTGAGAACAGTGTCCGGAATTTTTCTAATCCTACAAACTCTGAATGCAGGATTCCTAGTTTCGGTTTGTAGTTCTGAAATGCCATTGCCCAGCCAGCAAGCGGAAGGTAATAGAAAATCACACCATATGCTACGATAATTGCTGCCCAGAAAAGCAGGACTTTCTGTCTTTTGATTTCTTTCCATGTGATTTTTGTTCTGGGCTCTTTTGTTTTTGATTTTGTTCTCGCTAAAGACATGACCTCACTCCTTAAAAAAACGGGCAGATGAAATTTTTCACATCTGCCCGCTTCAAAATTTCATTTTTTATTTGAACTTCGCTGCCTGCTCCATTCTTGTGTCTAATTCAGTCTGCAGTTCACTGATAAAGTCTTCCGGGTGGCATGCATTGTAAGCATCCATGTAGGTATCCCATGCCGCGTCAAAATCTTTTGCCATAACAACCTGCGGAAGCTGCTCATGTTTTACATCTGCAATTTTGTTCCATGCAACTCCGCCAGGTGTATCTGTTGTGAAATTGTTAGAGAAGGACCACATCGGATACCAGTCTCCAGGTGCCTCATTTGTTCCAAGCATCTCAACATAAGTCTCAACACCATAAGCCTCAAAGGTTTCTTTTACATCCTGATTTAATCCATCAAAGAACTCACTTGCCTGTCCATCCGGTTTATTGGCGTTAATTCCATCATCACTGGTTCCAGTGTACTGTGGGAAGTAGGAATATGGGCAGGTATGAGATGCTTTGTACGCGGTATCAGACTGTTTCGTCCGCTCTTCCTCTGTTCGGTAGAATTCTCCGTTTTCATCCACCTCATAATCGGTACCCTCTACACCCCAAAATCTGAGATTGTGAATATCCTGATCCAGAAGATCATTTACAAACTGTAATGCTCCTTCCACATCTTCACAGCTTGTTGTAATTGCAAGACCGCTCGACTCATTAAATGCCCCGCCTGAATTGTGCCACTGATTGTCACGGCCATCAATCGTAACCGGAACAGGAATATAATCGCAGCCCTGCTCATCCAGTCCAGCCTGTTTGATTGCATCATTTGCATTCGAGAAATCCCACCACTGATCAATCATTCCAAGTACACGTCCGGTAGAAAGTTTGGAAATATATTCATCGTAACTCTGTGTAAAGGATTCCGGATCTACAATTCCCTTCTGATACTCTTCATTCAGTTTTCGGAAGTAGGCAACCGCTGTATCCGAAGTGTTATAATCTAAAACGGTCAGTGTATCCGGATCTACCATACAGGATCCATCATTTGGATATCCGTCGAGGAACTGCGGGGCATTCTCCAGACAGAAATATCTCCAGTCGTCACAGAGGATGGTGTATGGAATATTTTCCGTTCCGTCTTCCATAGTCGGATTCGCTTCGTTGTAGGATTCAATCAGATTAAAGTAATCATCCATTGTTTTAATTTCCGGATAACCCGCCCATTTTAAGACTCTGGCCTGAATCCAGAATGCTTCATCATTATGTGTACATACTTTTTCTTCATTTTTAATGCAGCTAAACTGTGGAATCCAGTAAATATGGCCATCATCCTGTCTTAATTTTTCCCACTCAAGATCAGAGAACAGATTTTTAATATTAGGATAATCATCCAGATAGTCATCCAGTGCAACCAGTGCATCGGCATCATATAACTGCATCTGTCCGTTTCCGCCCTCAATAAAGTCCGGATACTCTCCTCCTGCGATCATGGTGCCAATAGCCTCAACATCCGTCTGACCCGTCAGCCAGGTTTCTTTTACCTTTGCGCCTGTTTTTTCTGCAATGATCTGCTGAACCTCATTATCATCATTGATTTCGGATCCCGGGACTGCAAAAAATGCGGTAAATTCTTTTATCTCTCCGTCAGAATCTCCCTTAGAGGAACTCTTTCCTCCTGCTCCACATCCTGCGAGCAGGGTTGCTGCCATTGCCGAGGCAAGCAGCATGCTTACAATTTTTTTTCTCTTCATCTTGTAATACCTCCCTTTGATAGTATTTATTTTATCAGTTTGCAGGTTTGAAACAATCGGATGAACTATAGTAAGAAACAGGGTAAATTATAGATCGTAGATACGCACTATAATTTACCCTGTTTCTTACTTCCTGTTTTCTTTAACTTCCCTGCTGCATCTGTTTTCGGAATCTGGCCGGTGTGCACCCTTTCACCTGAATAAAACGGTTTACAAAATAATCCAGATCATGATATCCTACTTCTTCTGCAATCTGCACAATTTTTTTATCCGTGCGGATCAGAAGGCCTGCTCCATCCGGAAATTGTTCAGATAGTCCTTGAAGGAAAGACCATATTTTTTCCGAAACAGCTGCCCGAGATAGGCACTGTTGACATAGTATTTTTCACTGAGACCCTTCAGCGTGAGGTTGGCGGCATAATTCTCTTTGATTTCTTTTTCTACCATGCCGAGAACGCCCCTGGAAACGTTTTTTCGAAGCTGAGAAAGATAATCGCCGTATTCACATGCAAAGCGCGCCATATGCGCCTTACTGCCACGCAGGATACCATTCTCAAAGCTGCTTTCACTGATCAGCCGCAGGATTTCTTCCTGGTTTACGTCATTATCCTGCTCACTCGCCAGATGGATCAGTTGGAAAAGCAGATAATTGATATTCAGATTCATGCTCTCAGCATTCATTCCCATCTGACTCATTTCTTCATAAAACTGTTCTACTGCTTTCCGGATCTCCATGTGGTTATTCTGTTCAATGGTGGTAAGAAGCTGATCCAGCCCCTGTTTGCATAAGACCATTCCAGCCGCTGTAACCTGCACTTCATCCTCATAATAATAGATTTCTTTTCGTGCCCGGAACCCCTGAAAAGAGCGGAGCATACAGGCATTACCATACGATCTTGCCACATTGCTGATATCTGGTACTTTTTTCCCAACCAGCATAATAACCGGCTGTTTCGTATTATTGACAAGATATTGCCGGAATGCAGAAAGGTATGTTTTATCATCCATTCCCAGACGCTCCGCAAGGTTTTCAGAATATACAAAACCAATATCATATATTTTTTCATCCGCAGAAACATCAAATACACAGTGCTTGGCATCTTCTTTCAAAAATTCTCTGCAGCAGTCATACAGCTCTCTTTGAAAATTCCGCAGGTCTTTATCGCTCTGTTCTTCCAGATTGTTCGGCTGTTCTTTCTGAATCTCCACATAACGGATTCCCTGCGTATCTTTCATGTGTTTTTTTACGTAATTAAGATTGACATCATCGTATTTTCCATGGATTAAAGAGATCAGATGTCTCGAAAAATAGGCATGTTCCATTTCCTCATGTGCCTTTGATTCCTGTCTCTCCCGGTCTGATAATGCACGAACCTTATGCAACAGTTTTAACAGGGTTTCCCGGTCAACAGGTTTTAACAGATATTCCGTACATTTATTCTGCATGGCACGCCTTGCGTAATCAAACTCCGCATAACCGCTCAGAATAACAAAATACGCATCCGATATTTCTTCCCTTCGTATCTGCTCCAGTAATTCCAGACCTGTCATACCAGGCATCCGGATATCTGCTATGATAAGATCCACTTTTTCTTTTTTCAAATATTCCAGTGCTTCCAGACCGTTTTCTGCCGTCGCAGCAATTTCAAATCCTTCTTTTTCCCAGTCTATGATGACCTTAATTCCCTGCAGGATAAAGGGTTCATCATCAACCAACAGTACTTTTAACATTTTTCTCCTCCCTGCTCTACACTACATATACTCCAGGGGCATCCAGATTGTTATCAGTGTACCCACCCCTTCTTCTCCATCCAGATCGATCTTCACTTTATTTTCCGATACCATTTTCAATCTTAAACATGCATTGACAATTCCTACCCTTCCTTTCTTTTTCAGCATCTCAATGTCTGCGTTTCTCATGTTTTCCAGAAGTTCCTGCCTTTTGCCTTCTTCCATTCCGTTCCCAGTATCTTCTATTTCCATGCAGATCAG
The DNA here is from genome assembly GCF_003480845.1 of Blautia sp. TM10-2. Taxonomy (NCBI): domain Bacteria; kingdom Bacillati; phylum Bacillota; class Clostridia; order Lachnospirales; family Lachnospiraceae; genus Blautia; species Blautia sp. TM10-2. Next base: position 129,940 of record NZ_QUJZ01000012.1, on the reverse strand, counting down.
CTCGTTTTGTTCATATACTCTTACAAAAATCCAGCCTGGAGACGCTTTACTTTCAATTCCATGCACACATGCATTTTCTACGAATGTTACCAGCGTAAGTTTTGGAACCTTTCTTTTTCTGCATTCTTCATCAATCTCAATCTGATAACTCAGTCTTTCTCCGAAACGATATTTCTGGAGTGCCAGATACGCCTTTACAAATTCCACTTCCTGTTCAATCGTCACAGAGTCCTCGCCCCATTCGACATACTGTCTTTGCATGACAGCCAGTTTTTCAACCATATCCGCTGTTTCATTCTCATTTTTCAAAATGCTGTGCATGCGGATGCTCTCAAGTGCATTAAACAGAAAATGAGGATTAATCTGGCTGTGAAGGGCAAGAAGTTCTGCATTTTTGCGGCTGACAAGCATCTCCTGCTCTACGAGTTTGTTTTTATAAACTGTCTGAATCAGCTCATTTGTCCTGGCCGCCATTCGATTGTAGCTTCGAATCATACTTCCGATTTCATCTTTTCCGCCTTCATGACGCATCGGTACAAGCTGTTCGGAATCCACGCTTTTAAACACTTCATTCAGCTCCGTAATACGTTTTGTGAACGAATGATTCAGGATATGTACAAAAAAGAATGGCAGAATCGCATTAATCAGGATCAGAAGCAGAATACTCGGTAAATCATGAGCAATATTCGCAATCGCGTTCTCCCCCGTACGTCTGACATACACCTCAAGTTCCGTACCATACAGATTGACCGTCTGATGATATCCCTTCTTTATTTTATCATCCAGTTCTTCAAAGTCTGAACCTGTGCTTCCATGTTTCGTATTGGAAAGTACAATCTGATTCTCCTCACAGATCAAAACTTCGTTGTCAAAATTCATTTTCTGAAGCGTACGCATCATGTTCCCATAGTCAAATTCCAACTGCAGCATTTTTTCCTGATCTCCTGAAAAAAAATCGAGTTTTTGAAGAAATACCACCTTGCGTTCCTCTGCCGTTCCGGATCTGTTTTTGTCATAGACAAAGAAAAAACCTTTTGTTTCCCCACTCTGGTTCAGTTTCTGATACGCCTGCGTTTCTTTCAGATCCTCTATATTACCTACTTTTCCTCCCTTCACAATGGTGTCATTGTTCGTATACATCGTAAATACAATCTGATTCATTCCCAGCAGATTTTCTAACAAAGTATCCTTGAAAAACTCCTGGTATTCCATGATATACTGAGCAGAGGTATCATATTTTCTGGATAGAAAATCATCAATATATCTGCTGGTATAGATCGTTTTTGCCATTTCTCCTGCATTATTTACCACGCTGCTGATGTTGTAGCTTACCGCATTTGCAATGTTGGTCATATCATGTTTCTGCTTTTCCATCTCGGAATTTCTTATGATTAAAAAAACCACGCTGTCCGTAATGATCAGCGGAAGCAGTACGCAAAAAATATATAAAATGTATAATTTCTTTTTGACCGTAAAGTCATCCATCCGTTTTTCAATTTTTTGAAGCAACTCTTTCATTCTCAGAACCTCTCACGTGAATCAGGGAGCAGACACTGCCTGCTCCCTTCTGGATTTTCCAATGTCATCTTTCACACAGTTATCTTATCATATCCAGATTTAGATTGGAATTCTGTTTTCAGTTCTCTTCTTTCAATTTTTTCTCTTGTGATCTCTGTTTTACTGTATTATGATAATATCAAATTTACAGCAGTCCTCCGGAGGCAATATTATGATTGAACATTTAGACGGGATTCACGAAACCGTAACGTATAAAGAGAACAGCAGTCTGCGGCTTTTTGTAAACACAGACTGCGAGGACTATCCCATTCACTGGCATACTCCCATGGAAATCATTATGCCTCTGGAAGGGACTTATACGGTTTTCCTCGGGGATAAACCTGTTCTTCTTCAGGAGGGCGACATTATTTTCATCTGCCCTGGGATCCTTCACTCTCTTGTGGCACCGGAAAACGGAAAACGAATTATTCTGCAGATTGAATGGTCGGTTGTGTCAAAAATCCGCGATCTCAATTCCATCCTCGCGCTGATTTCCCCGGTTCTCACTCTTACTCCTCAGACCGCTCCTGACATCTATTCCGATATTTATCATCTTATCTGCCAGATTCTTTCGGAATATGAAGAGGATTCCTTTCTTTCGGAAGCTGTTATCTATGCGCGCATGCTTGATATTCTTTCTCTGATCGGCAGATACCAGGCCTTTGCATCCTGCCGTTTTGATGCCGGACCGCAAAAGCAGAAAGAATATCTGGATCGTTTTCTTTCCATCTGCAATTATATTGATGAACACTGCACGGAAGATCTTTCTCTTGACCAGGTTGCAAAAACAGCAGGCTTCAGCAAATACCACTTTACCAGACTGTTTAAGCAGTTTACAAATACCACCTATTACAAATACCTTAATCGCAAAAGAATTGATCATGCCATGCTGCTCTTATCCGATCCCGATATTCCTGTCACGGAGGCAGCACTTCAGTCTGGTTTCTCCAGTCTTTCCACCTTTCTTCGCGTCTTCCGTTCTGTCAAACAATGTACGCCTACGGAATTCCGCGATATGTATATTCATCCGGAAAAGCAGCAGAAAAATCCCTAATTCCTGCTGCTGCAGGTAAACCATGCAAAGTCTGCATGGTTTTTGCTTTCCATTCCATTAGAAGAAGCATACATGCCGATGGTACATCCGACAAAACCACCTGCCTCTTCTGTTGTGTACGGAAGAAGACTGATTTCCTCTGCCGCACATTCCCAGCCATTTTCTGACGCAATCCATACTTTTGCCGTCTGATCATGGCATTGCAGGCGTATTTTCAGCAGTTGTTCCGTCTCTCCTGGCAGTAAAACTTCTGCTGCTTTCGTTTCTGTTCCTTTGATACACGTTACAACACGAAAAACTTTCTGTTCCTGCTTTTTTGCGATTTCCATCCTCAGATGATTCTCATAATTCTGGTAAAGAACCAGACCTGCCGTTTCCTTCTCGTTTTCCGGCACAAAGAAAACTCCTGTTTCCGCTTCAAAGCGATAGCTTTTCTGCCGTAATCCAAGATAGGAGCAATAGGCTGCTTCTGCAATACTTTCTTTTCGGGGATACAACCGCAGCATTCCCTCTTTTTCTTTCAGCGAATAAATGGTTTCATCACACCCGCCAATTCCAATCAGTCTCTGATCCAACTCTTTATCCCAGAAATGAATCTGATCACATTTTGTAACTTCCTGTGCAAAGCGATATTCTTCCATTGGGATTTCCACCTGCTCTTCCAGATGTCCCACTCCAGGCGCAATGACCGGCCATCCATTTTCCCATATCACTTTAGCAAGAAATGTCTCTCTGCCCATACTGCTGTGTTTTCTGCACGGCCGTGAAGCAAGCATTACTACATACCAGTTTCCATGTCCATCATCTACAAGATCTCCATGGCCTGCATAAATCACCGGATAATCCATTCCCAGATTGCGATGTGTAAAAATGGGGTTCCTCGGGCATCCTTCAAACCACTGAAACAGTTTTCTGCTTCTGGCAACTGAGATACTGTGTTCCGGACCTGTACCGCCCTCTGCATGCATCAGGTAATAATATTCTCCGATTTTGTAAATATGCGGCCCTTCCGGCCAGATGCAGTCTTTTACCGCACCTTTCCAGATTGTCATGCTTTCTCCTGTCAGTTTCATGGTGTTCAGATCAAGTTCCTGTACCCAGATTTCCCAGTCCCCATTATATCGCACACCTTCCGGGTTTGGTCTTGTTCCGCAGTAATAGCATTTTCCATCCTCATCAAAAAACAGGCTTGGATCAATTCCTGCTGCTTCTTCACCAAGATAATACGGATCTGACCAGGGACCCTCCGGCTTTTTCGCTGTAACAATAAAATTTCCGCCGTAGCTTACGTTTGTTGTTATCATATAAAATAATCCTTCATGATAACGAATCGTCGGTGCAAAAATACCTCTTGAGATTTCACTTCCCTCTACTGGAAGCTGCTCCTTCCGGTTCAGAATATTTCCGATCTGTTCCCAGTGTGCCAGATCTCTGCTGTGAAAAATCGGAACTCCCGGGGCATAAACAAAACTTGAATTTACAATATAGTAATCATCCCCCGCCCTGCAAATCGACGGATCCGGATAAAAACCGGATAAAATTGGATTATTTGCCGTTACCATAACTTTCTCCTTTACTGTACATACCCGAATCCAAGAATCGTAAACTGTTTATTCCTGTCTTCTTCTGGTATTGTAATTCTCACGATATGTTTCTTACTCTCTTCCTCCTGGAAAAGAATGACCGCATTGCAATGCAGCCAGTTATTGATATGCGGATCCGCTGTCATACAGTATCCTCCATCTACGGAAATCTCTGCTTTTCCCGTATAAATTTCACCGGAATCTTTAAAAACAAGAAGCAGACTTCTGCAGGTTATCGTCATTTCGAAATAGTTTTTATCGGAATTGGTGCCATCATACATCCAGTTATACGGGAACTGCGGCACAGGTGTAAGTTCTGCGTCCATTTCGACGCTCTGCAGTTCCCTGTCCACGGCTGTAAATCCACCTTCATCAATTTCGGCTCCTCTGTATCTGTCTTTTCGATCCAGCAGACGAACTGTTTCAAAACTCTTTCCGATTGCGGGTGGCTCGCTCATGCATTCTTTCAGTCGTTCTTCCGCCTTCATCTGTCTTTCCAGTGTTTCACCCCCACATTGATTCCTGAGATCGCATTGTTCAAACAAATACTGCAGACAGTCCGCCATAATCGTGTGCCCCATATTGTTTGGATGAAACATATCATAAAAGAACTGATTTTTTGTCAGAACCCGTCCCTGTCCTTTTGGCATCTGAAACTGCGGGCTTACGGCATCCCGTATACTGACCATCGGAAGATCATAGCAGTATCCCACCGGTTTCAGGCGTTCCTGAAGATTCCAGTCATTTGCAAAAACAGAAAACAGAAGCACTACAGCAGGCTTCCAGGGAAGATTCAGCACTTTACGTACAAGGCTTTCATAGCAGTCCCCCTTTGTTTCATCCCCTTCATCATTAACAGCAAATTCGATCACTACAAGATCCGGCTGTTCCTCTCCGCGCAGAACATCTCTGTCAAAGCGGATCATCCCCAACTCAGAAGGGGTGCCTCCCACTCCTGCTTTTATCAATCTGACATTATCCTGTGCTGCAAAGCGCTTCTGAAATAATTGGCAGGACTGATAGGCGTAACATTTTGTATGGATCGGAATTGCTCCCGCCCCCTGCGTGATAGATCCGCCGATATATGCAAGCGTAACTTCTTTTCCGTCTCTGGCTTTTTCAATTACTCTCTGTATCCGGCAGGTATTTCCGAAATTCATCAGAGATCTTTGTATCATTTCCCTGTATTCTTCCGAACGAATATCTATTTTTTCTTCTGCGGTTTCTTTCGGTGCATCATATCCATCATTCAAATAAAGTCTTACACTTGCTTTTCCCAGCAATTCCGGTGTCTGAAAGATAAATTTTATCTGCCCCGGAATATCATCATCTTCTGTCCATGTATAATCGGACAGATCTATTTTTCTCTCCATTCCATCTCCGGGCAGTTTGGTTTTCAGATTCGTTCCCCCTCCATAGAGATCCTTTTTTCCATACATCTGAAACACAAATTCAACAGACTCTCTGGGATCATCCAGTTCCACAGAGATTCCGATGCTGTGTACCAGTTTTCGAAATCCTTCTACGTTCTCCAGTAAAGCCAGTTCCTCCTGATCTGTGATATTTCCGGCAATCTGTGCACTGTTGATCAGTCTTCCGTCACTCTCATACACGAACTGGATTCCGGTTCCATCTTCCTGTTTTGATCCAAAAATTTCTTTGTCCTTTAAAATATAAAAATAGGGTCTCATTTTTTCCGGATCTCTTGGCGCCTTCGGTCCTTCCATCCTTATTATTCCTCCTGCTTTTCCTGTGTTAACTCAAGATAACTCCATTGTAACAGAACTCCCGGTGCTGTACACCGGGAGAAACTATAGGAAACCTTCCTGCAAAATATATGATTTTATTACCGATAGATCCGGTAATTTCCTGACAAAGCAAGCATTGCAAAAAGATACAGAAAATTATCATAATACCGTCTCTCGCCTGTCCGAAGCGGTGTATTCCAGAAACGTCTTACACATTCCTCTGCATACGGTCCGTCTGCGGCAAGTGAGGCCTGTGCATTTACCGCAATAATTGCCGTCGGATGAAGTGCTTTTTCTTCCAGCCTGGTGCCGTCAGTCAGAAATACCCCATCCCAGTGTTCCGCCTGTTCTTCACAGTAAAATTGCTGCAGCTTATTGGCATTTTCCGTCTGCCAGGGATCCGCGTCAAACCAGAGATGATCCATTCCGATATTGGCAATCGTACGATATGCATCGCTGTAGTACCAGTCATGACGGCCGAAAATCTCCTGATGCTGTGCATGCGGTGTTCCGTCATAATCTGCATATTCCGCAGATAATCCAGTTCGGAAGTGACATGCCGTGTGAAGATATTTTCGGCTTGCGTCCGCTGCCTTTTTCCAGAATTCATGATCGCAGGGATCTGCCCACAACGCAAACAGCTCATAAAAGTGCGGCAGATGATAGGATGGATCACTGAACTCAAAAGAGGTAACAAATTTGATCAGATGATTTTCCGGATTCCACATCGGCTCTCCCGGATGCCCTGGCTCTCCCTTATGAACACATTCCCGTAAAATCGCTCTTGCCTCGCTGCTGTAATTGAAAATGCCTTCTCCATCTCCCCATCTCTTTGAAGCAAAAAAGAGCGCCATTGCAAAATATTCTTCTCCGTCCGGCGCCGGTCCGTCCGCGTTTCTTGTACCATCGACAGCACACGACCAGACAAAATAATTCTTCCCCGGACCATCCTCGATATACATATACGTCCGTACCCATTTCCATAAACGGTCAAATTCCTGTTTCCGGTTCATCTGGACGCACACCATCATTCCATATGACATGCCCTCCGTTCTGACATCATGATTTCCGGTGTCCTCCATGTATCCCATGTCCGCACCTGCTTCATGATAGAAACGCTCTTCTTCACTTCCATAAAAGATTGTTTCAAATGTTTCTTTCACTCTTTTTTCAATTTCCTCTTCGGAATATCCACACTCTTTAAAAATATTGCGGTATACTCCTGTTTCATATGCTCCTGCCATATTTTATTTTTCCTCCTGTCTGCCGTGATACGTTTCTGCCGGTCCAAGATAACTTTCTTCCGGCTTTTCCCCCATCGGATAAATCACGATTTTTTCGAGAACGAAGCCGGGTGTCACATGATAGACCCGAAGTGTATTGAACCCTGCTCTGCATTTTATCGAAACTGTTTGTCTTCGAATCTGACTCAGAACACCTTCTGCCCATTTCTCTGCCTGATCACCGACCTGATAATCTTTCTCCACTGCGTTTACGGTTTCTGTCATCTCTTCATTTATCCTGACCGCATAAAGAAGTTGATTCTCTCTGGTAACCGGATTGGATGGCTGCATATAGAATTCTGCTTCATATGTTCCGCTTTCTTCCAAAACAAATTGATACTCCAGATACGGCGCATCCTGTCCCGGAACTGTGCAGGCATCGGATGGAAATGCCTTCATCGCTGAATTCGTCTTTCCATATCCCTGCAGATTTTCAAATTTTACCTGTCTGTCTTTGTAATTTCCAGGAACAGAATTTACATAATGTGCCGCTTCGATGCTGAGATACCCCATTGTATCCACAAATACATTTTTCTTATCCTGTAGATTTCCTGTATAAACCGGCACTGTAATCTCACATTTTCCTTCCGGTGTTGCAATCTCGAGCGAATCCTGAATAGTATCCTGGTTCGTTTCCGGTAATCTCTGTTTTATCAAGGTAAGATTCAGCCGCACTTTCTTCTGGCTCACGCCATCCAGCCATCCTTCCATCGGCTCCACAGACAGCCAGCCCGGTTTTTTCAGAACTTTGTACTCTGCCTTTAAATCACTCCGGCTATATAGGGTGACGGATGCTCTGGTACAGTCCGGATTTAAGAAATCCTTTAATTTCATCGTGTTATCCAGCCACGGGCTTCCTTCCGCATGCTGCGCCGTGCCGTCTGCTGCCACAAGGATGGATCTTTTCTTTAATGGTATGACCCGCATAACGACTGGATTCCTGCATTCATCTTCATTCCAGTGTGTAAATCCAATATGCTGTGACATTCCCATTCCATACCATCTTCCCTGATCCATCTGATGATACATTTCCACAGCTTTTCGATCCTGTTCCATGCATCTTTCCACTTCATCCCCATAATCATTGGCACAGACCGCACCAAGATTAGCATAATAATGATTCCAGCCTGCAAGAATCTGCATCTTCACAAGATTCATTGTCCCAAATGCCGGATAATATACAAGCGCGATAAATGCGGACAGATTCTGCGGATTCGTTTTTTCAATTGTTTCATATACGTCCTGCAGTTTTTTCAAAAGCTGCTCTTCTTCTTCGAAGATCCTGCTGCTTTCCTTTTCCTGCACCGGATGATACGTCTCCGGGTTCAGTGCTTCCGGCCTTCTTCTGTGGATGATTTTTGTGTACTGCTCTAAAATGTCTGCAATAGTGTCCTGTGTCTCTTCTTCCACAGAACCGAATTGCTGTCTCACCCACTTTCTGGTGTACTCCTGCGTGCAGTTAAGCGCCCTGCTTCCCCAGCGATCAAAGTCATACGCCATGTCCAGAAAAAAGCTCAGTGGAAATTCCTGTGTGGCGATGTCTCCGACATTTACCATCCAGAGTTCCCGCACACCAAAATCGTATGCCATACTCATCTGCTCCCAGATTTTCGGCAGATAAGAACTGTTGATCCACTCATAGGAAACCGGCCATCCGTGGTAGTCCAGATGATAATACATACCATAGCCGCCCGCATGTTTTCGCATCTCTTCTGTTGGAAGTGTCCGGAGATTTCCATAGTTATCATCACAGAGCATCAGAATCACATCCTCTAACTCCTCTGCTCCCATTAGTCCCTTTGTTTTTTCATTTCCATAGAAAAATTCTTCTACTTCTTTGTATAAGGCTATCATGCGCGGAACCTTGGTCAGATCAGGATTTACACGTTCCTGAATCAGTTTTTTCTGCGTTTTCAGTACATCCCGCAGCAACTGAATATTATCTTCCAGTGTTGCATTCTTTCCCATGATCGCAGTATCCGCTTCTCCACGCATGCCGACGGTGATTACATTTTCAAACTTTCCGCTTCTTTTCAGTCCATCTTCCCAGAATTTTGTAATTCCCTCTCTGTTTGTTCTGAAATTCCAGGCATCTCCGTAAACAGAATTCTTACCTCTGAGATATTTGTATTCTTCCCCCTGCCTTAAGCACGGCTCATGATGTGACATTCCCATAATAATTCCGTATTCATCTGCAAGCTCCGCATTTAAGAGGTCCGGTCCATCATCTGCAAATCTTGCGCTCCACATAGCCGGCCAGAGATAATTTCCTTTTAATCTGAGTAAAAGTTCAAATACATGATCATAAGCTTTTGCATTAAAGCCGCCAAAATTATGATTGCACCAGTTTCCAAATGCCGGCCATTCATCATTAATAAAAAATCCCCGGTATCTGACGGATGGCTCTTTGCTGATACAGGCCATGTCTTCCCTCAGTTCTATCTTTTCCTGCTTTGGCGGCATCAGTCCGCACCAGTCGACAAACGGTGAGACTCCCAGCATTTCCGATAAATGAAAAAGGCCATAAATCGTTCCTCTTTTGTCGCTCCCGGCAATTACAAGAAGGTTCGATTTTGTCCTGTTTTTTATTTCAGGAAAAATCCATGCATAGCATTCTCTCTTTTGTTCCAGCTCTTTTAATTCCGCACTCCCGGCTTCTTCCAGCTTTTTCAGGAAGCTGCTTTTTCCTTTCGTCGCGGCAATGATCGTCCAGTCCTCCCCGCTGCTTTCCAGTGTTTCCGGTATCTCTTTTTCTACCAGAATCTGCGGTTTCTTTCCCGATACAAGTTCCACATCGTGTGCTACCTTTTCCGTAACTCTGATTACGCCCGGAAAGGCACTTTGCTCCAGACAAATTCTCATAGGATTCCCTCCCGTATTTTATAAAAAGCCCCCATCTGTTTACTGGTTATCACCATTGTAAACAAATAGGGGCCTTCGGACTATTTAGTTCTTGTCATTCAATATGCAAAAATTGCTATTCTTTTTGTTCATTCGTTGATCGAGCTCTTTCTGTAAATCCTCAAAATAGCTCTGTGGATCGCATGCGTTGTATGCTTCCATATAGGAATTCCATGTTTCTTCAAAATTCTGTGCCAGAATCACCTGCGGAAGCCACCGGTGTTTTACTTCATCCATCCGTTCCAGTGTCTGTCCTGCCTGTGTATTTGATGTCAGTGAATTGGTATACGAATACATGGGATACCACACTCCCGGCGCATCATTTCTCCCAAGCATATCTACATAGTTTGTTACTCCATACGCCTCAAAACATTCCTGTATATCCCGGGGCTGGCTTTTCCAGAATTCTACCGGTTGATTTTCCGGCGAAAATGCATTGATTCCATCTGACAGCATTCCTTCACTCCTTGGAAAATAGGAATATGTACAAAAATGCGTCTTTTTCAGTTTCCGATCATTTACCCTTACGCCCTGCTCCTCATTCAGATAAAATATTCCGTTTTCGTCTATCGAATAATCCAGATTTTCTTCTCCCCAGAAACGTAATTTCGTAATCTCCGGATCAAGGAGGTTATTTACAAACTGCATTGCCCCTTCCGGGTCTTCACAGGAAATGGTAATAGAAAGTCCTGACGCGGTATCCAGCTCTGCTGATCTTGCCGTATGCCACTGATTCTTTACTTTTTTGTCTATTGTTATCGGAAGTGGCACATAATCACATCCATAACTGCGCAGATTTCCGGAATCATACGCTGTCTGTATGGCATAATAAAACTGCCATCTTTGATCCACCATACCAAGAACAGCACCTGTGGACAGCTTATCCAGATATTCTTCATAAGTATCCAGAAATGTTTCCGGGCTGATCATTCCTTTTTTGTATTCTTCATTTAATTTCTGATAGTATCTTTTGGCTGTCGGTGTTGTATTATAGTCAATGACCTGCAGTGTATCTGGATCTACGATGCAGCTCCCATCATTCGGATATCCATCCAGAAATTGAGGAACATTCTCCAGACAAAAGTATCTCCAGTCATCGCATAAAATAGCAAACGGAATATTCGGTGTTCCATTTTCCAGACAGGGATTTGCTTCCTGATACCGTTCCAGAAGATCAAAATATTCATCCACCGTCGTGATTTCCGGATAGTCTGCCCATTTCAAAACTCTTGTCTGAATCCAGAAAGCTTCTCCGCTGTGGATTACTTCCGTGTCCTGTCCCTGTGAAACTCCGAATTGTGGAATCCAGTAGATATGTCCGTCTGCCTGCCGAAACAGGTCCCACTGTTCCTCTGTCAGATAATTTTTTATATTGGGATAATTGTCCCAGTATTCGTCAATGGGAATCAGTGCTCCTGCATCATATAATTTACTTTCGCCGGAAATAAAATCCGGATACTCGCCGGCTGCAATATAAGCATTCAGTGCATTATCCTTTGTCTGTCCTTTCAGCCATGTTTCTTCACAATCGGCTCCGATCTGTTCAGCGATCTTCTTTTTCATATCATTATCCGAAGTGATCTCTTCCCCTGTTGTTGAAAAAAAGGCCGTATAATGACGGATCTGATTTCTGCTGTTCTGGCTCTGGTACAGGAGAGCAGCTATTCCAGCTATCATCAGACTCCCTGCCAGTAATAATATTGTTGTTTTTTTCTTCATTCTTTTCCCCTGTCTCATTTCCTCTTTCTATTTGTTATAATAAGCACCTGATATTCTGCAATAATACTTGCTAAAAATAACACCTAGGCCTCTGGCTTAGATATTGTCATTATTGTTTTTATTTTATTGCTTTCTACTTCTTGCACACCAAGGGCAGCCCCATGTTAGCCACTTCAATTAAATAAGCAAGCTAAAACCTGTAATAAAAAGAGCCTGACGCATCAGGCTCTTTCAAGGTGTTGTCCGAAGACGGCCACCGCAATTCATAACTATAATGTACCACACAGGGTGAAATCCTGCAAGAAATTTTAAGAGTTATATGTTTTTCCTTTCAGCAGTTCTGCCGCAAGTGCCTCATTGATATCATCGGACAGATTGTTTTCCTCCGGTTTGCCGAAATATGTTTCCATTGCATAGCTTAAGGTATCAAACGCACCGGAAATGACCTACTGGAATGGTACAGACATCGAATATTCTGGATCCAGGAACGCAACGTCTGCCTGTGCAAAAATGATCTTACAGCAGTTGGAAACCAAACCGCCCTGTTTTATTCGTGGATCTTTCTGGTATTGCACATTTTAACAAATTCCGGATCAAAATGCTTGACCGCAGTTCCCTGATAGCCAAGATCCAGTGAACTGATTTTCTGCATCTCCTCTTCAGTCAGTGTAAAATCCCATATCTGGAAATTCTCTTCGATTCTCGCTTTGTGAACCGATTTCGGAATGACTACAACGCCGCGCTGTACATTCCAGCGCAGAACTACCTGTCCTACGGTCTTTCTGTGTGCGGCAGCGATTTCTTTTACCATCTCGTTGTCAAACGGATTGTGGCGTCCTCCGCCGAGCGGTGCCCATGCCTCCGGCACGATCTGGTACTCTTCCATGACTTTTAATGCAGACTCCTGTGCGAAGTACGGATGCATTTCAATCTGGTTTACCATCGGACGGATCGCTACCGTTTCGCAGAAGTTGGTCAGCACATGCGGATAAAAATTGGAAACACCGATGGCTCTTAACTTTCCTTCTTTGTATGCATCTTCCATGGCACGCCATGCGCTGAAATAATCTTTCATTGCCTGGTGCAGAAGATAAAGATCAAGATATTCCACGCCCAGTGTCTCAATTGAATGGTCGATGGCTTTCTTTGCCATTTCATAATTCTGCATATCCTGCACCCACATCTTGGATGTGATGAACAGCTCTTCGCGGGTACAGATTCCTTCCGCAATCGCCTCACAGACAGCTTCCCCAACGGCGTCTTCATTCGTGTAGGAAGCCGCTGTGTCGATCAGACGATAGCCCGCCCGGATGGCATTTAAAACAGATTCTTTACACTCTTCTTTATCTCTTACCTGAAAAACTCCAAAACCCTCCATCGGCATTTTTACACTATTTGTCAATACTTTATATTCCATTTTTTGTTTCCCCTTTCTTATTGAATAAATGCAGTAAACACATGCTCTTCCATCTTCGGCAGACCGTATTTATTTTATTTCTGGCTGTCCAGATCAATCTTCATATTCGCGTATGCTGCCAGTTTCTCTTCATCCGGGTAATAGTAGCGCACGTTTTTGTTCAGGCCTGCCATTTGTTTCATCTCTTCTTCCGTCAGTTCGAAATCAAAGATATCGAGGTTTACCTTGATGTGCTCCGGATTGGTCGATCCCGGGATGACGATGTTTCCAACCTGTGTATGCCATCTTAAGATGACCTGTGCGGTGCTCTTTCCATATTTTTCCGCAAGCTCTTTGACAACCGGCTCCTCAAGCAGTGCATGATCGCCGTGTCCTAACGGATACCATGCCATCACGCAGCAGCCGCACGGTGCAAGTGCTGCGATGGTTTCTTCATCGCGGTAATACGGATGTGCTTCCATCTGGATCACATGCGGTTTGATCTCGCACTCATCCAGCAGCTTTTTCAACTTTTCGCCCTGGAAATTGGAAATACCGATCGATTTGATTTTGCCCTCTTTGTATGCCTTTTCCAGTTTACGGTATCCTGCCATGAAATCGCCTGCAGGCTGATGGATAAACATCAGATCGATGTAGTCGGTTCCAAGCAGTTCCAGACTCTTTTCTACGGTTCCTTCTGTCAGATACTGGCTTACCCAGATTTTGGTGGAGATGAAAATGTCCTCTCTTGCCACACCGGATCTTTTGATTCCGCGTCCGACCGCGCGCTCATTCATGTAAGCCTGTGCCGTGTCGATCATGCGGTATCCGCAGGCTAATGCGTCCACAACCGCCTGCTCTGCCTGGTCTGGTGTCATCATAAAAGTTCCGATTCCCACTGCCGGGATCTGTACCTGATTGCTTAATGTAAAGTTCATCATCATAACCTCCCTGTTTTATTTTGATGTGTGATATTTTGTTATTTCCCTGTCTTTGTAGCTTTAGCTTATCACCCGGGAGTTGCTACCGATCAAGGACTTTTTTTAAAAAATTTCTAAAATCTAATCGTTCATTCCTATTTCGTATCGACTGAAATATTTACAAAAACGTCATATCATGAATTCCGTTGTCCATGATATGACGTTTTTCCTCTCAGCATTCGGTTTTCTATCTTTTTATCTTTTCAATCCTGCACTCATGTTCTTTCGTCTTTTTATTGTAGTTAATTCCCACCAGAAGAATATTTCCTGTATATTCCAGAATAGAATCCGGATATTTTTTATCCCAGATCTGCTCTATGGCGGTATCTGTGCTTTTGTTCCACTTAAGTTCTACCAGCAGCGCCGGATAACTTGTTCTGTATTCCGGTTTCGGAAGATAAACAAAATCTGCAAAACCGCGTCCGGTCGGCAGCTCTCTTACGGGTTGGAAATAATACTGCATAGAGCTTAAATATGCTATCGTAAGCACGCTGCTCAGGGAATTTTCATCATTATATTGGATCACCGAACTGTACTCCTGATGAATTCGCTCTATCCCATCTGCTACCGCTTTTTCATCCATATCCAGGGTTGCATCCAGCAAATCTGCGGATTCCTTCTGAAAAGTAATCATTTCATTCCATTTATTGCGTTTCACCGCATTGTTTAATTCATGTCTGATTTCCTCATTTGGAATAAAAACCTGCTCCCTGTCCTGATCGTAAGCCAGATATCCCAAGTGGATCAGATACGTCAGTACATCATCCCGGTTGGCGAAGCTTACGGTATCATTCTGGAAAGATGTCACATCCACATCCACGGCGGCCCCCGACATCATTTCTATAATTGCCGCCCGCAGTCCGTCGAAATTCATGTTAATCAGTGGCACGATTGCTTCATAGCTGCCGGTATTGGACCAGTAGCTTTTATATTTTCCATTCAGCATCAGGCTGACAACGGCTTTTGGATTATATACCTGATACCCTTCCAGAGAATATCCATCATACCATAATTTCACCTGCTCATAGATCTGTCCGTACCTGTCGCATAAATCATGCACTTCCTCTTCTGTAAAGCCAACATACGGTGCCATTCTTCCTGCATCCAGCATGGTAAATTCTTCAAAATTGTTGAGGGCGGACTGTGTCTTTAATTTCTTGATCGGCAGAATTCCTGTCAGATACGCCAGTGCAATATATTTTGACGGTTCCGATCCTTTGAACATGCCTCTTAAAAAATCAATATATTCTTCCTGCACTTTATGGTTCTGCGCTTCATCTCGGATCAGTACATCCCATTCATCGATGATGACAACAAATTTGTTTCCCGCAGCAGCCTTAATATAGGACATCGCCCCATAAACCGTCTTCACAGTATCCGGAATCAGTTCTCCGTATTTTTCCTTCAGTTCCTGCAGAATTCCGTTATTGATATATTCCACAACGCAATCCGCATTTCCGGCATCCATCATGCACCACTGGACATCAAAATGAATCACATCATACTGGTTCAGATGTTTTTCAAAGGACTCCGCCTTATGAATCGCATAGTCCGCAAACAGTTCTCTGGAATCACTGCCTTTGCTGTAATATGCCGACAGCATCTCCGCTGTGATTGACTTTCCGAAACGCCTCGGACGGCTGCTGCAGATAAATTTTGATGTAGTACTGATCACTCTGTTGGTATATTCCAGAAGCGGTGTTTTATCTACATAGATTTCTGAATGAATGACTTCCGAAAATGCTTCATTTCCCGGATTTAAAAATCTTCCCATGGCGGCCTCCTTCCTGTTCACATTGTGATCTTTCCTGTATTCATTATACACGGAAAGAACTCCGATGGGTAGACTTTATCCTGCAAAAAATGCTGCACCACAGATTCTCCCAAACAATCAAAAAACAGAGCGAAAATCTCCTGGACTTTCACTCTGCTTTTGCTTCTTTTACAGTTTTGCGCGGAAGAACGCACAGATTTCGTCCCACACTTCCTTCTGGAAGAAACGAAGATCTGCGTGGTCGGCATCCTCGATCGAAAGCAGTGTGACGTCACATCCCGCTTTTTCCAGTTCGTCGTGCAGTTCCTCTCCCTGTCCGAACGGAACAGTATGGTCATTCTCTCCGTGGATGATCAGAAACGGCGGTGCGGCTTTTGTCACGAAGCTGACCGGACAGCATGCGAGTGCTTCTTCCGGATGGCGCATCACGTTTTTGCCCATCAGAAGGGATTCCGGAGATGCCGCACACTGCTCCGGATCACTGTACGGGAATCCGCGGAAATCGGTCGGCGGGTACCACGGGCAGGCGGCCTGTACGGCACTGGAATATTCCAGATTTTCTCCCACATCATAAACGGGATCTGTCGCAAGCGCTGCCATGCAGGTCAGATAACCGCCCGCAGACTCTCCCATCACACCGATGCGGTCCGGATCAATGTTGAAGCGATCGGCATGTGCACGCAGATAACGGATTCCTGCTTTCACATCCTGCAGCGATGCCGGAAATTTTGCCTCATTACTCGTGCGGTATTCTACCGATGCAACAACGAATCCCTGCTGTGCCAGTACGGACAGATAGGCAAGATGTGCCGAGCGGTCCATCTGGATCCAGGCCCCTCCGCAAATCCATACCACACACGGGTATTTTCTGGTGTTATCCCGCGGGTAAATCAAATCCAGCTTCAAATCCTGCACCGTGTTTCCAAACCAGGCATCCGCCTGTGCAAATGTAATTCCTGTTGTGACGCAGAATTGTGGTTTTTCTGCTTCTACCTGAATTCTTCTTCTCATGTAATAAAACCCCCATATTTCTGTTTTCCTGACCGTTTGTCGCAGCCTCTGGCCGGAAATCACCTTTTTTGTTTACTTCTCATCCATTGCTTTTTTGATCGCGCCAAGCAGCTCCTCATACGTCTCATACGCCGGGATCTGCGGATAGTCGGCTTTGATTTTATCGGTCGAGCGGAACAGAAAACCTGCCTTACTTGCCTGAATCATGCCAAGGTCATTGTAGGAATCGCCGCTTGCGATCGTCTCAAATCCGATGGACTGCAGTGCTTTTACGGTGGTGAGCTTCGACTGCTCGACTCTCATCTTAAAACCTGTGATCTCTCCGTCGTCTGCGACTTCCAGGGAGTTGCAGAACAGGGTCGGATAGCCAAGTTTTTTCATCAGCGGTGCGGCAAACTCCGTGAAGGTGTCGCTGATCAGAATCACCTGGGAGAAGGTGCGCAGCTCGTCGAGGAACTCTCTTGCGCCCGGCAGCGGATCAATTTTTTCAATCGTAGCCTGAATTTCTTTCAGTCCAAGGCCATGCTCTTTTAAGATTCCAAGTCTCCATCTCATCAGTTTATCGTAATCCGGCTCGTCGCGTGTCGTTTTTTTAAGTTCCGGGATTCCGCTTGCCTCCGCAAACGCGATCCAGATTTCCGGTACCAGTACTCCTTCTACATCCAGACATGTAATATACATTGTTATGATCCCCTTTCCTGCGCTGCCCGCCTTGTTTGCCGACGGGGTTTTGTTTTTTTTCACAGCATCACTTTACCACACTATATCATAGAATCCATATCACTGCAAATTAAAATCACGTTTTATTTTTTTATACGTATATATCTCTCTAAAATTACATTCTTTTTACAAAATCGTTGTTTTTTACAAATTCATATATTTATTTATATGTTTTTTGACTATTGATTTATTTTTTATATATTTATATAATAATTACAAGCATTTTTATTAATTTTCTATTTTATCATCCATATTAACGAACGAATTTACTTTTCAGATAGTGCACTAATCTAAGGATAAATAAAAAACTAAAACCATCCAACAATACTTATGAAAGGAGACCACTCATCATGAAAAAATTAAAAACATGTCTTGCATTTTTTATTTGTTGTATTCTGTCCTTAAATATGGTAATTTGCAATGTAAAGGCAGATAATAATGTTGTTCTATCTAACAAAGCATATCTATTAAAAACCGGAATGCCACAAAAGGAAATAGAAAAGCTGGATGATGACGTCATGCAGTTCATTGTGGATGACTTAAAAAGTGGAGGTAAACATTTTGAATATATTAATTCAAATATCGAAAATCAAATATCGATACTCAGTAGCGAAACTTTAACCGGTATTTCCTTTACTGCATCAGCTTTTAAAAATGCATCAACCATTTATATCTATCCAACATACGAGTTTACTTCTAATAAACAACCTCGCGGAAAAGACAGTTTTTCTTTTCAATTAGGCGCTGCTATGAGACCGTATGAATATGGTGGAAAATTATGGTACAAAGATAATACTATGAACGATTGGAAAGTCGGTGGAACTCTTACTGCAAATAATCAGCAATTATCTGGTGCTGAATTTTCAGGGAGTCAACTAGGAACACCCGACTATGCCATGAAGCTTAAAGGTGTTACATACTGTCACGCTACTGCAGGTAATAGCAGTGATAAAAGAATTGTAATGGGATACTTATATAATCCCCAGAAAACCGGCTACAGTATCTCTTTTTCCTACAACGGTGGTGGAATTAGCTACTCTCCATCAGGAACAGCCTATACTGCATATAAAACAATGAACCTAAGTTATTAAACTTTCATTCACCACATACAAGTACATTTAATTTCTAATTACTCTTTCAAAGTAACAATTTGCCTATCCAGAAGCACAAATTTCTCTGATAGGCAAATTGTGTTTAAGGTATTTTCAAGTAATTTAAGTAAAATCATGAGCAAGTCGCCATTACTCGTAGAAAAACGGGCAGATTATGAATGTTTTAGGAATTGCAGGAACAAAAAGTACAGAACAACCATTCAAAAAAACTTTTAAATCCGGCATCAACTGAATAAAGCCATAAATAAGAGGTAACTCATTATGAAAAAAATCAAATTTTTATTTTTCACCCTGTTATTCTGTTTTTCTGTTCCAGTCAAAGCAGACACTGCATTCGAAAATGACGATACGGTATTGTGCTCTTTTTTAAAAGAAAACGTACCAGAAAATGCTTCGCCAATAGAATCCAGTTTAGAAAACGAGTATCGAAAAACTTCTTCCAAACCTATCGATTTCTATTTTTTTAAACGATCTGAAAAGACAAAAAGTTTCCAAGATCTGTATGCCGCAAATGTACTCACCTATCAGGAAAAATCAGATCGTTCTTTGTTATATCAGACAGTTTTCGATTTTCAAAATATAACCCAGGTAAGAACTGCGAAAGAAGACTTTATCCGTCTGGAGACAGATCCACTGATGTATCTTTTTGAATTAGAAAAAGCAGAATTGTGGACTCGGAACAGCACGGAAGAACCCTGGACGCTGGAACGGAAAATCACAACGCCTGGAAACCCAGATTTTTATCTTCCTTATAGCCAGTTTTCTTCTGATAAAAAATATTTTCGAATTCTGGCATCTTTTTCCTGGAGCCCGAGCCCTGCTGAGGAAAGCGAAGTTTCTTCGCCAGAATATCATTGCATTTATACCTCTGTGTATCCGGTATATCAGATTCCGGTGAAAGTACTCGTTTTGATATGCGGAGGCGCAGCTTTCTTCTTTCTCTACCGGAGACACAAAAAAAATCATATCTCCCAAAAAGATGTTCCGTAAGCTGCGCCTTTTCAACATGTTTTCGTCACTGTTCAGAGCCAACTTCCAAAATGCTACGCATCTCATCGGTGTGGCTTTATCTGCTTTTCATTGCATCCCGAATCCGCTCCAGTGCCTCGGTCAGGGTTGCGCGCGGGCAGGCAATGTTGATCCGCTGGAAACCGCGTCCGCAGTCTCCGAAGATTTTGCCACTGTCAAGCCACAGCTTCGCCTTGTTGATCATCAGGTCTTCCAGTTCATCAACGGATAGCCCCGTCTCGCGAAAATCGAGCCATACGAGATATGTTCCCTCCAGGTCGATCATCTTCACGCCCGGAAGCTGCTCCTCCACATACTGCTTTGTAAATTCTGCATTTGCCTTCACATAGGAAAGCATTGCCTCATACCACTCCTCGCCCTTGTTATATGCCGTCTCGCATGCCACCAGCCCCATCACGCCAAGCTGGCTCGTTCCGGCTGCGTCAAGCTGTTTCCGGAATTTTGCACGGAGTTCCGGGTTGGCGATAAAGATATTCGACATCATCATACTTGCCAGATTGAACGTCTTGCTCGGTGCCGTGCAGGTGATCGTGATATCCTCGTATTCTTTTTTGATTGCGGCAAACACCTGATGCTCGCCTTTGAAGATGAAATCTCCGTGGATCTCATCACTTACAACCGTCACGCCATACTTTATGCAGAGATCTCCGATTGCCGTCAGCTCCTCTTTCGTCCAGACTCTTCCGACCGGGTTGTGCGGATTGCAGAGGAAAAAGAGCTTCACGTTTTCAGCTTTCAGCTTCTCCTCGAAATCCGCCACATCCATGTGATAGCGGTTATCATCGCCGAGCACCAGCGTGCTGCTGACAACTCTTCTGCCGTTATCCGCAATGACTTCCGAAAATGGATAGTAAACCGGTGACTGGATCAGCACGGCATCCCCAGGCGCGGTGTAAGCTTTGACTGCCATCGCAAGTGCAAACACAACGCCTGGCGTTTTGATCAGCCATTCTTCTTTCGGCTCCCAGTTGTGATGGCGTTTCATCCACCCCGCAACTGCCTCAAAATATGGAGTCTGCGCATCGCTGTAGCCGTAAATGCCCATTTTTACACGCTCCACCAGCGCATCCTCGATGTAGGAGGATGTCTCAAAGTCCATGTCCGCCACCCACAGCGGCAGCACGTCAGCTGGCATACCGCGTTTTACTGCGAAGTCATATTTTAAACAGTCTGTATTTTTTCGGTTGATGATTCTGTCAAAATCAAGATTTCTTTCCGTCATTTTTCTCTTCCTCAATTTCTGCAAAAACCTTCTCAAGCTCGCCGATCAGGTCCTCGATATTTTCAATTCCGACGGAGAAGCGAAGGGTGCTCTCCGTAATTCCGTTCCGCTCACGGATTTCCTTCGGCACATCGGCATGTGTCTGCGTCGTCGGATACGTAACGAGTGTCTCCACGCCGCCGAGGCTCTCTGCGAAACGGATCATTCTTACCTTCTCCAGAATGGCAAGGGCAAACTCTTTGCTCTCGAGCTGGATTGTCAGCATAGCACCGAAGCCTCTTGCCTGTTTTTTCATAATCTCATGGCCCGGGTGATCCGGCAGTCCCGGATAGATCACTCTTGTGACTGCTTTCTGCTTCTGCAGCCATGCAGCGATCTGCTCTGCATTCTCCTGGGAACGCTCCATGCGGATGCCTAAAGTTTTCATGCCGCGCAGCACCAGCCAGCAGTCAAACGGAGCAAGACCTGCACCTGTTGTCTTAATCAGGAAACGCAGTTTTTCCTGAATGTCTTCACGGTTTGTCACGATAAAGCCTGCCAGCGTATCATTGTGGCCGCTTAAGTATTTCGTGCCGCTGTGGATGACAACATCCGCGCCGAGATCGAGCGGGTTCTGGAAGTACGGAGACATGAAGGTGTTGTCCACGATCAGAATCAGGTTGTGGCGTTTTGCAATATCCGCCATCTTTCGGATGTCGGTTACGTTCATCATCGGGTTCGTCGGGGTCTCGATGTAGATGGCTTTTGTATTTTCTTTCACATAGCTTTCCACGTCATCACGGCAGCAGTCGATGCCGGAAAATTCGACGCCGTTTTTCTCGTTCACATGGTGGAACAGACGAATGCTTCCGCCGTACAAATCGGAATCCGCAATGATGTGGTCTCCCGGGCGGAACAGCTCCATCAGAAGTGAGATCGCTGCCATGCCGGAGCTTAATGCAAACGCATCAATTCCGTTTTCCAGCACAGCCACCATCTTCTCCAGATGCTCTCTGGTCGGGTTCTGCAGTCTGCTGTAATCAAATCCGGTGCTCTGTCCTACGCCCGGATGCGCATACGTTGCGGTCTGATAAATCGGGTAGCTGAGTGCGCCGTAGTGGCTACACTGTCCCTCGTCCTCTTCTAAATGGATACATTTTGTGTCAATTCCTCTTGCCATATGAATAATCTCCTGTTATTTCGTAATTTTTCTTTCTATACTAATCTGATAGGTTTTGTAACGTAACCTATCATAACAGAAAATGCGGCGTTTGTATATTCCCTTTTTTCTTTGACTTGTTATAAGTTTTTCCTATAACTATCGTAAAAAAACGCCGCCAGAAGATTTTTCTCCCGGCGGCCGCCTCTTGCATCCATATTTTAAATAAGTTCCGCACAGATCGGATCATGATCAGAAAGGCACACACCGTCCTTCTGCTCCGTCCATTTTTCCACCTTTTTCAGTTCCCAGTCCCCTTTGAGAATGATGTAGTCAATCGAGCACTGCGGATCGTTCGGATCATCGCGATGATAGTTGTGGAAGGTAATGCCGATTCCTTCCGTCGCATTCACAAGACCGGCAGTTTCCCTCAGCGGTTTCATCTCTTCGCTGTCCGGCTCGGCATTGAAGTCGCCGCTAAGAATCACCAGCACATCGGCAAATGCTTTCTCTGCTCTCAGATGTGCGAGAATCTGCTCCAGGCCAAGCTTTCTCGCCCCGGCGCACTCGTGATCCAGATGGGTGTTGATGACGCGGAACACTTTTCCGGTCTCCATATCCTCAAATACCACATCCGTCGCAGTACGCGGGCACATACTCTGTACCGGATAGCGGGATCCCGGCACGTACGGTGTCGGTGACAGCCAGAAGGTTTCCAGGCTCACACTCTGAAAACGTTCTTTCCGATAGGCAATGATCATTGCCTCACCGGTCAGATCCTTTTCTCTTCCACATCCGGCAATGTAATATTCTGTCAGATTTTCCTTCAGCCAGGCAGCCACATGCGGCAGTACCTCCTGAAAACCGATGATATCCGGCTTTTCCTGTCTGATTTTTTCCAGAATCAGCGGTCTGCGGTAGATAAAATTATTGGCTCCATCCTGGCCAAAATCACAGCGAATATTAAATGTTACAAATTTCATGGTAAAACCCTCCTTTTATTTGTTTTCCTAACCCTTATTTTTGCTGGAAAGCGCTGTGCTTTCTCTTCTTTTTCTTCGTATTCACACGGCGCAGACACGCATAGCGCAGCTTCAGCCGCATTTTCCAGCTGCAGCCCGGTACCGGCTCCATCAGCTTTTCCAGAAAATGGTTCAGCGTACGTTCCTCATAAGGAGACAGCAGAATCTCACCGTAGATATGTTTCTCGATCAGATGGCAGACACGCGTATATTCGCCTGGCTCGACCGCCGGAAATCTGCGGGCGAGTTCTGCATCGGTTGCTGCTGTTCCCCAGCCAAGACCGGCATCTATGCCCCACAGACAAAGATACTGGTAAATTCTTGCTTCCGTTCTTCGGATCCGCCTGCCCGGCCGCTCCTTCTGCTGTTTCTTTGCCGCCGGTCCAAGACAGATGATCCGCGCCGCCTCCGCCGCAATCACAAGCAGCGTCAGCAGAATCAGAAGCACGCCAAGCAGCCCGAGAAGAAACAGCGAAACACTGCGCAGTACCGGAAGAACGGCTTCGCCTGCCTTGCTCTTTCGGTTTTCCACACCGGTAATCTGCTCCGCCGACAGCGACTTGTTCTCCAGCACCACATTCTTCTGTACAGAATCTGGACTTCCGACCATTCTCTGAAGAGATGCAACATTATACAGGAACAGTTTGTTTTTTAGGTATTTTCTTTCACTTGTTTTTCTGTTGCTCCTTCCTCCATTTTTTGCTCTGCCTTAACTTCTAAAGACCATCCCAGAAAAACGCAAGTATTTTTAGTACTCCAGATACGCCCCTTTCATCGGGCTTGCTGCGTGGAGGCTGAAAAGACGGAGTACGCCTTTTTTGTATTTCGGCTCGCGCGGTTTCCAGTTTTGGCGGCGTTCTTTTAAGATCGCATCGATTTCTTCCATGGACTTGCGCTCACCGGCGATTCCGATGATGTTAAGTTTTCGTTCCTTCACATCAATCTCAATCAAATCCCCTTCCTCGACGAGTGCGATCGGGCCGCCGTCTACAGCTTCGGGACTGCAGTGGCCGATGACCGGGCCGGTGGAGGCGCCGGAAAAACGGCCGTCGGTGATAAGCGCGATGCTCTTTCCAAGCTCTTTGTCGCTGCTGATTGCCTCGGAAGTATAGAACATCTCCGGCATACCGCTGCCTTTCGGGCCTTCGTAGCGGATGAAGACGGCGTCGCCTTTCTGAACCTTATGTTTCAGCACGGCATCGAGGCACTCCTCCTCGCTGTCGAACGGTCGGGCACGGAGGACGGCGTGGAACATTTCTTTCGGGCAGGCCGTGTGCTTGATGACGGCTCCCTCCGGCGCAAGGTTTCCGCGCAGAACAGCGATGCTGCCGTCCGTTCCGATCGCCTTGTCATACGGGCGGATAATATCTTCTTTTATAATCGAAGTTCCATACCGCTCATTGAATTTTGCGAGCCATCCGCTGCACTTCTCATAAAATCCATTTTCACGAAGCTCCGCCAGATTTTCTCCGAGCGTCTTTCCAGTCACCGTCATCACATTGAGATGCAGATGATCTTTGATTTCTTCCATAATCGCCGGAACGCCGCCCGCATAATAGAAGCACTCTGCCGGCCATCTTCCTGCCGGGCGGACATCGAGCAGATACCGCGCATTGCGGTGCAGACGATCGAATGTGTCGCCGGTGATCTCGATGCCGAACTCATGCGCAATGGCCGGGATGTGCAGCAGGCAGTTTGTGCTTCCCGAAATTGCCGCGTGGACAAGAATCGCATTCTCAAAACTCTCTTTCGTCACAAGATCGCTTGGCCGCATATGCTCCATCTGTGCCAGTTTTACCGCCTGGCGGCCTGCCTCCCGTGCATATGCCAGAAGATCCGGGCTTGTCGCCGGCATCAGAGCGCTTCCAGGCAGGGCGAGGCCGAGTGCCTCCGCCATGATCTGCATCGTGGATGCCGTTCCGATAAACGAACAGGCACCGCAGCTCGGGCAGGCATTGCATTTCGCCCAGTCGAGCTTCTCCTCGTCGAGCTCACCGCGCTCAAATTTTGCGCTGTACATGCCAAGCTGCTCCAGTGTCAGCATCTCCGGTCCCGCATTCATCGTTCCGCCCGGCACAACAACCGCCGGAATATCGACACGCGCAAGGCCGATCAGATTGCCCGGCATACCCTTGTCGCAGCTCGACAGATAGACGCCGCCGTCAAACGGTGTCGCATTCGCGTGGATCTCGATCATATTGGTGATCATCTCGCGGCTCGCAAGACTGTAGTTGATGCCGTCCGTTCCCTGGCTCTCGCCGTCACAGATGTCGGTGCAGAAATACCGCGCCCCGAAGCCCCCCGCTTCCGCAACGCCTTTCCGCACTTCCTCGACCAGCAGATTTAAGTGGCCGCTTCCCGGGTGGCTGTCCCCGTACGTACTCTCCACCATAATCTGCGGTTTTTCAAGATCCTCTTTTTTCCATCCTGTTCCAATCCGGAGCGGATCCATCTCCGGTGCAAGTTTCCGCATTTCCTGACTCTTCAGCATTTCCTTCTCCTCCCGCTGTTTTTTAGGTATTAAAAATACTCTTTCTGCTTTTCACTATAGCAATCCCTGTATTTGATTGCAAGACAAAAAAGCTGCAGTCTGCAGGGATTCCCCACAGACCGCAGCCTCTCTGAACAGCTCACAGATTTCTCTGTTTTCTGTTTGCCTGCTTTCGCAGATAATTTCCAATGCTTGTAAAACTAAGCAGCGTCACAATCAGAAAAACACCCGGGATCAGAATGATCCACCATGCCTTTGTCATCAGCGCTTTTTCCGAAAGTGACAGCATGCTGCCCCAGGAAATCACCTCCAGCGGAAGACCGATTCCCATAAAACTCAGTGTGGATTCTGCTACAATCGCACTTCGGATGTTCATAACCACCATAAACATAATAGACGAAAAAAAGTTCGGTGCCAGATGGTGCCATAAAATATAGAAAAAACTGCCTCCCATACAGCGCGACGCAATCACGTATTCACTGTTCCGGATCTGCCGTACTTCGGTCCGCACAACCTTTGCAATGCTTGTCCAGCTTGTCATTCCGATCACGGCAGAAATCGTAATCACATTGGATTTTCCCGCAGCGGCCAGAAGAAAAATGACAAGAAGAAGATTCGGCACCGACAAAAAGATCTCGGTCAGCCGCATCAGAAGCGCGTCCAGCCACGCCGGTGCACATCCGCTGACTGCGCCGAAGAGAACGGCAATCACAGTGGAAATCAGCGTAGAAAGCAGACCGATCGCCAGCGATATTCTGCCGCCGTACCAGATCATCGAGAAAATATCTCTTCCCATCGTATCGGTTCCAAACAGAAATTCCCGGCACGGCATGACGGAACAGTTTTTCAGATCCATATACGAAGGATCCTTCGTCATAATCTGCCCACAGAAAAGACAGCCCAGCACAAGAAGACCCAGAAAAAACTCTGCTGCCACCGGCCGGTCCTGATACCATTTTTTCTTTTTTTCTGCTTCTGTTTTTTCTGCAGGCCTCTCTCCTGCAAATTGAAATAATTGTGTTTTTTCTGTCACAGCATCATTACCTCCGATGTTTCTGCCGCTTCTTTCTCCCGCATCCGCGGATCAATTCTCTCGTTGATGATCTGTGCCGCCATATTGCACAGAATCACAACGATTCCGGACATCAGGCAAAGCAGCATCAGAAGATTGTAATCTTTGTACCGTGCGCTCTCATACGCCAGCGTTCCGATACCGGGATACGAGAAAACCGTTTCTACAATATAGGTTCCCCCCAGCACATGCGGAACAGAAATGGCCATGATGCCAAGATACGACGGAATCGTATTCCGCAGGCAATGCCGGAACAGAACCGTCTTTCGTTTCAGCCCCTTGGCTCTTGCCAGAAGCACATACTCTTCCCGCACTTCATCCAGAATTTTATTGCGGATCATGTATGCGTAATACCACAAATGACTCAGCACTACGACCGTCATCGGCAGGATCAGATGACAGACACGGTCAGAAAAATCTGCCTGTTTTCCAACAGAGTAGGCACCGGAACTCGGCAGCCATTTGAGCTGCATGGAAAAAACAAGAATCAGAAGCAGCGACAGCCAGAATTCCGGAATACATCCCGTGATGGTTCCCACCTTACAGATGATGCGGTCCAGCCATATATCTTCCTTCCATGCACAGAGAATTCCAAGAAGCAGCGCGAGGGTGAAAATCAGCAGAAATCCAATGCCGCCAAGCACCAGCGTATTTCCAATTCTTCCCTCGATCACGCGCGTTACATCCATTTTATATTTGTACGAAATTCCGAAATCCCCATGCAGCGCATTGCCTGCCCAGCGGATATACTGTACGGAAATGGGATCCTTCAGTCCCAATTTTTCTTCGGCCCACGCTCTTTCTTCGGGCGTCATTTTTTCCACGCGGTCTCCGTAATATGATACCAGCGGATCTCCCGGCGCAAGCCTTGAAATATAAAATACGAGCACAGACAACAGCAGAACACTTGCCAGAAATGCCGCTGCTTTTTTTCCATAGTAAAGCACTCTGTTCCGGCTTTTCATCCTGCATCGCCTCCCTCCATCAGCACAAAATGATCTTTTTCCACTTCCCGCAGTGTTCCCGTCCTGGGAAATTCTGTATTGGAAAAATCCGGTACAGCTCTCGCTCTTTCCCTTCGCGGATCCGGAATCGGAATGGCCGCGATCAGTGCTTTCGTATATGGATGCAGCGGATTTTCAAACACGGCTCGCGCCGGGCCGGTCTCCACCAGTTTTCCATGGTACATCACACCTACTCTGTCACACAGAAATTCGACCATATCCAGATCATGCGCAATAAACAGGAACGAAAAACCGTGCTCCCTCTGCAGATGACGGAACAGATTCACAATCTGTGCCTGTATCGACGCGTCCAGCGATGCAATCGGTTCATCCGCCACCAGAAGCTCCGGCTCCATCGTCAGTGCCCGTGCAATCGCAACGCGCTGCCGCTGTCCGCCGGACAATTCTCCCGGATATTTTTTCAGATATTCCGGATCCAGCCCCACGTATTTCATCTGGAATCTGGCTTCCTCCTCATAGCTTCCCCGCAGCGGCCGGATTTTCTGCACGCGCATCGGCTCCTCAATAATGTCGCGGACCTTCATCCCCTGATTCAGACTGGAACCGGAATCCTGAAAAATCATCTGGCGTGTCGTCTGCAGCATTTTTTTATTTTTCCGGAACTGGCCTCTGTCGCAGGTATCAATCCCTTTATAATAAATCTGGCCGGCATATGGCTGATAAATATTCATCACACAGCGTGCAGCGGTAGATTTTCCGGAACCGGATTCTCCTACCAGTCCAAAAATTTCTCCTCTTCGAATCTGAAACGATACATCATCGACTGCCTTGACTGCTGTTTTCCGGGACAGTGGAAAAATATGGGTCAGATGACGCACATCCAGCAAAATCTCATGTTCCATCTGTGTTTCCTCCTATCGGCGGCACAACCTTCGGTGCTCTCTCATCCAGCAGCCATGTTGCCGCATAATGGCTGTCTGTGACCTGGAACATCGGCGGCTCCTCCTCAAAATCAATTTCCAGCGCATAAGCATTGCGGCTGGCAAAGGCATCGCCCTTCGGCGGATGGAGAAGAGACGGCGGCATTCCCGGGATAGACGGCAGGCTTTCTTTTCCCCTCGAAAACGCCGGTATGGAACGCAGCAGTCCCCACGTATACGGATGACGGGGATCATAGAAAATCTCATCCACGGTTCCAATCTCTACTATTTTTCCCGCATACATGACCGCTACCCGGTCTGCGATCCGCGCTACAACGCCAAGGTCATGTGTGACAAAGACCGTCGCCGTTCCCAGTTTTTTCTGAATTTCCCGAAGCAGGTCCAGAATCTGTGCTTGAATCGTCACATCCAGCGCTGTCGTCGGCTCATCAGCAAACAGAATTTCCGGATTGCCCGCCAGCGCAATCGCCAGTACGATCCGCTGCCGCATTCCGCCGGAAAAGTGATACGGATATGCCTTTTTCCGCTCTTCTGCCTGCTCGATTCCCACCAGCTGCATCAGTTCTGTCACTCTCTGTTCCACTTCTTCTTTTCCCATGTCTTTCTGATGCGCCCGCACTGCCTCTGCAATCTGCGCTCCGACTGTCATCGTCGGATTTAAGGAAGTCATCGGATTCTGGAAAACCATCGAGAACAGTTTTCCCCGCAGTTCCCGCATTCTTCGCTCCCCGTATCCTGCAATTTCTTCTCCATTGACCAGAATTTTTCCGTTTTTGATCTTTGCATTCTCCGGCAGCAGCTTCATAATGCTTTTGCAGAGCACACTTTTTCCGCAGCCTGACTCGCCTACAACAGCGAGCACCTCACCTGCATTCAGGGAAAAGCTGACATCGCGGACCGCCTGTACTTCCCCCTCATCCGTAAAAAAGCTGACGGAAAGATGTTCCACTTTTAATCGTTCCTTCATTCCGTTTTTCTCCTGTACAGACAAAAAGGAGGTAACCATACCTCCTTCGTCTGCTTTTTTGTTTTTATTCTTCGATTGTCCAGTCCTGAATATTCCAGAAAATACCAACGCCGTGGTGGCCCAGCACCGTGTCTTTGGAAATTCCCTGAATACCGGAATCTGCCACATAATTTGCATCAATATAACAGATGAATGCATAGGCCGGATCTTCTGCCAGTTCTTCCTGGAATTTTCCGTAATATTCTTTCCGCACTTCCGGATCGTCACTCTGGCGGGCAAGAGACAGATACTCATCTACTTTTTCATTGGAATAGCTCGAATAATTCGCCCCTTTGTCCGTGCCGAAAACCTTATATGTATGATCGTCCGCATCGAACGGGCTTCCCCAGCCGATCAAACAGGCCATCTGTCCGCCCCAGTCCATCTGTGCCGGAATTTCTACGGTACAGTTGATTCCGGTTTCCCGGAGCTGCTGTGCTGCTGCCTGGGCAATATCAATGCGGTCCTGCTCACCGGACATCACGCTGATGACAAAACCGATTTCTTCGCCGTCCCGCTCATAGAAACCATCGCTGTTTCTGGTGCATCCGGCCGCTTCCAGAATTTCCTGTGCTTTTTCCGGATTGTAATCATAATGTTCTACGTTTTCGTTATTGTAAATGTTCCGCTGCAGCGGACTGTATGCCGCCATTCCCTCGCCAAGAAGCACAGAATCGATAATGGCCTGGCGGTCAATCGAATAACAGACGGCCGGAATGATGTCCCTGTTTTTCGTCCAGTAATCATTTGCAAAGTTAAATAAGATTCCGCGGTAATCTGCCGTTGTCATATCGTAGCAGGTAAAACCGTCTTTTTCTTTGAAATTCTGTGCATTTTTCGGGTCAAGCAGCGCCAGATCCAGTTCGCCGGATTCCAGCTGCATTGCCTGTGCATTATCATCCGGTACAATTTTGAAAATGACCTTGTCAATCTTTGGTGCACCGAGGTAATAATTTTCATTTTTTGTCAGAACGATCGACTGGCCTTCATCCCAGCTTTCCAGCTTGTACGGACCTGTTCCGACCGGTGCTCGGAAGAAATCCGACTCCTGCATATTTTCACCTTCCAGCAGGTGCTTCGGCAGGATGGCCATCGTCATGTATTCCAGGAAAGCCACGTTCGGCTCGGAAAGGCGGAAGGAAACGGTGCTGTCATCTATAACTGTAATCTCTTCTACATCCTCATAATTTGGTGCATTTTCAGATCCGTTTTCCGGATCCATGATCGCTTCGATGGTGAATTTCACATCGTCCGCCGTAAATTTTTCTCCATCATGCCATTGGATGCCGTCCCGGATATGAAAGGTGTAGGTGCAGGTTTCTGCATCGTACTCCCATTTTTCTGCCAGACCCGGAACAATGTTGTCATCCGCATCGTGTGCGGTCAGTCCGTTGAACAGCAGTAGATTAATTTCACCGTGCTCATCCATCGCCGGATTAATCCTGGTATAATCAGCAGAACCGTAAACCAGGGTCGTCTCTTCCTCCCCTGTCTGGCCGGAAGAAGCTTCCGTCTCTGTTTTCGACAAATCTGTACTGTTGCTGTTTTTCCCGCTGTCCTGACCGCATGCCGCAAGGGATGCTGCAAGAGACACCATCAGCATCAAAGATAATATTTTCTTTTTCATCCTTTTCCTCCCATTTTCAGACCGTTTTTACCCGGACTGACCGCTTTTTTGCTTTGTACTCCCATGATCTGCGCGCCTGATCCATGTACTGTTCGTTCATTATATTTGATATTTCAGGCTCTCACAAGCCGGGTGGGGGGATATTTTTTTCTTTTCTTGTAAAGTTAATCGTCTCATGCAGAGGGAGTTGCCCGTTTCTTTTTTGTTATCCTATTTTCTTTATCCTATCACATCCGTAACCGCATTCACCGCTTTCGCCACAAAGCTGATCGTCTTTTCATTGAACACTTCCCCGTCTTTTGAGATCGAAACGTGTGCGAGTCCGATCTCATCTTTCTCGCTCGCTTCGGTGCTGCCCATGAGGGTTGTCCATTTGATATGGACATCGTCGGCAGTGATGGCGTGGTCGCATATTACGATGTACTGTGCTTCATCGAACAGCGGCGAATTGGATTCCGCATAGACGATGATGTCGTTGTTTTTTTCCTGATAGACGCGCACGGTATAATTTACCAGGTCTTTTTCATCCGTAATATAGTCCTTGTTCGGCGATACGGTTTCTTCGCAGATCAGGCTTGCATCTTTTGGAATGGTATTCTTCTCTTTCGTTTTGGTCATCCCGATCATCAGCATACAGTTGCAGAGCGCTGCGATCAGAACTGCAAGCAGCAGGATTTTTATTCTATGTTTCATTGTTTTCTCTTCCTTTTCCCATGTCATAGTTTGTCACTGATGTTTCATTTCCATTATACATGATTCCCCAAAAATAAAAAACGTTAAAATACGTCCGTCCCCATAAAAGCTTTTTTGAAAAAATTTCTCAAAGAAAAAGTTTTCCATTTTGTTCCAAATATGTTATGCTATACTATCCGTTAGGCAATTCTAACTTGATGCACTCTCGCAATAAAGGAGGTCCTGCATGCCTTTAAATTTAACCGTTTTCAATCAGTTTTACGCCATCAATAAAATCTGCGGCCAGGAAAAGCAGCGTCATTATCTGGAGTCGCTGGGGTTTGTTCCCGGGGCCAGGATTTCGATTCTAAAGAAAAAATTTTTACGCTTCTCAATAACAGAAGCGAAGAAAAACAGTACGCCTTTCTGATGACGGATGTCGACAATTTTCATCTGCTCAACGATTACTGGGGTTATGAGACGGGTACGAACATTCTGAATTTCATCCTGAAAAAGCTGGAACTCTTTCCGCAGACACTCTTTGTGAACCGCTATCACTCCGATATCTTTGTCGGCATTATCGATATCACCTGGCAGGATCCGGCCGTGGTGCGGGAAAAGATTTCCGCCTATCACAAGCAGGCGATCCGCTTCTTCCACGACCGGAATATCCGCATTTCCATGGACGATTTTGGGTCTGGATATTCGTCCTTAAATTCGCTGAAGGATATTCTGTTTGATGAAGTTAAAATTGACAAACATTTCCTCTCGGCGGGCCTCTCCGAAAAAGGAAAAATTGTGCTGGAAGAGATGTTCCATCTTTTAAAACGCACAGACAAATGGATTGTCTGCGAGGGTGTAGAGACGAAAGAGATGGTAGATTTTCTGATCGCCGAAGGATGCGACGAGCTGCAGGGATTCTATTATTATAAACCGATGGAACAGAAAAAATTTGAAGAGCTGATCGCTTGACAAAGTCCGAATTCTATACTATGGTTATCTTGCCCGGTAGTTACTACCGATTCAATTCTGTTATCAACTTTGTTGGGAGGTATGCATGATGTATTCCATGAAAGAAGCCTGCATCCAGACAGGCATGTCATATGAAACCCTGAAATTTTACTGCAAAGAAGGCCTCGTCCCGAACGTAAAACGCGACAGCCACAACTACCGCGTTTTCGACGACCGCGACATCAAATGGATCCAGAGCCTCGGCTGCCTGAAGCGCTGCGGCATGACGCTGGCGGAAATGAAAGAATATCTCGCCTACTGCCTCGAAGGTCCATCCTCCATTCCGGAGCGTAAAGAAATTCTCGCGGTAAAAAAAGAAGCGCTGCTCGCATCGATGGAAAAACTGCAGAAAGCCATCGATTATATCGACTGGAAACAGAATTTTTACGATGATGTCCTGTCGGGAAAAATCGAATATCACAGCAATCTGATTTCGGATGAAGAGATTGCACAGAAGGCACAGTAGTCCTTCCTATCCTATGCAAAAAACGGCGCCGATCTTTTTACAGATCAGTGCCGTTTTCTCATTTTTTCTCTTCTTTCCTCCACCGTCTCCATGCGTCGTCTGCGGAGCTGTTCATTTACTTCGGCTGCGGTCCGCATACTCCGTCCGAAATCGACGATGTGCCACAGGATTTTTGCTCCCAGGATAAAGGATCCGTAGATGGCTGCATCCAGCGGGCCGTACCAGAAATGCCAGTAATGTGCCAGCGGCAGCAATGTGATTTCCAGCAGGCAGGTATGCAACTCTGTTGAATTTATCTCGTCAATCATGTCATCATCTCGTCACGTAAGTGACGTGATTAATTTTCTCGAATATTATATGTTTTTCCGTCTCAGATCCGATCCAGCACTTCCCCAATATCCCCTTTAATGCACACCGCTCTGTCACGGATCAGATCCGGGACACGCATATCGCCGGTGTTGATGCAGACATAAAGATTATCTTTATCTTCTGCTGTCATGCTGAAAAATGGATATTTGATGATTCCCGGCGTGTTGTATCCCACGCCGAGTTCCAGATACAGGATATGGCCTCTGTTGTGACGAAGCAGGAAATCGATGCGTCGGCTGGATGCCTCATGCCAGCCTTTATCTTCCACAAACGTGTCATCCGCGCGCAGATTCATGCTCATCGGTTTTCCGCAGTGTGGGCAGTACGGCACCAGTTCGGATGGGATCCGCATGCTCAGGTTTCCGTTCTCCGGCGGAACAAGGCTTCCGTCTTCCAGGATCTGATACCCCTGGGCAAGCAGCATCTTTCGAATGATTTCTTCATTGTCATACTTTTCCTTGCAGCACGGCTCAGAGCACTGAAACAGGCCGTAATCTCCCTGCGTGTAAAACAAACGGTTTTTATCAAATCCGGCTTTCTGGAAGCAGTGGTCTACATTTGTGGTGATGACAAAATAGCTCTTATTTTTCATCAGGCTGAGCAGTTTCTGGTAAACCGGTTTTGGCGCGTCCTGATAACGGTTGATGTAAATGTATCTGCTCCAGTACGCCCAGTATTCTTCCAGCGTATCGTAAGGGTAGAAGCCGCCAGAATACATATCGTGGAAACCGTATTTCTGTTCAAAATCTGCAAAATATTTCCGGAACCGCTCACCGCTGTAGGTAAATCCGGCCGATGTCGAAAGCCCAGCCCCGGCTCCTATTAAAATCGTGTTTTTTTCCTGCAGTGCGGTGCGAAAACGCTCCATCTTTTTTTCAAATTCTCTTTCTTTCCAACTTTCAAACATCACAAATTCACCTCTTCTTTTCTTTCTGCTTTTGTTCCCCATTCTTCAGCGATTACTTTTCTCCCAGCAGCTCCTCATAAATCTCCCGGTCGCGGTCCTTGAACACGTTGAAAATGACCTTCTCCACGCTCGTCTCTTTCTGCGCCAGAAACTCTTTCACCGTCGCAACGGCAATCTCCGCTGCTTTCTCGTTCGGAAAATGAAATTCTCCAGTGGAAATGCAGCAGAACGCCACGCTTTTCAGTCCGTTCTCCGCCGCAAGTGACAGGCACGACCGATAGCAGTCCGCCAGCTGCCGGCAGTGTGTTTCCGTCAGATGGCCGCCCACAATCGGTCCAACCGTGTGGAGCACATAGCGGCACGGCAGATTATACGCCGGCGTGATTTTCGCCTGCCCCGTCGGCTCCGCATGGTCCTGCGCTTCCATCATCTCCTCGCAGTACAGCCGAAGCTGCACACCCGCAAACGTATGGATGCAGTTGTCAATGCACCGGTGATTCGGCACGTAACAGCCAGTCATCCCGCTGTTCGCCGCATTCACAATCGCATCGCACCGGAGCGCGGTGATATCGCCCTGCCAGAGATACAGCCCCTGCTGCACCGGCGTAAGGTCGTCGACATTCGTCACGCCCTTTTTTGCCGTCTCCTCCTGCAGATACGCATCCTGAATGTTCAGAAATTCTGCACTGCTCTTTTTCACCATGCGCACATTCATCAGCCCCCGCAGAAGCTGTCTCTGCCCGGTGCTGTCAGACGGAATCTGCATTCCGCGGTACTCCCGGCTCTCTTCCAGCAATGACTGGATCAGAAAATTTCTTCGTTCACTCTGGTTCATGTTATTCCCTCATTTCCATCGTTTCTATAGACTTTATCTTATCACTATTCCCATAAAATCTGTAGCTAAAATAAGGGGACTACTGCCCTCTTTTGCGAATCGTTCCTCTCGGACACGTCTCCGCGCATCGGCCGCAGTGCAGGCACTGGTGCTGGTCGATGACGGCCGGGATGCGGGTGATGTCGATGCATTTCTGCGGACAGACTGAAAAACAGAGCTTGCAGCCAATGCATTCGTTTCCCACCTCGTACCCAGCCATCGACTGCTCTGCGCCGCCGATCAGGATCGTGTCCCGCACGATATGCGACGGATCGCTGATGTCGAAGTATTCTCCCTCGGCCTCGTACACGCGGAACACCTCAAGTGCCGCGCGTGTATCGCCGGGATAAATTTTCTGCATGTATGGATTTTTTCCGAAAATTTCATCCAGCTTTTCACTGTGGATGTTCTGGATTCTGCCGCGGAGAGAGACTGCTTTTTTATCTTTCGTCGCAGAAATTGCCACATAGCCCTGCTCCATGAGCTGTGCATAAAAGGCTTTTCCTTTTGCCGTCAGAAAATACACTCCTTTCTTGTCCCACAGCATCATATCGATCACACGGGTCTGTGGATGACCGTCTGCACCGATCGTCGCCATCGTGGTTGAGTGCATCTCCTCTACTAACATCTTCAGATAATCATTTCTCTCCATAGCGGCAGATTCCTTTCTCTTTTTACTTCAAATTCATAGCGACAGATTAAAACTCGTACGGCGGGTTTCCGGAAAAGTCTGCGATTACACCGTGTGCATTGTTCAGATAGAATACCTCGAAAATCGGGTTGTCAGCGGTTTGGTACTGGCCTTTTACAATCGGATTTCCCATGCACATTTCTTTTGCAGCCATGTTGTTTTCAAATACAGCTTTTCCGTTCAGACGGATCCATGCATAGGATGGGCTGGAAGTGGAAATTTCAATTTCCGGATTTGCCAGCATATCTTTATAAACATCTTTTGTGTTGTTGGTACAAAACCACAGTTTTCCTTCCATTTCGCCAATAAACATAAACGGACGGCATTTTGCTTTTCCATCGCGCCCTACAGTTGCTAAATACTGTACCGGGTTTTCTTTTAAGAATTCTACTACTTTACTCATGATGATGTCCTCCATTTTCGTTTTTTGATTTTGTTTTTGAGCTTGTTTCTTATGATTTGGTTTCGGCCTTTTTCGAATGCGCTCCAGACCTTTTTTCTCGAAAGGATTGCTTTTTTCTTTCGATGGCTTTATAATAAGCCCAAAGCGTCTTAACGTAAAGTAAGCACAATATTGTGCTGTAGTTACCAAAAGGAAACTATTGTGTAAATACAAGGTTTTCCGTGCTTACTTTTACGAGAAAATCTTTATGAAATGGAGGTTTTTTATGTCAGCTTCTGAAAAAAACGCAATATCTTTAGCCGATCTCCCGGCCTGCCCGGTAGAGACTACCTTAACCTTAATCAGTGATAAATGGAAAGTCCTGATTCTCCGTGATCTGATGCCAGGCACCAAACGTTTTGGCGAATTAAAAAAATCCATCGGTCACGTTTCCCAGAAGGTTCTGACGAGCCAGCTCCGTCAGATGGAACAGAGCGGGCTCGTCAGCCGTAAAGTTTATGCAGAAGTTCCACCGCGGGTAGAATATCCCCTCACCGACCTGGGCTACAGCCTACAGCCAATCATGGATGCCATGTGGAGCTGGGGAGAAAATTATAAGAAAAAACTCTCCGCCGAAGAATCCGAAACCGCCTGATATTCATTTGTTTTTTGCAAAAAAAATGTCTCAAAACCAGTCTTTTGTTTTGAGACATTTTTATTTTTTATTTTTCCCGGAAATTCGGACTGTTTTCTTTCAGCACCACTGTTTCCCAGCTTCCGATTGTTCCATCATACTGTCCGTTCCACACCGGATACTGTTCGACCGGAAGTTTGATTTCCACGGCATTCCGATTAAAGTTCTGTACGAACACATACCGGATTCCATTCTTTTCGCGCGTTGTAACCTCCACGCCATCCGGAATCTCTTTCACCACCGATGTGACACCTGCTTCTTCTGCCAGTTTTCCGCAGAGCTCATCGTACAGACCCTGTTCAAAACCGGCACAGATCTGATATGCTTTTCCTGCGCCATACTGGTTTTCTGTCAGTGCAGGCATTCCTGCATAAAAATCTTTTCCATAAGTCATCAGCACTTCTGCTGTCGATGGTTTCACCAGTTCACAGAGATTGCTGCACCGGTACGTCCGGGTCAGATGCAGACGGTTTTGCGGGACCGGAACTCCTTCGTTCCATTCCCCATCGTACAGGCCGTCAATCTCCATGCTCCGAAGTCCCATTACATCCAGCAGTCCGTGCGGCGTTCCGCCAAGGAAACAAAGATCCGTCTCATCTACAATTCCGGACCAGTACGTTGCCAGGAAAGTGCCGCCTCCGGCCACAAACTGCCGTACTTTTTCCACCCATCCTTCCCGCTGCAGATAAACCACAGGCGCTGCCACGATCTGATAGTCCGAAAGGCCCTGCGTTTCATCGATGACATCAACATCCAAGCCGAGTCTGCGGAAGGCGCGGTATGATTTTTCCACGGTTTCTTTGTAAAACAGGCCCTGATTCCGTGGCCCTGCCGCATCTTCCAGTGCCCACCGGTTTTCGGTGTCATAAATCACAGCCACTTTCGGACTGCAGATGGCACCGGAAAGTTCCTGCATCTGCGCCAGG
This sequence comes from Blautia sp. TM10-2, assembly GCF_003480845.1. Lineage (NCBI taxonomy): Bacteria > Bacillati > Bacillota > Clostridia > Lachnospirales > Lachnospiraceae > Blautia > Blautia sp. TM10-2. Next base: position 91,597 of record NZ_QUJZ01000012.1, on the reverse strand, counting down.
GTTTCTCCTACCTTTGTCACTTCCCGGAATACACGGGTGTCATCTCCTCCATAATGGTCTATCACCGCTCCATGAAACTTTTCGGAAGCTCCACGACTCTGGCGCATCTGGAAATACAGGACGCTGTCTGATCCGTGCGCCACGGCCTGCATGGATGCGGCATGCAGCATGCCCGGCTTTTTCAGTTTGCTGACCGGCTGCCAGTTTGTTGCGGACGGACAGCTCTCCATCAGATAAAACGGCTTTTTCTGGATACTGCGCATGATATCATGCTGCATCGCCGTATCTGCTGCCGTAACTGCTTCCGCTTCTTTGTGCCAGGTCGGATAATTGTCCCAGGAAACAAAATCAACAATGTCGGCAAACTTGTGATAATCCAGTCCCTTGAAATCATACATCATATTGATGGTCGTAGGCTGTTTGGCACCGGCATCCCGCAGCGCGCTGATCTCCCATTTCACAAAATCGGCTGTCTGATCTGTTACAAATCGTTTCCAGTCCAGATTCAGTCCGTGCAGCGATGCGTCTCCTTTTGGCGACGGACTCTCCACCTGATCAAAACTCTGGTATGTATGACTCCAGAACGCCGTGTTCCATGCATGGTTTAAGGCCTGTAAACTGCCATATTTTTGTTTTACCCAGTTCCGAAATGCCTCCTGGCAGAGCGGACAATGGCACTCTCCGCCTAGTTCATTCGAAATATGCCATGCAATGACACCTGGATGATCCCTGAACGCTTCTGCCAGTTTTGTATTGATCTTTCTCGTTTTTTCCCGGTACACCGGCGAGGTATAGCAATGGTTATGACGCTCTCCGTACAGATTTCTCTGCCGCATCGCATCCATGCGGAGTACTTCCGGATATTTCTGTGCCATCCAGCGCGGTCTTGCCGCTGTCGGTGTAGCCATCATGACAGAAATTCCATTTTCATACAGGCGGTCTACCATTTTTTTGAGCCATTCCAGATCAAACACGCCTTCTTCCGGCTCCAGGAATGCCCAGGAAAAGATGCCGAGGGAAACTTCATTTATTTTCGCTTTTTTGAAATACGCAAGATCCTGTTCCAGAATTTCCGGATATTCCAGCCATTGTTCCGGATTGTAATCTCCGCCATGCAGAAGTTTTCCAAAATTTATATTCTGTCTCATGAAAATCTCCTTTTATTCTCAAATGCCTCGGAATGTAAAGGTAAATTCCAGTTTCTGGTCAACCGGAATCAGGTATTCCGGATGGGTCTGTGCACCCCAGCTGTCGTCTCCTCCGACACCCATCTGCTGTTTTGCCACGCGCACAACGGTGTAATGTACCTGCGGCAGTTCATACGGATGCATCGCATTTTCCAGCTCGTGCGGTGTGTACGGCAGTGCGGAAAATTCCATCTTGTCGCCGCTGAACATCATACCACGGCCCTTGCGGTTCGTCACGGTTGCCCAGCGTACACCAACCTTGTTGCCGCACTCCTGCGGAACGAGATATTTCGCCATATTGTCTTCGACTTTATTCTTATAAACGCCAAGCTTTGCTCCGGCGCAGCGGTCCACATACGTCTCCTCCGGTCCCATGCCATACCAGGTAACGTGGTCGTAATCGGCATCCAGCTTGAACATCACGCCGAATTCCGGCATATCGCCGAGCTCTTTCACCGGATCATACGTCAGCGTCGTCTGAATGCTTCCATCGCCGAAGACACGGTAGGTCAGACGGCACTCACTCGCCGGTGTGGTCGGCATTACATAGCGGTAGCTGACTTCTGCGCAGTCCTCGTGTACTTCGATTTCCGGCGCATACAGTCCCGGATAATGGCTGCCGTTCGGATATTTGTGGGACAGATACATCGAAGCAATCTTCCACTGGCTGTAACGCATCGGCATCAGGCTTCCGCAGTCATTGTCGATCGGCGCACGCCAGAAGTTCGGTTTCGGAATCATTTTGATCATCTCAACGCCGCCGTAACGGTACGATACGAGTCCGCCGTTCAGATCGGAGAACATCACATCGAAATTCTCGCCGCGCACACCAAAATCATGGTTGGAACGGATCACTTCAAATTTCGCCGGTTTTTCTGCTTTCGCCGGTGCTTCCACTTCATAAACGCCCTGTCCAAATGCAACTTCATGGCCGCGCTTGCCCCATACGGTATCTTCTTTCAGGCGGAAGGAAACGGTCACCGCATACTCTCCCGGAAGTGTCTGTACCGCGATCGGCAGCTCCACCGTTTTTTCCGAAAGCGGCTCCACCGAAACTTCCATCGGCACTTCTTTCAGTTTCTTTCCTTCTTTTTCGAGAAGTACTACGCATGCAAATGTATCGGTATTCACAAACAGGTTTTTATTTTTTACAACCGCCTTGTCTTTCTGCACGTCAATGGAAATATTCTGATAGCAGAATTTTACTTCCTGCATCTTCGGGGAAGCATCGCGCTCGCCGCCGTATACAATACCATTTCCGCTGAAATTGTAATCACATGGATGATCGTCAAAATCGCCGCCGTACGCCTGAAATTCTTTTCCGTAGCGGTCTTTTTTGTAGATTGACTGGTCGATATAATCCCAGATAAAGCCGCCCTGGAACAGCGGTTCTTCCTCGGCAAGATCCATATATTTCTTCATGGCGCCGCAGGAATTTCCCATCGCATGCGCATACTCACAGCAGACATACGGTTTTCTTCTGTCTTTCGACAAGAATTCACGGATTTCATTGACCGTCGTGTACATCCGGCTTTCCATATCGCTGGTGTCGTTGTATCTGCGGTCGTCATTAACTCCTTCATAATGAACAAGACGGGTCGGGTCCATCTTCCGGTACAGCTGGGACATTTCAAAAATAACTTTTCCGCCAAACGATTCATTTCCGCAGGACCAGATCAGAATCGCCGGATGGTTTTTGTCTCTCTGATACATCGAATTCACACGGTCGAGCATGCAGTCCATCCACTCCGGGCGGTCGCATGGTACAACACCGGAGAAATCTCCGTTTCGTACGGCATCCGTATCTCTCGTTCCATGGGACTCCATGTTGCACTCCGCGATCATGTAAAGACCGTATTCATCGCACAGATCATAAATGCCGACCGCATCCGGATAATGGCAGGTACGGATTGCATTGATGTTGTTCTGTTTCATCGTTGTCAGGTCTTTGATCAGCTCTTCTCTCGAAACGACACGGCCGGATACGGAGCTGAACTCGTGGCGGTTGACGCCTTTAAAGACAATGCGTTTTCCATTCAGCATCATGATGTGGTCTTTCATCTCAAAGCGGCGGAATCCGACTCTCTGCGGAATCAGTTCCTGCACTGTTCCATCCTCTGCGGTGACTTCCAGCAGAAGATCATACAGCACCGGTGTCTCTGCGGACCACAGTTCCGGGTGATCGACTTTCAGAACAAACTGTGTTTCCCCATCCAGCACACCTTCGGTGCTCTGCAGTGCCGTTCCGTCTTTTGACAGGGTAATTTTCACTTTTCCTTTTCCGATCGTTTTCGTATCAATGACCAGATCTGCCTTCGTAAACGTATCATCCAGCAGCGTCTGTACTTTCAGATCCGAAACGTGAACCTCCGGAATCGTGTACAGATACACATCACGGTAAATACCGGAGAAACGGAAGAAATCCTGATCCTCGCACCAGCTTCCGCTCGTCCATTTGAAAACCTGCGCAGCCAGTTTATTTTCGCCCTCTTTCAGATACGGGGTCAGTTCAAACTCGGACGGAGTAAACGTATCCTCGCTGTAGCCAAGGAACGTTCCGTTCAGCCATACGGCAATACCGCTCTCTGCTCCCTGGAAGGAAACAAAAAGCCGTTTTCCTTTCATCTGATCCGGCACTTCAAAATATTTCACATAGGAAGCCGTCGGATTGAACCGCTCCGGAATCTCGCCCGGCTGGATTTCTTCTCTTCCTTCCCACGGATACTGCACATTGGCATACTGCGGTGCGTCGTATCCCTCCATCTGGATATGCGCCGGCACGCGGATATCATCCCATTTTGTGCAGTCATACTCCGGTGTCTCAAATCCCGGAATCGTGCTCTCGTAGTTCTTTGCATAGTGGAATTTCCACAGTCCATTCAGACTGTGACGGAAGTTTTCCACATGCTGCTCCATTTCTTCCACCGATCCATAATACCTGTGATCGGAATGCGCCGGTACCCGGTTCTCTCCATAATACGTCGGGTCCTTCACTTTTTCATACTGAAATACACCCATTTTTATTTTCCTCCTTCTGGAATTTTATTTTCTTTGATCTTTTGAAAAAAGGTGGATATTCATCCAAATATCCACCTTTTCTGTTCGATTCTTTTTCTTATTTTACAGCACCTGTGATACCTTCTGTGAAGCTCTTCTGGAAGCAGAAGAAAATGATTGCTGTCGGGATCGTACAGATGAATACGCCGAGCATCAGCACGCCATAATCTACAGTGTAGCCGCCGAGCAGGTTCGCTACCAGCATCGGCATGGTAATGGAATCATTGTTCTGCAAGATAACCTTTGGCCACAGATAGTTGTTCCATGCATTCATGAAGGTGATAATCGTTGCTGCCGCATAGGTCGATTTCATGGTCGGCATATACATGCGGAAGAAAATTCCTGTCTCGCTTAAACCATCCAGTCTTGCCGCTTCGATGATATCGTGCGGGAAAGAACGGGAAGCCTGACGGAACATCATAATCATAAACGGAGTGGAAATCGAAGGAAGCATAAATGCTACCATCGTGTTGACCATTTTTAACTGTGAAAACATGCGGAACATCGGGATCATGATTGCTGCAAACGGGATCATCATCGCAGTCAGAAGCACGGTAAATACCGCATCTTTCGCTTTGTCATGATAAATTTCAAATCCATAACCTGCGATTGAGCAGACCAGAAGACAAAGGACCGTCAGTACCGTTGCATTCCGGAACGAGTTCCACAGTGCAAGACGCAGGTTCTGCTGCGCAATCAGTGACTTGAAGTTTTCCATCAGATAAGTACCCGGAATCAGTTTTCCGGCAATAACATCAATACTTCTGTTCGTAGACGCGCAGAACATATAGTACAGCGGAAATACAGAAAGGAGGGATGCTACCGTTAAAACCAGATACATGAAGAATTTCTTTGTTTTTCCCATTATCGCTCGTCACCTACTTTCATCTGAAGCAGTGCCAGAATGGCTACCATGATCAGGATCAGGATGGACATTGCTGCCGCATAGCCAAAGTTCGGGCTCTGTACAAAGGACATATTGTAAATATAATGAGACATGGTCATGGTTGATTTTCCAGGACCTCCGTTTGTCAGGTTCAGGGACTCATCGAACAGCTGCAGAGTACCGTTGGTAGAAGTAATTGTGGTCAGCAAAATCATCGGTTTTAACAGTGGAACGGTGATCTTGAAGAAAGTCTGCAGCGGGCTTGCGCCGTCGATTTTGGCTGCTTCGTAGATCGAATATTCAATGTTCTGCATACCGGAGAGATAGAAGACCATGTTGTATCCGGTCCATCTCCAGATCAGGGCGATGATGATAACCGCACGGGCTGTCCACGCATTGGAGAACCACATGATCGGGTTCATGCCGAGGCCGCGGAGAACGGTGTTGATAAAACCGTCATTTGCAAACAGGGAACGGAAGATCATCGCGTAAGATACGAGAGATGTTGCGCACGGCAGGAAAATGCAGGTACGGAACAGTCCCTTAAAACGCAGATCTTTGTTGTTCAGCATGGAAGCAAACATCAGGCCGAGGATCAGCATGATCGGCACCTGAATAATCAGATAAAAGAAGGTGTTGCTTAAGGTCTGTTTAAAGGTCGGGTCTTTTAAAATACGGGCATAGTTTGCAAATCCGTTGAATTTCAGGTTGATGCCCATACCTGTCTGTAAAGACAGGATGAATGCCTGAATCATCGGATAAAAGCTCATCCATGCGATCAGGATCGTTGCCGGCATCAGGAAAGCCCAGCCGGTAAGATTCTGTTTTCTTTCCAAGTTCATTCCTTTTTTCTTCTGACTGCTCATGGAATCTTCCTTTCTTTTTTTACCTGGCGTGTGTTTGAAAAAATCTTTTTGCAGACAACATTTCATGTTCTCCTGCAGAAATCATTTTTCAAACACACACCGCATAGATACAGAACGGGCCTGCTTCTGTCTGTCCAGGAAGCAGACCCGTTTCTTATCGTCCTACTTTTTTATGTATTGCAGGATATCAGCCACCCATGTTGAACTCTACAGTTTCCTGTGCGGTCTGAAGTTCGCTGTCCATATCTGCTCCTGTCTGGATGATATTGGAAAGTGCGGTTCCGACAGCATCACGTGCATCGTAGTAGAATGCTCCAGTGATGTTGGATGGAGTCTTGGTTGCGAAATCAACGATTTTTGCATAAACCGGGTCATCACTGAAGAATGCAACTGGCTGTGCATATGCTTCGGAATCTCCTGCCGGTGCCCAGGTTGCCAGAGCGCCTTTTGCGATGATGTCATCGTAAAGAGCTGTGCTGCCTGCGAAGGTAGATTTCATAAAGTCAATGGCAAGATCGGTTTTCTTGCAGTTGGAAGAAATTGCCCAGGAAGAACCACCGTTGTTGGAGTAGTTGGTTGCTCCGTCGATGCCGTCCAGTTTTGGCATATTGGTGAGCGCCCATTTACCGGACTGATCTTCGTTTGCTGTGATGGAAGCCATAATCCAGCATCCGTTGATAACGCCTGCTGTGGTTCCGTTGTTGATGGATGCAATGTACTGATCCCAGTCAGTAACCTCTACAAGAGTGCCATCTTTTACCATCTGGCTGTAAATCTCAAGGATTGGTTTCAGTGCTTTGTTGTCTACGATGTTGACAGATCCATCTTCGTTGAAAAGGGACTCACCGCAAGACTGCAGCATTTCCATAACAAGGTCCGGAGATCCGGCCTGAGATGTCAGGATCGGCTGGCCTGTTTTCTCTTTGACAACTTTTGCTTTCTCCATAAAGTCATTCCAGGTGATATCTGTGAAATCATCTACGGTGAAGCCTGCCTGCTCCAGCATATCAGTACGCAGGCACTCGATAACGGCACCATTGTCGAACGGAATTCCGTAGTTCTTCCCATCCAGAGTAGAGTAAGCAACTTTTGCGGATGAGAATTCGCTGAAATCAATTCCGGAATCGGTCAGATCGGTGAAGATGTCCGGATAGTTGGTTGCATATTTCTGGAAGGAGTTATCCTGCATCAGGAAGATATCCGGCAGAGTGCTTAAGTCTCCTGCGGAAACTGCTGTGGTCAGACGGGTTTCAATGTCGTCGGACTGTACTTCGCTGACTTCTACTTTGAATCCTTCGTGATCCTGTGCATAAATTTCAGCTGCTTTCTTGATCGCGTAAACGTTGAAGTTCGGGTCCCAGGTCCATACGGTTAAGGTGTTGTCATCATCAGAGCCGCCCTCTACTACGTCGCTGCTCTCTGATTTTGCAGTGGTTTCACTTGCTGCTGATGCATCGTTTCCGCCGTTGCTGGAACTTGTTGTAGTTCCTCCGCTGGAGCCACATGCAGCCAGTCCAAATACCATTGCTGATGCCATTACGATTGATACAATTTTTCTTTTCATATTGCACATCCTCCTTAAGATGTTATTTTACAACCGGAACCTCCGCACTTTTTACAGCACAGAAATTTTTTGGTTGTTTTGTACATTTTTTATGTTTTTATTCCCTCAACATGTACAAAGTATTACATATTTTCCCGTCGTTTGTGCGCATTTTTAACTCTATGTTATGCATTTTCAACCATTTATAGGCATTTTGACGGACATCACCATCCTTCCTGTGTTTTTATATCAAAATTCAACAATTTTCGTTCATAATGTTCCGGTGCACTTCGCCACTGCTGTGGAGATACACCAAGAATCCGGCGGAAATTACGGTTAAATGTAGAAATTGTTGTGAATCCGCTTCGCATTGCAATCTCATTTACAGAAATATTTGTTTTCCGCAGTTCCTTACATGCCGCCCGGATCCGGACCCAGTTAATGTACTCAACCGGCGTCATCCGCATGGATTCCTGAAAAATACGGCGCAGATGTGTTTCGCTGATATGACATACCTCTGCCAGCTCCTCAATTCGAAGAATCTCTTTATAATTTTCTCCAATATAATCCAGCGCAGGCAGAATCAGAGCGATACTGGCATCATCTACAATAGAATTCTTTTCCTGCTCCTCGTCCCTTTCATTCCATCTGGCAATCTGCATCAGAAGCGCTCTGGTCAGTCCTTTCACTTCCTCGAGATAAAATTCCCGTTTTTCACCCATGCATTTAATGATCAGTTTGATCATCTCCGCGACCTCCGGCCTTTCCTCATTTTTCACAAAATGGGCCTTCTGGTTAATACGCGCAATCAGCTTTTGTGCCATGCGCATATTGCCCTTATACAGCTCTGTAATAAATCCTTCCACATCCACAAACACCCATGCCCAGGAACATACACTGTTTTCTTTTGAGTTTGTTGTATGCGGAAAGTTTTTCGGCACCACCGTAAACATACCGCCATGATACGGCAGTTCCTCATCTTCCAAAACAATCGTTCCCTCACCGTAATAGCAGAAACCGATCTCCATCAGGTTATGAAAATGCAGATAATCAATCTGGTACCCATAATTCTGCAACCATTTTTCTCCCTGCAGCACCAGCACCGGGCATTTTTCCGGCACTTCGTAATAGCGGTATTCCATTCTGGGCTTTTTCTTTCTGCTCATATCCGTACCTGCTTATTCTACTTTTTTCTGAATCATCGCCAGAAACACGAGCGGTTCTTCCCCTGCGCAGGAAACCGCATGGCCGCTGCCGTCCTCGCAGAACGTCGTCATGCCCGCCTGCACCGGGTAGGTTTTGTCGTTATCCTGATACATACCCGCACCGGACAGGATGTGATACGCTTCTGTCTCCCCATGATGCTCATGATACGGAAGCTCATCACCCGGTAAAATCGTTACTTTTGCAAAGAGTGTCACCTTTCCGGAAAGGCGTTCGCCCTCCAGCAATTTTTCTGTTGTGTGTCTGTCTGCCATTGTTCATGTCCTCGTTTTCGTAATCTTTTTTTGTTTTCCCTGTCTCCATCCTACACCAAATAGCGTAAGATTCGATCTTCTCTGTGTTTTTATTATATTCTCTGCTTCACCGGAAGACAATGAGATTCACCAAAAACGAGCAACTTTTTTCCGTCAGCCTACAATCTTTCCTCTGTCAATCTCCACCGTCGTATCGCACAGTGCTGCAATGTCTTCCCGGTTGTGGCTGGCAAGAAGAATGGTTTTTCCTTCGTCTTTCAGTTTCAAAAACAGCTGCCGCATCTCCTGCACGCCCTGGTTGTCGAGACCGTTCATCGGTTCATCCAGAATCAGAAGGGAAGGTTCCTCCATAATCGCCTGTGCAATACCGAGACGCTGGCGCATGCCGAGCGAATACTTGCCGACATGCTTTTTCGCTTCCGGATCCAGTCCGACTTTTCGGATGGCCGCATCGATCTCCTTTTTTCCGATCTTCCTGCGGATGCCGGCGAGAAACTGCAGATTCTGTCTGGCACTGTAGCCCGGAAGAAAGCCCGGTGTCTCGATGATGGCGCCAATACTCTCCGGCGCTTCGATCTCTTTCCCAATCTGTTTTCCATCCACAAAAACCGCGCCATCGTCCACCCGGAGAAATCCGCAGATGCACTTAAACAGTACCGTCTTCCCACTTCCGTTTCTTCCGATCATTCCGTGAATTTTTCCTTTTTCAAAGCTCAGGCTGATCCCGTCCAGCGCCGCGTAGCTGCCAAACTTTTTTGTCACGTTTTCTATTCTTATCTTTTCTTCCATTCTTTCAGATTTCCTCCACAAAGTTCAGATCCTTTTTCCGAATCCCGAGATACGAGAGGATCGTGCATGCGCCGATGACAATCGCAAAGACACTGTAAACATATGCCATCGACGGCCCGTTTCCATACCCCTGCCACTTGTAGCTCGCAATGTTCATCCAAAGCGGCGGCGCGCAGTAATAGCCGATTGTGATGTTGGAAAATTTGCTGAGCAGAAGCGCGGTGAGTGCGATGCCGCAGTTGATGACGATTCCAAATCCCCTGTGTACCAGAAAATTTCCGGCATAACTCACAACGCCTGTCATAACCGACAGGCACCAGATTGCAAGCATTGTGAGCCCCATTGCCTCCTGCGGCGAAAATCGCGAAAGGATCAGATAATCCAACGGTTCCTGGTTAAAGGTATATGCCGCATTCGTCTGAGCCAGCGTACTGATCACCTTCCCCCATCCGGTTTCCCACCCTACATTCGGAAACACAAGCAGTACCGGAATCATACTTAAGCATATGGTGTAAAAAAAGGAAACAACCACAATGTATAGCATGTTTCCCCAAAACCAGCTTTTCCGCCCGACCCGCAGAATCTGCCACCCGCTGTTCGGTTCCAGAAACGGAGCATCACAGAAAAGCAGCAGAGCCCCAAGAACGATGATAATCTGGTCTCCATTATATCTGGTCATAAACGGCAGCATCCAAAAAGTCACATCAACTCCGGTCTGCTCGCAGAAGCCTCGAATACCCGCCGTCATTACATGAAAAAGGATCGCAATCCACAACAGCGCAACATAAAACCGTGGTGTTGTGAATGTTTTCCGCAAACGTATCTGACATACCCGAAGGCTCATCCGTATTCTATCCATTCTGCGCCCTCCTCTTTACCACTCGCACGAAAATTACACCTTCCATTCCTGTCAGAATAAGGAAATAACCAGCTATCACAAAAAAATCCTTAAAATTCCGGATACTTCCCCCATGGAGCTGGTACCATCTCATCTGGCCCGGCAGCTGCAGCGCTTCTGCTACAAGCTGGCTTGCATAATAAAAAAGAGCCGGTGTGCTGACCAGCACAAACAGATTTTTTATTTTTCCCGATATCATAAGCGCAAAAACTGCCATAAATGCATACTTGACAGCCTCAACTCCAAATCTTGCGGCAAGGTAAAACGGCAGAACGAGTCCATTTCCATAGCTTAAACTGCCTGTTAATGTTTCAAGCTCTTCTTTTTTTATCCACGGTATTTTTAATGCCAAAACGCCATAAACAACTGCCATTCCCAGAAAAATACTGATCACAGAACCGAAAAAGGCAACCACCAGATGCGACCAGCAATATGCTGTTCTCCCTATGCGTGTCTCAATGCATCTAAGATAGCCATTTCTGCTGTCTTCCCAATAGCTCAGCGCAAACGGCAGCACAGCCAGCACAGAAAACACTTCAAAAAATGCACCCACACCATGGCTGCTGACAACCAGGTAATATACCGATACATTCCACCGGCTCTGCATTGCTTCCTGACTGATGTTCAACACGGTAACCAGCATCGCACCTGCAATGGCAAAATAAAATTTTCCTGATAAAAACATTCTTTTAAAATCCATTTTTATCATTCGAAAAAACTTCATGAAAGATCACCTTCTTTCTGTTTTGATTTTCGAGATGGTTTTACCGGTTGGTACATTCCCTCTCTCGAAACTTCTCTTCGCCTCTATAAAAGATGTGACCCCGCTTAGCCCGGAGCCACATCTTTCACAAAAATAATTTATTCTTTGAGTAAATCATAAAGCTCAGACAAACTCACCCTGCAATTTCCCGTCCATCCAGTGCATTGATGTAAACATACTGTTCGATCTCATCTTCTATAAATCGAAACTGCCACGCAGGAATCATATCGCACATCCAATGCCCCGTTTCATTTCTTCCCGTTGTCATCGGGTAATAAATCAGTTTCATCTGATCCAGCGTAATCGGCTCAGCAATTGCCAAATCATACTTATTTCTCAGCGTTTCCAAGATAATATCTTTTTCCGCAAGAGATACCGGTTCCTTTTCCCGAATAGCATAGTGATTAACTGCTTGAAGATATTGAATTCCGCCCTCCGTTATAACAGCCTGTATTTTAGATGACGGAATATAAAGATCATCCTGCCGGTTAATTTCATTGCATAATACAGGAACCCCATTCAGATAACCCTGAAAAAACAACAGGAAACAATCATCTGCTTTTGACCACTCATATTTCTGAATCTTCTGAGGCTTTAGCAATTCTCCATTCTCGATTGCCTGTTCCATTAATTCCTGCTGTTTTTCCATCTGTTCATACGAAAAACTGTATTTACTGGTCAATTCAACTTTTTCCCAGTCTCCAATCCATCTAACAAACTCTTTTCCTTCCTCTATCAGCTTTTCTTCGTCTTCCAATGAAATTTCCTGCTCATTGTCTCTGACCAAAATCCCTTCACCATAGGCTGATGTAATATATTCAACAGGCAAATTATAATAAACTTTTTTTCCTTCTTCCGTTTCCACTCCTAATATATTGCTGACAGACACCGTTCCATTTTGATTTTTTAATTGTTCGCCAAGTATTCCCTCATACGAATAACAAACGTCCGGCTCTCCTGTGTCTCCTTTTCTTGTTTCCAATCCACTTTCCGGAATTTTCCCAAGTATTTTATTGAACACACTTTCTCCTTGAAATCCATCCACTTCTATCACACATTTTTCAAACTCATTCCATTTTTTGTCCGGCATGTCAACAATCGCATCAATTTTGGCCTGACTGCCAAGCTGAAAACGGATGTGCTCACCATTGCTTAATTCCTGATCATTTTCAGGTGTCACATTTGTTTCCGTTTCATCATTGCTGATAGAACTATTCCGTTCTTCTCCATTTTCCTGTTTTTCTACCTGCTGCAAATTTTCTGACTCATTTCCCATATTCTGACAACCTGTAAAGAACAGTAATATTACCATAATTCCCAATACTTTCTTTCCCATATATCCCCTCTTTTCAAAATTTCGTTCTTTCTCTTCTGTTACTCGAAGCATAGCGAAATTTTTCTCCATCGTCAACGGATCTGGGATATCATGCTCTATCTGGGATAATCAGTACAGATAGCAAAAAATAAAACTTTGTTCTTTGAAATCCGCATTCTTTTTGCTTCCTTCATACAAATAAAGTCTTTTTTATTACGTTTTATCTTATTTTATCGGAAATACTGCCTCTGCGCAAAACAAATCTCCTGTCTCATAATACTTTAACGCGCCACCTACCTTTTGCATCGTCCGTTTTACACTTTTGTGCCCAATCCCGTGGCTGCTTGTATCTTTCTTCGTCGTATTCAAACTTGAATTTTCATTTAAAACAGATTTTTCTATTTTGTTTTGAATCTCCAACCGAAGATATCCCATTTTTTCCTCTACAAAAATTATAATTTCTTTCTTCTCTGTAACTTTCCGCTCTGCTTCAATCGCATTATCCATGAGATTTCCAAACACAGAGCAAAATTCCAAATCATCAATTCCTTCCATTTTGCTCAGAATCGTACACTTCACATCTACTTTTTCACTTCTCGCAAGAGTAATTTTTGTATTAATCATAGAATCCACATAACTGTTTCCTGTCTGAATTAGTGTCTGCACATCTTCAATTTTCTGATTAATTTTTTCCCATACCTTTACCATTTCCGACTGCGGCATGGTCTCCATTGCCTCTTGCAGAGGTAAAAGATAATTTTTCAAATCATGTTTAAATTCTCGTAATTCTTCATTACTTCTCTTAATAATTTCCATACTTTCCTTTGAATATTTCTCTTTTTCTTTCATCAGTTCATATTCTAGCTTTGTTTGATTATCCTTGCTCATTTGCTGTACTATAAAGTACATAATCAGGCACATCAGCCAGATACAGCATACGCACAGCAAAATCCATTTCTGTTCCTGCATCTGCACACTTGGCAGATCTCTTACTACCAAAATAATAGTATTTCCCGCAATAATTGAGAAAACAAGGTTGCATCCCATGACAATCCATTGCCAGCTTATCAGATTCTCTCGTTCAAACAAAAGACTATTTAGTAATTTACCAACAAAAAAATAAGAAATTTTTGATAATAGCATGATCGCAATTCTTACTGTATCCTGATCTTGAATAAACGATGCAACACTTTCTTGAAGGATAAAACTGCCGCCGAAAAGGATCGCTGTGTTTACCATCATCAATACTGCTCTCGCAACTACCGCTGCAGTAACCTTTCTCAGAACACTTCCCTGTGTACCCACCATCAAATAGACAAAAAGCCAAATCAATGTGATCCACATTTCCCACCTGTCATATAACGCAGGATACTTTTCCAACGCAGGAAAGATTAGCCCAAATAGCACTGCAATTCCCCACAAAATTTTACCTTTTTTCCCTTTGGGTTTCTGCTGCATAAAATCCATGCAGAATTCCAACAAAAGTATGTTTTCCCAAACAGAAATTGCAAGTTCAAAAACCTTCCAAAATGTTGCACTCATTCCATCACCACTCCCATAATTTTCATTCGAACCTGATTCAGATAATTTCTGCTGACAGGAATGCTTTTCCCGTTCAATAGCAGAAGTTCTTTTTCGCGCAACCGATATACATAGTTCATGTTAACCAAATATCCTTTATGTGTCCTTACAAATTTATGCGCTTCTAGTTTTTTCTCCGCTTCTGACATTTTCATTCTTACACGAATCGCCTCATCCCTCGTATCTTTTTCCCGATAGAAAAGCAGATAGTTCTTCTCGCTCTCCACAAACCAGATATCACGCAATGCAAGTTTTACACTCTGACGCCCTGTCTGCAGTTCTATTTGGGGAACTTTCTTTCCTGCCTTTTTCTGCAGTTCCAGCAACTGCGGCTCCAGTTCCTCATCCAGATGTGCCTTGCGGATAAAAAAGAATGGATGATACACCAATGACTGAAACACCAGATCATCCTTATTCGATACAAACACAATACAACATTCTCTGTTCCACTTTTTCAGATACGATGCAACCTCAAATCCATTCACTTCCGGCATATCGATATCAATAAAAAAAACAGAAATCTCATCAAGATTTTTGATTCCTTCCAGCATCTCCTTCGCAGATACGTAGCACTCCATTTTCACTGCAATCTTATGTTTCTGACATAAACCTCGAATTCTGATTTCCAGTTTATTTAAAAACACTTTATCATCATCACATAAAATTAAATTCATTATTTTCCCCCGTGCTTCTTATCGAAGATTCTACTTCTCAATAGCATACCAAATTTTTTCTTTTCTCTCAAGTAACCTGGGATAACATGAATGATCTGGGACAAACATCAGATCATTCTGCTCTGAGAGCTTTTTTGCCTGACGGGAAAATGTAACGAGATTTTCCCTCGAAAAAAAACAACACCTGAACCGTTTTGCCAACTCAGGTGTTGTTACAATAAATTTATATCGCCCGCAAAGGCTGTTACGCAACTATATCCTCAAACTGCGAATTGTAAAGGTTTGCATAGAACCCATTCTTCGCAAGCAGTTCTTCATGGTTGCCCTGCTCGATGATATCTCCGTCCTTCATGACAAGAATCAGATCCGCATCACGAATCGTGGACAGCCGATGGGCAATGACAAAGCTTGTTCTACCCTTCATCAGGTTATCCATTGCTTTCTGGATCTCGATCTCTGTTCTGGTATCAACGGATGAGGTCGCCTCATCGAGAATCAGGATCTTATTGTCTGCAAGAATTGCTCTTGCGATCGTCAGAAGCTGTTTCTGTCCCTGGGATACATTGCTTGCATCCTCATTCAGCTCCATCTGGTAGCCGCCCGGCAGGGTCTGAATGAAATGGTGTGCCCGCGCAGCCTTCGCCGCTGCAATAACCTCCTCATCCGTGGCATCGAGCCGGCCGTAGCGGATATTTTCCATGATACTGCCCTTGAACAGCCACGTATCCTGCAGCACCATACCAAAGGCATCGCGAAGCTCTCTGCGGTTGAAATCCCTGATATTGTGGTCATCCAGAAGAATGGCTCCGCTGTTTACATCATAATAACGCATCAGCAGCTTAACCATTGTCGTTTTTCCTGCTCCAGTCGGGCCGACAATGGCAATTTTCTGACCCGGTTTTACCTTCGCACAGAAATCATGGATGATGATCTGATCCGGATTGTATCCGAACTGTACATGGTCAAAGGTTACTGCTCCTGTTACCGTCTCAATGTCCGCCGGATTTTCCGTGGTCTGATCCTCTTCCTCTTCGTTCAGGAATTCAAAGACACGCTCGGATGCCGCCGACATCGACTGTACCATGTTGATCACCTGCGCAATCTGCTGGATCGGCTGGGTAAAGTTTTTCACATACTGGATAAATGCCTGGATATCACCGATCGTGATCACGTTTTTGATCGCCAGAAGTCCGCCGGTCAATGCCACGCAGGCGTAGCCTAAATTTCCGACAAACATCATAATCGGCTGCATCATACCGGATAAAAACTGGGATTTCCATGCGGAATCGTAAAGAATATTGTTGGTTTTTTCAAACTCTTCGATCGTATCCCTCTCGCGGTTGAATGCCTTGATGACGAGATGGCCGCCGTAAACCTCCTCAACCTGTCCATTGATGTGACCCAGATATTCCTGCTGGTCACGGAAGAATTTCTGGGATTTCTTCGTCACCAGTCCGATCAGCCCCATAGAAATTGGCAGGATCACAAGTGCGATCAGCGTCATCAGCGGAGAGATACTCAGCATCATGATCAGAACGCCGACCAGCGTTGCCACGGATGTGATGATTGTGGTAATGCTCTGGTTCAGTCCCTGACCCAGTGTGTCGACATCGTTGGTAATACGTGAGAGCACTTCGCCATAGGTGCGGCTCTCAAAATATTTCATCGGCATGCGGTTGATTTTCTCCGAGATTTCCTTCCGGAGACGATAGCATACCTTCTGGGTAACGCCGGTCATAATCCAGCCCTGGATGAAGCTGAACAGGGCGCTCATCAGATACAGGCCAAGTACAAACAGCAGAATCGTTCCGATTCTTGCAAAATCAATGCTTCCTGTGCCCCGGATCTTTTCCATCAGTCCCTCGGACAGTGCGGTCGTAGCTTTTCCGAGAATCTTTGGTCCGGCAACGTTGAACACCGTCGAGCATGCGGCACAGATCATAACGATAAAAATCGCAATTTTATATTTTCCGATGTACTGGGCGAGCTGTTTGATCGATTTTTTCAGATCTTTCGGCTTCTCGCCCGGCTGCATGCCGCGGCCCATCCGTCCCATCGGTCCTCTTTTGCGCGGCTGCTGGTTCATTTCATTACTCATGGTCAGCCACCTCACTTTCCTTCAGTCCAAGCTCTTTCTCTGACAGCTGAGATTTCGCAATCTCCTGGTAAACCTCGCAGCTTCTCAGCAATTCCTCATGCGTACCTTTTCCGACTACTTTTCCGTCATCGAGCACCAGAATCTGCTCCGCATGGAGAATCGTGCTGATCCGCTGTGCCACGATGATCACGGTGCTGTCTTTGACATTCTCCGCCAGTGCTTTTCGAAGCGCCGCATCCGTTTTCAGGTCAAGTGCAGAAAAACTGTCGTCGAAAATAAAGATTTTCGGGTCTTTTGCAATCGCACGCGCAATCGCCAGACGCTGTTTCTGTCCGCCGGATACGTTCGTTCCGCCCTGTGCAATCGCGGTTTCGTATTTGTCATCTTTTGCCTCGATAAACTCGGTTGCCTGCGCAATTGCGGCTGCCTTTTCGATCTCCGCATCCGTCGCATCGTCTTTTCCGAAGCGCAGGTTGGATGCGATCGTTCCCGAGAACAGCACACCTTTCTGCGGCACGAAACCGATCTCATCGCGCAGATCCTTCATCGTAATGTTTCGAATATCTTTTCCATCGAGCGTAATCTTTCCGCCCGTCACATCATAGAGACGTGGGATCAGGTTGACCAGCGTCGATTTACCGCAGCCGGTGCTTCCGATGATCGCTGTCGTCTTGCCAGGCTCGGCAACGAAGTCGATGTCATGCAGCACATCCTCCTCGGCGCCCGGATAACGGAAGTTGACGTGATCGAAGCGGACAACTCCGTTGTGAACCTCCAGCTGCTCCGGATTTTTGACATCCTGAATGGAGGATTCTGTCTGAATGACTTCATCGATACGGCCGGCGGCAACAGCGGCACGCGGCAGCATGATTGACATCATTGTCAGCATCAGGAAAGACATGACGATCATCATGGCGTAGGTAATAAATGCAGTCATTGCACCGACCTGCATCGTGCCGGCATCGATTTTATGTGCACCGACCCATACGATTCCGACGGTCAGCACGTTCATAATCATCATCATACCAGGCATCATAAAGGTCATGACGCGGTTGGTGAACAGGGTTGTTTTGGTCAGTTCCTTATTCGCACCGTCGAAGCGCTCTTCCTCTTTGTCCTCTCTTCCGAACGCACGGATGACAGAGAGTCCGGTCAGGATTTCACGCGATACGAGGTTGATGTTGTCGACCAGTTTCTGCATCAGCTTGAATTTCGGCATCGCAAGGGAGACAAGCAGCATCACGTAGCCGAGAATGACGATGATCGCAAGAACAATGATCCATTCCATACCGGCTCCCGTTTTCATGACTTTCAGCACACCGCCGATGCCAAGGATCGGTGCGTAGGCAACCATTCGCAGTACCATGACGGAGACCATCTGGATCTGCTGGATATCGTTCGTGCTTCGGGTAATCAGCGATGCGGTGGAGAACTGATCCATCTCCACATTGGAGAATCCGACAACCCGTTTGAATACTTTTTCGCGCAGATCGCGGCCGATTCCGGCGCCGACGCGGGAGGCAAACAGTCCGACGAGAACAGTTACCACACCCATCAGGAGTGCCATGCCGACCATCTTGAGGCCTGCGGTCAGAAGATACGTTTTCTGAATCTGGTCTAGATCGAGGCCCGCCGCTTTGTCTGCGGAAACTGCATACGCAATGCCCATCGATTTTACCAGGGAGCTTCCCATCGTATCAAGCGTTTTTTCCATGCTGTCGCGCATCGAGAGCACGGTGTCTTTATCCATCTGTCCGCTCTCGAGCATCGCTGCAAAGATTGGACGGACATCCACACAGGTGACTTTGACTTTGTTTCCATCGTCATCCTCTTTTTCCTGTTGGAAGCTCTTCAGCTCCACATGCATCATCTCGCCGATCTGCTCAATCGTCATGTTTTCAAACACCGACGCATCCTGACCGGTCTGCTGTGCCATGAGTTGTTTAAAGGTATCCTCCTCCATCGCACCCATCTGGTAATTCATCAGCAGTGCAACGGTCAGTGTATCGTCTGCTTCATCAAGTTCTTTTTCAGAAGCTTTGTTCCGTTCATAATAGCCGTCCTTTTTCGTATAGAGGCTTTCCCATAAATCCACCTCATCATCCGTCATGATAAACTCGGCCGTCTGAAATTCTTCCTCTGTGATTCGTTTCGGTGTAACGTGCTCAACACCACTGTTCTGAATGCCCACATCGATGATGTCGGATGTGTACGACGGGAGCGACAGGTCGCACCACGCCTGGACAAACAGAAGCACAAGAATCACGAGAATCGATTTCCAGTACGGGATCATGTTCTTGAAAATCTTACTCATTTTTTCCCCTTTCTGTCTTTTTTTGTGTACCAGCTTGCCGGCACACTAATTCTGTCGTTTTCGGGTGTCAATTTCTTTTTCTGCGATCTCATAGATACGATCCAGATAAGCAACCAGCTGATCTATATCCTCTTCCTTTAACTGTGACATCACAGAGCAGCCAAAGTCCTGCATTCTGTCCCGTACCTCTTCCCCTTTTTTCCAGCCCTTCTCTGTCAGACTGATATATGTATTTCTGCGGTCTTTTTTGTCAACGCTCCGCTCTACATATCCTTTTTCCTCCAGTCCGCGCAGTGTGCGCGACACAGCCGGCGGAAGTGTTTTGGTCTTCGCCGCCAGCTCTGAGCTTGTAATTTTTCCGTTTTCTCCCATTTGCAAAATCGCACCCATAACGGAAAATTCGGAACTGCTGAGTCCCGGAATCAGGTCTGATACGTTCAGTTTTTTAAACTGGTGCACCGCACGAAACAGTTTTTCAAATGCATCTTTCATGTTTTCCCCCTCCTTTTGCCGCAAATGCTTAACAGTGTTATTTATTTACGCGCGTTAAATAATAACACCGGCAAATTTCTATGTCAAGAAATCTGCCGGTGTTTATGTTTTTTTTAGAATTTACGCCACTCAAATAGAATTTGACAAACGCTGCCATTTTGTTTAGATTAGAAGCAAATACGAAAGGACATCTTCATTCCCATGCCAGGTTTTATCTTACATCTTACCGCAGCCCAAATGCTGTTAAAGCACCTCCCGTCCCACCCGGATTTTCCATATCCGATTTCATCGGTAAATGATTTTCTGATCGGAAATCTTCTGCCGGATGCGACGCAGCAGAAAGAATCCTCCCATTTCCGCGATCCGCTTTACCGCGAAAAAATGATGGTATTCCCGGATCTTACACGGTTTACAGCGAAATACCGTTCACTTCTGCCAGATTCGAGCGCACTGGGATATTATTTTCATCTTTATATTGACCGGAAATTTTTTAAGGATTTCATTCCTCAGATTGTGGAATTTTATAATGCGGATGGGGAAATTACAGATATGAGAGATGAGATTGCAACGGTTTATATCAAAAAATCGCGGACATCCATTCCTTTTTCCAGATATCTCACGGAGGAGTATTATTACGGGGACTATACACGAATGAATACATATCTTGTCAACCGCTATTGCATCCCGCTCGATCTCAATCCTAACGTCACGAACCCTGGAATCACAGAAATTCAATATGAGAACGTCCAACAGGTACTTGACCTCCTCCATCACTTCCTCTCCGTCCCGCCGGAAGCTGCGCAGGATCTGAAGGTCTTTCCGCTTGAAGAACTGCTTGCGGCACTGGAGCAATATGTAGAAGAGTTTTTGGCTGTGCCGAATAAGTATATTCCATAATTTTCCATTTAAAAAGGAGCAGAACCCACACCAGATTCCGCTCCTTTTTCAGAATGTAATTTTTTCGTTTCCTCTTACACTACATCTTGAACGATCCATTCTCTGTCATCCGTATCCATTTGTTTTTTTCTTCGATATTCCGTTGGTGTCCTCCCATAATATTTCTTAAATGTCTTGCAAAAATAATCCATATTTTCAAATCCCGTCTCGCCGGAAATTACAGTTATCTTTTTCTCCGTCGTGGCCAGAAGCTTTGCAGCCTCCTGCAGACGATACTTCACCAGATAATGCACCGGCGTATCGTGAAGATATCTTCGGAACAGATTCAATGCCGTACTCTTGCTCACCATAGCCTGCCCGGCAATATCCTCCAAGGTAAGATTCTGTCGGAAATTTTGATGAATATATTGCATCATCAGCTGTGTTCTTCCCTGTGAGGATGCCGTATTTTCTCTTTTTTTCTGCAGCACTTCCGAATCCATGTGCAAATAAAGCAAGTGCCACAATTCCTGCGTCAGAAATAAAGTAACCAGTTCCCGGTCTTTGTCTGATTCCTGCGCTTTGAGAATTTTCTGCATGAGCTCCAGTGCTTCTGCCTGCCATTTTATTTCCCTGCAAAAGACAATGCAGTCCACCTTACACGCCTGTATCGGTGCAATGTATTTTTTGTAAATCAGGCTGTCTGCCGGAGCGAGAAATGTCGGTTTCAGAACAAAATTTGGCATAATCGCATGGCCTTCAGAAAAATAGCGATGCAAAATCTTTGAGTTAATAAAAATGCCCGTTCCCTGTCCCAGTGAAAACTGCTTTTCGCCAACCCAGAAGGTTGCTGTTCCCTCCTGTACAAAAACAAACTCAAACTCCACATGCCAGTGCCATTCTACACAATGAAAATCAAACAACGCAAGATCGTCGTAATACAATTGAAACGGATACTCACTGTTTCCATGCTGTATCGTTTCCATCATGCTTTCATCCGTTTGGATCTTGTTATAAAATGTATTAAATTCCATCTTTCCCCGCCTCCGTTTTTCAGGCACGCCCCTCTCTATTTTACGATATTATACAATAAACAGACGATATATTCCAGTGAAAGCGACACTATTTTACGTTATTATACAAAAAGAATCGTTGTCGCTCCATGGAACACGGTGAACGGCAACGAAACGAACACTACGGCCGCAGCAGTTCTGCCATTTTAAAAAACGGAGTATATCACTATGAAAAAGAACTACCACAAAACCTTAATTGCCTGTTATCTTGGATTTATCACGCAGGCAATTTCTGCAAATTTTGCACCTTTACTATTTCTTACCTTTCACAGAACTTACCATATTTCTCTTGGAAAAATTGCGTTTATCTCGACAATATTCTTTTTCACACAACTTCTTGTCGATTTGTTCTGTGCCAGATATGTCGATAAAATCGGTTATCGCAGGTGTGTCGTTGCTTCTGAGATTCTTTCCGCCTGCGGCCTGATTGGACTTGCCTTTCTGCCCAATATTCTGCCAAATGCCTATGCAGGAATTTTGCTCAGTGCCATGATCTATGCCGCCGGAAGCGGACTGATTGAGGTTCTTGTCAGCCCAATCGTAGAAGCTTGTCCGTTTGACAATAAGGACAGCGTTATGAGTCTGCTTCATTCCTTTTACTGCTGGGGGTCTGTAGGCGTCATCTTACTCTCCACTGCTTTTTTGGCAGTTTTTGGTATGGAACGCTGGCCGATCCTCGCATGTATCTGGGCTGTACTTCCACTGTACAATACGTTTAATTTTCTTTCCTGCCCGATTGAATCACTGACCGGAAGCGAAGAAGGACTTACCATTCGTCAGCTGTGCCGTCTTCCCATTTTCTGGATTTCCCTTGTTCTTATGGTCTGCGCCGGAGCAAGCGAGATTTCGATGGCACAATGGGCTTCCGCTTATGCCGAGTCTGCATTAGGTCTCTCAAAAAGCATTGGAGACATTGCAGGACCGTGCCTGTTTGCTGTGATGATGGGCATCAGCAGAACCTTCTATGGTAAATACGGGGAAAAAATTGACTTAACAAAATTTATGATCGCATCCGGTACACTTTGCCTGATCTGTTATCTGGCTGCAGCTCTCGCACCATATCCTCTTTTAAATCTTATAGGCTGCGTTGTGTGTGGTTTCTCCGTAGGAATTATGTGGCCGGGAACCATCAGTATTTCATCCTCTAAAATTCCACTCGGCGGAACTGCACTGTTCGCACTTCTCGCCATGGCCGGAGATATGGGTGGTTCCATTGGCCCATTTGTTATTGGATTTGTCACACAAAACACCGGCGACGATCTGAAGGCAGGTATGCTGGCCGGCTGCATTTTCCCTGCTGTACTGATTTTGTCTGTTTTTCTGCTCCGACAAAGGAACGCAGAGCAAAAATAAGCACAAAAGAGATACCGTAACGTGTCTCAGACACAGGAGCCGGACAGTCCGACTCCTTTTTTTCATGTCTCTGCAATATTTCTCACAACTCCCGAAAACAGAATCGATCCGTCCTGCCCCGTGACAAGAAACAGGAATGGACGATCCAGTACGAAGTCGATTTCGTCGTCCGGTATTTCTGCTGCGGTTTCTGAAATGCCGAGTTCTGTATACGCTGCTCCGGTTACTCCGTTTTCGTCGATTTCTAGCGTGGCGGCATGATCTGCTTTGCTCAGGTATAAATTCTCTTTGTCCCCTGTTAATGGACTGAAATCTGCCAGATCCGTATCCAGCGCATCCGTTACACCTAGTGCGCGCACCGTTTCGATCAGGTCTGTTTTTTCCGATACTTTAAATTTAGGAACAGACAGGTTCACCATAGGGGAATACCAGTTATCACTGCTTTCATCCCGCCGTATAACCTTCATCAGATCCGGCGATGATACCAGTTCATTGACATCGGTATTTTCATCCGGAAGCAGGAAATACATGGAGCCGCTGTCCTGAAGGCTAAGGCTGACTGCACGGAAATGTTCGCCCTGGTAGACATCCATCCATTCCGTTTTCTTCATCATGTCCACAGTGGTATCTCCCGCAGCTCCGTGGAAGGTTTCCTTCTCTGTATTCACTTCCCAGAAATTCTCCCGCCACATCGCCTTATAATAGATGGTTGATACCAGTTCAAATACCGTTTCCGGGGCGATCGCCATATTTTCGGTGTATTCTTTTAAAAGCCCTCCGGTATTATCATCCGTCCAGGTCCGCAGAGCCTGATTCATCTCTTCCGATCCGGGAGTCCCACGGAAGGTCGATGCATAATACTGTTCCGCCAGCCGCTGCAGCGTTGTGTCATTGTATGTTTCCTCACCATCCAGCCACAGCGAATTTGCCAACACACTTTTCAGCGCGGGCGTGTCTGCATAATTGCTTTTCCAGAGCGAAGAAATATTTTTCCGTAAGGTGTCCATATCCTGCGCACCAAGCATATCCAGAATCTGCTGCCGCGTATTTCCATCCGAAGTTTCCGCCAGCATCGCAAACGCGATATACAGATTGATCGGCGAGCAGACGGTATTTTCATTATCGGAAACCAGCATCTGTTCCATCAGTTTCTGATAATACGCATCCATTCCCGACTGCAGTTCCGCTGATTTTGTCGTCAGTTCCCTGTAGGAATTCCACCAGTCCCAGTGCGCATCACTTTCCATAAATTCCTGTGCATCCATCGTCTGCGCCACAGATGCCGGATAAGCTGCCATAACCGTCTTTAGCCCCGACGGGTAACGGACTGCCGAACTCTCCTGTCCATTTCTCCATGTCGTAACCCCCAGCACAGCTCCGCCGATGATCACCGCGCAGGCTGCCGCGGCCGTCCATTTTTTCCATGCAGCCCCTTGGGAACGCTGATAGTCCCGCGCCTTTTTCACCATAGCAGGATCCAGGTCACTCAGTGTTTCAAACAGTTCTTCTTTCTTCATACTTCGAACCCCCTTTCCGTCAAGTGTGTATGCAGTTTCCCACGGATCCGGTTCAGCGTAACTGAAACATAGTTTTCGCTTCTGCCCAGACGCCCCGCGATTTCGCTGATACTGTCCACATACCAGTACCGCAGGACAAACATGCATCGTTTCTCCTCCGGCAGCTTCTGCAGAAACTGATTGATCTCCGCGATCAGTTCTTTCATCTCCCACTGCCGCTCAATATTATCTTTCCCCGAAACGCATTCTTCCAACTCGTCCAACACCGCATCAACCTGACTTCCTCCGCGTTTTCCGCGATGCATTTTTCGATACAGATCAAACGAAAGATTTCTCGTTATTTTTCCAAGAAATGTGGATAACAGAGACGGCCGGTGCGGCGGCATAGCATTCCACGCGTGAAGCCAGGTGTCGTTGACACATTCTTCTGCATCCGCCGGATTCTGCAGAATATTCTGTGCAATGGACGTACAGTATGTACCATATTTCATCGCAGACTCGCTGATCGCTGTTTCGTTCCTGTCCCAGTACATTTGGACAATATGAGTATCCTCCATATGGAAATCCCCCCTTTCATCTATCATCACGCCATTTTGCAGAAAATCTTACACTTTTCAAAAGAAATTTCAGTTCAAAAAAGGGCGTGACCGAAGCCACGCCCTTCCATTCTTTTATTTTCTTTATGCCAGAATCGGTTTTAAAGCCTCTGCGAGTTTTTCTTTCTCTGCTTCTGCCTCTGCCAGATCCTTACCAAGTGTTGTGTAGTATACTTTGATCTTCGGCTCTGTTCCGGACGGGCGGACGATGACGGTTTCACCGTTTGCCAGTTTGTAGATCAGAACGTTTGCTGCCGGGAGTCCGGTCTCTTCTGGTTTCTCGTAATCGGTTACTTTGACAACAGTGGAACCTGCGATCTCGGTCAGCGGCTGTTTTCTGAGGCCATCCATGATGCCGGCCATTTTGTCCATTCCGCTAAGTCCCGGGAACTCGAAACTGTCTACTTTGTTCAGGTAGCGGCCATACTCGGCATAGATCTCTTCCAGTCTCTGTTTCAGAGAGCTTCCGATGCTTCTGTAGTAAGCTGCCATCTCGCAGATCAGCATGGAGCCGATGACTGCGTCTTTATCTCTTACGTACGGTCCTGCCAGGTATCCGTAGCTCTCCTCGAATCCGAAGATGAAGCGGTCTACTTCGCCGTCTGCCTCAAGGTTTGCAATCTGATCGCCGATCCATTTGAATCCGGTCAGAACGCTGCGGAGCTCTACGCCGTAGTGCTCTGCAACTGCATCTGCCAGCGGTGTGGACACGATGGATTTTACAGCAACTGGTTTCTCCGGCATGGTGCCTTTCTCGATGCGGCCTGCGCAGATGTAGTCGAGAAGCAGAACGCCGACTTCATTTCCGGTTACCAGCTCATAACTTCCATCCGGGCATTTCATGGCGATACCAACGCGGTCTGCATCCGGGTCGGTTGCCAGCATCAGGTCTGCGCCGGTCTCTTTTGCAAGATCCAGGCCTTTTTCCAGTGCAGCAAAGATTTCCGGGTTCGGATAGCTGCAGGTGGTGAAGTATCCGTTCGGATACTCCTGCTCCGGAACGATGGTGATATCAGTGATGCCGATGTCTTTTAATACACGGGTAACCGGTACAAGACCAGATCCGTTCAGCGGGCTGTAAACGAGTTTCAGTCCAGCGGTCTTGCAGAGGCCTGGACGAACCTGACGGGATTCGATGGCTTCGTACAGTGCATTCTTGCAGTCATCGCCGACGAAACGGATCAGTCCCTCTTCTACTCCCTGTGCAAACGGCATATATTTTACGCCGGTCAGGATATCGGTTTTCTGAATCTCTGCGTATACGATTGCTGCAGCATCATCGGTCATCTGGCATCCGTCCGGGCCGTAGGCTTTGTAGCCGTTGTATTTTGCCGGGTTGTGGGATGCAGTTACCATGATACCTGCATTGCAGTTATAGTAACGGGTTGCAAAGGAAAGTGCCGGTACCGGCATCAGTGCATCGTAAATTCTGACTTTGATTCCGTTTGCAGCCAGAACGCCTGCTGCTGTTTTTGCGAAAACATCGCTCTTGATACGGCTGTCATAGCTGATGGCTACGGTCTGGTTTCCGCCCTGTGTTTTTACCCAGTTTGCAAGGCCCTGTGTTGCCTGACGCACTACATAGATATTCATACGGTTTGTTCCTGCGCCAAGTACACCACGAAGTCCTGCGGTTCCGAATTTCAGAGATACAGCAAAACGGTCCTTGATCTCCTCATCGTTTCCTTCAATCCGTGCCAGCTCCGGGTTCAGATCTGCGTCTTCCAGATCAGCTGCCAGCCATCTCTTATACTCTTCCAGATACATATCTTTTTTTCTCCTGTTCTATTCTTTATTTGTAACTATTCAGCGCCATGCGAAAGAGAAGAAAATCGTGAATCATGCTTGCATGAATGCGCGGTTTTCTGGAATTTCATATGGCGAGAAGCAACATCGAGATGCAGCGCAAGCGGAATCGAGATGGGGTTCTGAATAGTTACCTTTCTTTTATGTCTCACTCTTATGTCCCCATTCAGCGCCACATAAATGTATGTATAGTCACAATATACCATAACCGCCCCAAAACAGCAATTATTTTTGGTAATTTAAGCAAAATTTTACCGATTCTTTTTCTCTTTTTTCGACTCTATCCGCCGTTTTCAGACAGAATTAGCTAAAACTCTTTTCGTCCAGCCATATCTTTTTGTCATTCGAATATAAAATTCCCGCTGCAAGTTATCCTTGCATTTTTCCATAATGATAATATTATTGTTCCAACTAATTTCTCGCACCAGTGGTGCGAGTTTCTATCCTTCCGACAACTTTCCATTCCGACAAGCTCTGGTAATTATGATATCGCTTAGTGGGTTACAAAAGCAGAAATCTGCACGTCTCGCGAAAACGCAAATTTCTGCTTTTGTTATGGTATTTATATTAGTTTTTATTCCTCTCCCGGTCTGTGATTGTAGTCAAATCCGCATTTCTCCAAAAACGCCCGCGCAATCACGGTTGCACCGATCTGGTTCGGGTGAATCCGATCCCATGCAATGTAGGAAGAATGACGGTATTGGAAGTAATCATTAAAAACAGCCTGCAGATCGATAAAACAGCAGCCATATTTTTCGGCCAGCTCACGGCAGATTGCCCCATACGTATCCATACGTTTTCTCATCCAGTCCTCTGCATTTGGCTCCATATAATATGGGGTCATGAGAAAAACACCTTTTACGTTATCTTTTACGGAGAGAATCATCTGTTCGACGTTAGAACGGTACTCCTCCGGAGATACCTGGACATCCGGCATAGCCGGGCTGTCGAACTGTCTCCAGACATCGTTGATACCGATGCAAATAGAAACCCAGTCCGGGTTCAGGGAAACAACGTCGCGGTCAAACCGCTGCAGCAGATCGCGGCTTGTGTTTCCACTGATACCGGAGTTTGTCACACGAATGTATACCTCCGGGTAAAATGCAGACAGCATGTTCTCAACAATTCTGACGTAGCTCTTTCCGACATTTTCAAATAAACCTTCCCCCACCGGCTGTGCACTCTCCATATCCGTTACGGAATCCCCTGCAAATACAATCCGGTCCATGTGTTTAAAAATCATTTTTTTGCCTCCCATAAATTTAGAAAAACCATCTGAACCCATTATAGTCTTACAGTTTCGACCGTGCAAGGCAAATTTTGTGTAAAAAAATCCGGCCGCGAAACACTGTTTTTCAGTGCCCCGCAGCCGGGAATTTCATTTTCTTTTCTTACTCAATTCCATCCATATACGCATTGTAAATCGCCGGATCAATATTCTCTTTGATCGACTCATACACGCTCTGGGATGCCTCGCGGATGTCAGCTCTTGTCTGGTCATCGAGTGTCAGAATCTTCGTTCCGCTCTCCTCGATTTTCGCGATCTTGTCGACAATACGGGCATCGGACTGCTCTCTTGCGTACTCGGTCGCAATCTTTGCGGCCTCGGTCATGATCTCCTGCTCGTCTGCAGGCAGATCCTGGAAGAAATCATCGTTGACGATCAGGGAAATCAGATGCGGCAGATGGTTCGTCTCCACTACGTAATCCTGCTGCTCATACAGATTATTCGAAACGATGACCTCATACGGGTTCTCCTGTGCATCAATCGTGTGCTGCTGCAGGCCGATGTAAACCTCACTGAAGCTCATCGGCGTCGGGTTGGCACCGATGGCTTTCCAGAATGCCAGATGGTAGCTGTTCTCCATGGTACGGATCTTCTGACCCTTGAAATCCGAAAAGCTGTAAACCGGCTTATTCGTACTCATGACACGAAATCCCTGATCTGCCATACCGAGCAGGTGATAGCCTCCCTCCGTATAAACGTTGCTGATCAGCTCGTAAAACTCCGGATTATCGATCTTCTCACGGCATTCATCGAGAGAATCAAACACACACGGCAGATCAAACACGGCAAGATCACCCATAAAGGAAACCTGCGGTGCCGTATTCTGTACGACAAACGGAATATCGCCGTCGGCACACGTTTCCAGCAGATCGCGGTCGCCGCCGAGCGTTGAGTTTGCGTAAACCTGAATTTTCATCCTTCCATCGCTCAGCTCCGAAATCTCTTCCGCGAACTTCTCAGCGAAGATCTGTGTTACCGTGTCCTCCGGGCTCGCCGTTGCCAGTGGCCAGGAATAGCGCTGTGTCGTCTCTTCTCCGGAAGAGCCGCAGCCGGCAAGCGATGCGCCAAGCGCAACGACAGCGGCAAGTGCCGTCACTTTTCGGAAAAGCTTTTTCTTTTTTGTCATCTTTTTCATTGTCCTTCGCTCCTCCCTATAAAATTCCAATCGAAATCGCCGGAATAAATGTAATCAGCAGCAGTGCCGCGAGGAAGAAACCGATCATCGGCATAGCCTTCTTTGCGATCTGCATGACCGGAACCTCGGTCAGGGAGCTTGCCACGAACAGGTTGACGCCGATCGGCGGTGTTACGAAGCCGATCGCAAGGTTGACAACCATGATCACACCAAACTGAATTGGATCCATACCGATTGCCTGTACGATCGGCAGAAGGATCGGGGTCAGAATCAGGATTGCCGGTGTGGTATCCATCACCATTCCGACAATCAGCAGGAATACGTTGATGATCAGAAGGATCGCAACCGGGCTGTGGAAGTTGTTCAGGATAAACTCGCTGACCGTCTGCGGTACCTGCATCAGCGTCAGCACACGGGAAAATGCCGTCGATGCCGCCAGAATGAACAGGATCGGAGTGAAGGTGCGAATCGCCTCAACCAGAATGGACCAGATGTCGCGGATGCGGATACTCCTGTACACAAAAAGGCTGATGATCAATGCATAGAATACGGAGATAACAGCCGCCTCAGTCGGGGAAGCGACACCGCTGTAGATACAGCCAAGAATGATCACCGGGCTGAGCAGTGCAAAAAAGCTCTCTTTTAAAACGCAAAGCAGGCCTTTGTCATGCAGCACTTTGACTTCTGCATGGATCTTCTCTTTGTCCTCCCCATACCGTTTGCAGTGATAAACGGCATAAACCATCAGCAGCAGACCGATCATCAGACCCGGTACAATTCCGGCAAGGAACAGGTCACTGACCGAAGCGCCGGAAGCCATACCGTACATGATGAACGGAATACTCGGGGGAATGATAACGCCAAGGCCGCCGGCAACTGCCACAATCGCTGTGGAGAATGTCAGATCATAACCAAGAGTAGTCAGAATCGGAATTGTCATGCTTCCGACAGCAGCAACGGTCGCCGGAGCGGAACCGGAAATCGCACCATAAAAAAGGCAGGTGACGATAACAGCGCACGGCATACCTGCGGTGAATTTTCCGAGAAAATAGGCAAAGACATCAAACAGTTTTTTGGAGATGCCTCCCTTAGCCATGATGATACCGGAGAGGACGAACATCGGAACTGCCAGCAGGGGGAAGGAATCGAGACCTCCGAACATGGCACGGATCAGATATTTGGCTCCTACCGTAAAGGACGGGTCAAACACCGACGGAAGCACAGATGTGATTCCAAGGGTAATCGATACCGGAACAGCGATGACCAGCAATGCAACAAAAATCAAAAATAATACTACGACCGGCATTAGCGTTCCTCCTCGTTTGAATTTTTAATCGTATGAATGCGGTTGTCGATACCCGCGTTCAGGGCATTTTCTGTGGCGTTATCTGCTCCGGCATTTGCCTCAATGAAGGATTCCGGCGTATTGCGCTCCGGATGGGCCGGGTCGAAAACGTTCTCACCGCGTGCCACGCGGAACTCGATCATCCACCGCTGCAGAACACGAAAGGCAACCAGCACAAAGGAGACGAGCGGTGCTGCCTGGATAAAGTACATCGGAATTTTGCAGGCCGGGGAAAGCTGGCCGCTTTTAACCGACGACATCATATAGGAAAAAGCAAACGGAATCATATAGATGAAAAAAATCAGTTCAAATGTATGATTCACAATTTTGAAGATGGCTTTTCCTCTCCGCGGGAAAATCGCAACAAACTGCTCGATCTTGATGGAAAGGCATTTCTTACTGCAGTAGCTGACGCTTAAAAAACCGCACCAGATAAAAATATATCTGGTCAGCTCTTCCGACCACGACAGCGACATGCCAAGAACGTAACGACAGAAAACCTGGACTCCCATGATCAGCGTCATGGCGATCAGACCGATCACAAGAAGAAATTCTTCGAGATTTTCATCCAGCCAGTGAAATATTCTCTTCATAAAAGGCATACCTCCGTTAAATTTATAACAGAACAATAATACAAAAGGGACATCGGCATCAACAGCAAAGCTAAAAATACCGGTGTCCCCTAAAGAAAAAACGGTTACATGGCTTTGTGAAGCAGATCCAGAACGGTGCTCAGATCATTCACACCCATCTGACCCGGTGCGGATGCTTTCTTTGCCGCGCCGAAGGTCATGGAAGAACCGAATACCTCACCGCAGAGACGGCTGATTACACCGGTGCCTGCCATAGACATGGTGATGATCGGTCTGTCCGCATAATTGGTGGCCATTTCCTCTGTTGCCGCAAGCAGGGTCAAAACGTCTTTCCTGTTCTGCGGCATAACAGCAATCTTCGGAATATCTGCGTTCATATCCTGCATTTTGCGCAGTCTGTAGATGATGTCTGCTTTTGCAGGAGTTTTGAAGAAATCATGATTGGAAGCGATAACCTTTACACCTGCTGCGTGTGCACCATCGATGATTTTTTTTACGATCTCGTCTCCGGTAAAAATTTCAACGTCGATCAGATCTACATATCCGGTCTGTGCTGCTTTGATGTTCAGCTCCGCATAGGCTGCCGGCTCGATAGCTTTTTCGCCGCCTTCTTTGGAGGTACGGAACGTCATCAGAAGCGGAATATTGCCGAGTGCTTCGCGGAGGTCTTTTAACACGTCCTCTACCTGCGCAAAGTCGAATACGCCTTCAAACCAGTCTACACGCCATTCTACAACATCAACCGGAATCGAATGGAAGGTTTTTGCTTCTTCGATGATATCGTTTTTGGTAACACCTACGATCGGAACGATGATTTTCGGTGCGCCGGCACCGATTTCAATATCACGAACTTTTACTGTATTCATGTGTTTTTCCTTCTTTCTTCAATTTAACCCTGACTTTTCTTTGCAGGCTTTTCTTTTTCACGTCCGGATTCCTTGGTACTTCGTACTTCCGCAATCCTTAACCTCATTTTAATTGTCCTGCTGTGCAAGTTCAACCATTTTTTTATAGCGGATATTTACAAACAGTCCAAGTGCAACACCAACTGCGGTCAGAACGATATTCATGGTCATAACGCCGGACGGCTGCATTTTAGATGCTGCGGTCAGGATGGTGTAGTTGCAGAGAGAAGATGCGATCATAACCAGTGCGGTTACGGTTCCTTTGATTTTCGGGAACAGCATGTTGCAAACGGAAGTTGCGATCTGAAGCAGTCCGCCTGCACCAGCCCATCCGATAATGAAAGCACCGGCGATCATCAGCGGTTTACTCTGTCCCATCAGGACAGCGATCATTGTTACAAGGCAGATAGCCGGGTAAACAACGATGAAACGAACGTCTTTGATTTTTCTGGTCAGGAATGCGGTTACAACGAGTGCCAGCATAGTTCCTGCAGAATAGTAGGTCTGCATGATGGACGGATTCGCCCAGCCTACATTTTCTTTTGCAAAGTTCTGCGCGCAGTTCAGCCACAGCTGGAAGGTACCGGTGCAGGTGAATCCGATCAGGATCATGGCGATGGACTCGAAAGAGAAATGGGTATGCTTCAGGCTGTCGATCAGACCCTCTTTTTTGCCGGATGCTTTCTGGTCAGCATCTGGCAGCGGGAACAGGAATACCAGTACAAAAAGTACGATATACGCAATTCCGCATCCATAGAATAACGGATTGTAGGAGGTAAAGCCGGCTGCGGTAGAAGTAACCGCTACACCAAGAACAAATGGAAGCAGCATCTGTGCGATTGCGATGAAGAATTTGATTCCCATAGTAGCAACGCTCGGAGCTTTGTAAATAATTTCGGATACTGCCGGGTAAATACCGGTATCCAGAAAGGAGTTTGCGATACCGCCGATAATGGCGCATACGTAAGCGATGGTATAACCACCGTGTGTTCCTGCATTAAATGCAAGGGCAAGGCCGATCAGATAAATTGCATAAGAAGCACTTCCGATTGCGGTGGAAATGCGACGTCCGAGCTTGTCGGACAGAGGACCTGCAAATGGCAGTGCGATCAGACGGCCAAGACCGAGTGCTGCGGAAATTGCGGTAATTGCCATTGCTTCCACTCCCCATGCTGCTGCCAGAGCCTCTTTGATGACTGCCTGGCCCAGAATAGAGCATCCAACACCGTGGATAAAGTAGTTCAAGTACAAAATTAATGCACTTGGCAGGTATTTCTTGTTCATGGTTTCTCTCCTTTTTAAATAGATCATGTGTTGAGGTCAAATTGTCTTTTTCCTCTGTTCGGTTCATCCTTTTGTTTTGTCACAAACAACAGATTACCAGTTTCGTGAATGTTAAAAAAATAACATTTGCCTTTATTTTAACAGTGAAAGTGTGTGCGGTCTAATGCTTTTAAAGGAAAAAATCAATGCATTGAATGCATTGATATGGTATACTTGAGTTATCATAATAAGAGGAAGCAAAGACTTTCTTACGGAACCATTTTTTCAGGAGGAAAAACCACATGACACTGAATCAGATTCTCTATTTCCGAAAGGTCGCCCGGCTGGAAAATTATCACCAGGCGGCAGAGGAGCTTTATATTTCCCAGCCATCCCTGAGCCGTTCGATGGCCGCCCTTGAAAGTGAGCTTGGAATCACGCTGTTTGAAAAGAAAGGGCGCGGTGTTGTCCTTACCAATGCCGGCCGTCTTTTCCTGGAGCATGCAGACCGGATCGCAGGCGACTGTGACATTGCGGCAGGCAAGATGAAAGAACTCGCCTCCGGTGGCGGAAAAATCAACATCGGTTATATTTTTCCACTTGCCGGACATTATATTCCGCACAATGTCCGCACCTTTCTGGACCAAGAAGAAAACAAAAATGTTGCCTTTAGCTTCTGGCAGAACCATACCCCGGCCATTGCACAGAAGGTGAAATCCGGCGAACTCGATCTTGGGTTTGGCGGCTTTTTAAAGCGCGACGACATGGAGTTTTTTCCGTTGATCCAGCAGCCGCTTGTCATCGTGTCCCCGGAACAGCATCCGATTGCCGACGAACCGGAGGTTCCGCTTGTAAAGCTTACCCGTTATCCGGTGATCGGCTACGACCGCGCATCCTGGATGGGGGCCTACACCGGTCATCTCTACCGCAAATATCAGCTTCATCCCAATATTATCATGGAATGCCCGGATGAATATTCGATTGTGGCACTGGTACGCGAAAACTTCGGCATCGCGCTCATGCCGCGAACCGATATTCTGGAACAGGCAGACGGTATCCGCATCCACACACTGAAAGGTCTCGAGATTTATCATCAGACTTTTATGTTCTGGATGAAGAACCGCTACCGGCTTCCGGCTGTCGAACGGTTTACCGAATACATGAAACAGCACGCTGACATTATCGAAGAGTCCAGAAACGATAGCGAAAACGTATCAAAAGTTTATCTGAAAGATATTGTTAATTTTTAGTCGAAAGAGTTATGATGGATTTGTCACAAACAGAGGATTACCGCTCATGTAATGAATAAGGAGAAATTTTCATGAAGAGTGCTTACCCAAAAATTTTCGAGCCAATTACCATCAAACGAACAACGATTAAAAACCGTATTGCAATGACCCCGATGGGAACCAACTACGGTGAGACAAGCGGTGAAATGAGTAACCGTCATATGAACTACTACTCTCTCCGCGCAAAAGGCGGCGTTGGTCTTATTATTCTGGAGAACGCCAACATCGAGTACCCGGTCGGTTCCAACGGAACCAGCCAGATCCGTATCGACCACGACAGCTTTATGCCGCGCTACTATCAGTTAGTCGAAAACCTTCATAAAAACGGTGCTACCGTAGCGATCCAGATCAACCACGCCGGAGCTTCCGCATCTTCCGCAAGAACCGGTATGGAAACCGTTTCTTCTTCCAACATCCCGACAAAAGCCGGCGGAGAAACCCCTCGCCCGATGACAAAAGAAGAAATCATGACAACCGTGAAAAAATACGGCGAGGCCGCAAAACGTGTGCAGGCCATCGGCTTCGATGCCGTTGAAATCCACTGTGGTCACTCCTATCTGATGAGCCAGTTCATTTCCCCGTATTACAATAAAAGAACCGATGAATTCGGTGGTTCCGTAGAAAACCGCCTGCGCTTCCCGCGTATGGTTCTCGAAGAAGTACGCAAAAACGTCGGACCGTGGTTCCCGATCATCGTTCGTATCTCTGCTGAGGAGCGTGTTCCGGGAGGAAATACTCTGGAAGATACCCTCGAGTACCTCGAGTACCTGGATGAGTTCGTAGATATGTATGACGTATCCTGCGGCCTCAACCCATCCCTGCAGTATCAGATTGACTCCAACTTCCTGCCGGATGGATGGCGTTCCTACATGGCAAGAGCCGTAAAAGATAAATTCAAAAAACCGGTTATCAATGCTGGTAACTACCGTGACCCGAAGGTCGTTGAAAAAGTTCTCGAGAGCGGCGATGTAGATATCGTCGGAATGGGACGCGGCCTGATCGCTGAGCCGAACTGGGTGAAAAAAGTTGAGAACGGCGAGGAAGATCTTCTTCGGAAATGTATCTCCTGTAACGTTGGATGTGCCGGAAACCGTATCGGTGTCAACCGCCCGATCCGCTGTACCGTAAACCCGGCTGTTCCGGAAGGCGATGTTTACAAAGCACTGAAAGTAAATAAAAACTGTAACGTTGTTGTTGTCGGCGCCGGTACTGCCGGTATGGAAGCAGCCTGCACCGCAGCAGAAGTCGGATGCAACGTTTTCGTACTTGAGAAAAACGATCACATCGGCGGTCTTTCCACTTTCATCTCCGATCTTCCAAGCAAGACCCGTATGAAAGACTTCCCGAAATACCTTGAGGCAAGAGCCGCCAGACTGAAAAACCTGTATATTTTCCTCAACACCGAAGCTACGGTGGATAAGATCAAACAGTTCAAACCGGACATCATTGTAAACTCCACCGGTTCCGTTCCGCTTGTTCCGCCGATCAAAGGCCTGAAAGAGAACATCGATGCCGGAAACGTAAATACCATCTTTGGTATGATCAACAATGTAAACGCCGGAAAATATCCGGAAGAAGCCTGTCAGGGCAAGAAAGTCGTTGTAGTCGGCGGCGGTTCCGTAGGACTTGACGTTATTGAATACTTTGCACCGAGAGGCGCCGAGTGTACCATCATCGATATGCTGCCGCAGATCGGTATGCTTGCAGACCCGATCACCAAATGCTCCATGCGCGAAACACACGACAAATACGGCGTAAAAGAATATGTCAACACTGCTCTTCAGGAAGTAAAAGAGAATGCATTCACAGTAAAACTTCCAGATGGAACCATTCAGGATCTTGAATTCGATTACGGATTCAACTGCCTTGGAATGCGCTCCAACAACCCGGTTCTGCCGGAGATCCAGGAAGCATTCGCTGATACCAATACTTATGTATACACCATCGGCGATTCCGTACGCGCACGCCGTATCATGGAAGGTACCATGGAAGGCCGCGCTATCCTGAACGTACTGGAATCCCAGGGATACCTGCATCTGGAGCCGCTTGAGTAAGTATCGACTTTAAGCAGCCCGACAAAAAAACTGTATATCATCTGCTGCGCTGCCTCTTTTTCAAACCGAAACAGCGCAGCATGAAAAAAGAAAAGAGGAAAATATCATGCCAAACGTAACAGGACATACCGAATTAGTTGGATTAATGGCTTACCCGATCCGTCATACCCAGTCTCCGACAACCCACAACCTTGCATACGACAAAAACGGAGATGATGTCATTCAGCTTGCTTTCGAAGTTGATAACGATTCTTTAAAAGATGCTGTGCAGAGTATCCGCGCGCTGAAAATGCTCGGTTCCAATATTTCCATGCCAAACAAAACTGTTGTCCACAAATATCTGGACGAAGTAGATGAAGCAGCTAAGTTATGCGGCGCTATCAATACCGTAGTCAACCTCCGCGACGAAAACGGTCAGGTAACCGGAAAACTGAAAGGCTACAACACCGATGGTATGGGATACTGGCAGGCACTGACCGAAGAAGGCATCGATTTCAAGGGAATGAAGATGGTCCTGATCGGAACCGGCGGTGCCGCTACTGCAATTGCAGTACGCGGTGCTCTGGATGGCGTTGCAGAAATCGAAATCTTCAACATCAAAGACAAATTCTACAGCCGTGGAGAGGAAATTGTTGATCTGATCAACAAGAACACCAACTGCAAGGCTACCATGAACGACCTGGCAGACAAAGATCTCCTGAAAGAAAAAATGCACGCAGCTGACCTGTTCTGCGATGCTACCGGCGTAGGAATGCATCCACTGGAAGACCTTTCCAACATTCCTGATCCTTCCTTCTTTAAAAAAGATCTCATTGTAACGGATACCGTTTACGCTCCGCGTGAAACTGTTATGATGAAACAGGCAAAAGAAGCAGGATGTGAGAAAGTATTCAACGGCATGGGCATGATGCTGTTCCAGGCACTCATCGCAATCAAGCTGTACACCGGAAAAGATACTCCGGTTGACTACATGAAAGAGAAACTTGGAATCTGATTTCCGGGCGAATCTTTTCCATCTTAAACCTTAATCAAAAACCAACACGAAAAGAGGAAATGAACTTTGCGTCATTTCCTCTTTTTTTCTTGCTTTCTTTCGGCATCTGGAGTATAATTCACTTCATATAGTAGCAGTTTAAAGTGCTACAGCACGATTTATCATCATGCGGAAATACGAGGAGAGAGAGGATTTCAAACTATGTCAAAACACATCACAGGACACACCGGATTATTATGTTTACTCGGAAGCCCGGTTGCACACAGTGTTTCTCCGGAAATGCACAACGAAGCATGCGACCAGCTCGGCCTTGATTATAGCTACCTTGCCTTTGATGTACCGGAAGACAAAATGCCGCAGGCAGTCGAAGGACTCCGCACCATGGGTGCAAGAGGCTGGAACATCACCATGCCTGGCAAAAATATCATGTGCAAATTGGCAGACAAGGTTTCTCCTGCTTCGGAGATCTCCGGCGCATGTAATACCATCGTCAACGACAACGGCGTTCTCACCGCTTACACCACCGACGGTGTCGGCTTCATGAGAGCAGTTGCAGAAAACGGCGTAGACATCATCGGCAAAAAGATGACTCTGCTCGGTGCCGGCGGCGCTGCTACTGCAATCCTGGTACAGGCAGCCCTCGACGGCGTAGCTGAGATCAATGTATTCAACGTCAGAGACAATTTCTTCGGAAGAGCCGAGGAAATCGTTGCAAAACTCAATGAGCGTACTTCCTGCAAGGTTACCCTGCACGACTTCTCCGATCCGGAAGTCCTTCGCGCATCCATCGCAGACAGCGCCATTCTTGTCAACGGAACTTCCGTCGGAATGGCTCCAAAAACCGAGAACACCATCATCACCGACACAACGATGTTCCACAAAGACCTCTTCGTTTTCGATGTGATCTACAATCCGCAGGAAACCCGCCTGCTGCGTGAGGCAAAAGAGGCTGGATGCAAGACCGGAAACGGTATGTACATGCTGTTATACCAGGGAGCTGCTTCCTTCAAACTGTGGACTGGCGAGGATATGCCGGTTGAGATCATCAAAGAGAAATACTTCTCCGGAAAATAAGAAGAACTCCTGCTTTGCCGAATTTTCCGCCTGCGGCGGGTCGCTTCGGCGACACGCGCAAAAAGCGACACGAACAAGAAACGGCAAAAGGCTTCTGCCACGGATTTTTATCCGCTGGCAGAAGCCTTTTTTATAATCTTTTTTATGATCTTTTTTTGATCAGCCCGCTTTCTGTACTTCATCAAGCTGTGCTGTATACAGTTTATAATAATGGCCTTTCTTTGCCATCAGCTCATCATGTGTTCCGCTCTCCATAATACCGCCGTTATCGATATACATAATCTTATCGCAGTTGCGGATCGTAGACAGACGATGCGCAATGATAAATGAGGTTCTGCCCTTCAGCATGGCATTGAGTCCCGTCTGCAGTGCTTTTTCGGTCTGTACGTCAATGCTTGAGGTCGCCTCATCGAGAATCAGAATGGCCGGATCGGAAAGCAGGGTACGCGCAAACGAAATGAGCTGCTTTTGTCCCTGGCTCAGCATGGAACCACGCTCCCTTACCTCCGTCTGATAGCGATCCGGCATTTTGCTGATAAACTCGTCCGCACAGACAGTTCTGCTCGCCTTCACAATCTCCTCATGCGTTGCGTCAAGCTTTCCGTAACGGATATTATCCTCAATATCTCCCGAGAAAATAAAGCTGTCCTGCATCATAATACCCATCTGCTCACGCAGGGAATGAATGGTCACCTACGAGATATCCTGTCCATCGATCAGGACGCGACCGCCATTGACATTGTAAAACCGTGAAATCAGATTGACAATCGTACTCTTTCCGGCTCCGGTCGGTCCGACAAGCGCCACACTCTCACCCGGTTTTACCGTAAACGAAACATCGTTTAAGATCTGTTTTGACGCATCGTACGAGAAATTTACGTGATCGAAGGTCACCTCACCGCGGATTTTTGGCATTTCAACGGCATCTTTTGCATCCTTTACCGTCACCGGCTCATCCATCGTCTCAAAGATACGTTCCAGATACGCAATGTTGTTGATAAAGTTATTGAAGATGTTTCCAAGGTTCATGATCGGCTGCCAGAAATACGATGCATAGCTCGAAATCGCTACAATCGTACCAACCGACTTATTTCCCTGCCCGAAAAGGATCAGACCGGACAGAAAAATGGCAGCACGCACGCAGACGGAAATTGAATCGATACCCGGCCATACCAGGTTGGAATAGCGAACTGCTGTATTCCATGTTCTGCGGCAATCCTTGGAAAGATCTTTGAAAATCTCCGCATTCTCATCCTCTCGTGCAAAGATCTGCGTAATGCGGGCTCCGACAATATTCTCCTGCAGATAGGCATTCAGGTTTGAGTTCTTGTTCGAAACTGCCTGCCATGCACGTCTCTGTTTATTCTTGATCCAGACCATGAAAACGCACAGCACCGGCACGCCGCAGAGCACGACAAATGCCATCTGCACATCAACCAGAAACATGAAAATCACGATAAACAGAAGGTTGAAGCTCTCCAGAACGATGTTGATCAGACCATTTGACAGCATATCCGATACCGAGTTGACGTAGTTGACAACCCGAATCAGGATCTTGCCGTGCGGGCGGTCATCGTAATACTGGAACGGCAGCTCCTGCAGATGTGCAAACAAATCTTTTCGGATATCATAGATGATACTCTGACTGACATCCACCATAATGCGGCTTCGGATTGTTGTGAAGATCACGCTCACCAGATAGATGCCGACCAGCATTCCCACAAGAGAAAATAAAAGCCTCTCGTTTTTCTCCGGAATTGCAAGGTCCAGCGCCCGCTGGATAACCATCGGCGCCACATAGCCGGACGCACCGCCGATGCCACTCAAAAGGATCGCAAAAACCATCCGTTTTGCATATTTTTTGATATAGGATGAAGCTCTGAGCAGATGCTTGATGTCAAACGGCTCTTCGAGCACTTCATCCTGCTTGTATGTATTTTTTGCCATTGCTTCCCCTCCTACAGTTCATCCACACCGGTCTGCAGCTTCACCAGTTCATAATAGTAACCCTTCTTCTCCATCAGTTCCTCATGTGTTCCCATTTCTTCAATATAGCCATTTTGCAGAACAATAATCTTGTCCGCTGTTTTCGTTGTCGAAATTCGCTGTGCAATCACAATCTTGGTACATGGAAAATCAAGCTCCCGTAAGGACTGCTGAATCTGTTTCTCTGTTTCCATATCAACCGCCGATGTTGTATCGTCAAGAATCAGAACCGATGGACGGATCGCCAGTGCTCTTGCCAGAGAAATTCTCTGCTTCTGGCCTCCGGAAAGACCAACACCGCGCTCTCCGACCAGGGTATCGTAGCCCTCCGGCATCTTTGAAATGAAATCTGCCGCAGCGGAATACCTTGCAAACTTGACAACCTCGTTCATCTTGATCGAATCATCGCCGTAGGCAATGTTTCCCTCGATCGTGTCAGAATACAGCAGAACATCCTGCGTGGCAAGTCCGATCTGTTTTCGGAGATCATACAGCTTCAGCTGTTCTACAGGAATTCCGTCAATCCGGATCTGTCCTTCTGTCGGCTCATAAAACCGCGGGATCAGATTGATCAGCGATGTCTTGCCGCAGCCGGTCTCGCCCATGATCGCAACCGTCTCGTTCGGATGGGCCGTGAAGGAAATATTGTGCAGAACCGGCAAATCACCATCCTCGTATTGGAAGGAAACGTTATCAAACTCGATTTTGCCTTCAAACCGCTCCGGATGGGAAACGGCATTTTCTTCGTCCCTGATTTTCGGTTCGGAGTAATACAGCTCCATGACCTTTTTCGACGCTGCTGAGAACCGCTGAAATTCGTTCATGATATTTCCCATCTGACGCATCGGATTGGCGATTGCCCAGATGAGGCCTGAAAATGCCACATAGTCTCCCATAGTAAGCTGTCCTCTGATCATAAAAACACCGCCGACTGCGAGCAGGACAACCGGCATCAGGTTCGCAATACTCTCGACAATCGGGAAAAATTTCAGCCATACCATTCCGGTTGCCTTATTCGTCTCCGCATAGTCGGTATTGGCACGGTCGAATTTCTCGATTTCGTAATCTTCTCTTGCAAACGCTTTGACAACGCGGTTTCCGGAAATATTCTCCTGTGCGCATGTATTCATCTGTGCCAGTTTTTCACGCAGCGCCGCATGCATCGGGGCAACGCGGTTCCGGAACAGATAGATAATCCAGAATACAAACGGTGAAATCACAAGAACGCACAGTGCCAGCTTCCAGTTCGTATACAGGAAGAAAACGGCCGCTGCAGCAAACAGAGAAAATGACTCAACCACCATTCGTACAACCCATGCAACCATGTGACGCACCGCATCCAGGTCTCCTGTCTGCCGTGTCATCAGATCTCCTGTCCGATAGGTACTGTAAAACGTCATATCCTGACGCTGAAGCTTGTCGTACAGATAATTCCGCACCCGGTACAGAACACTCTGCGACACCGTCTCATAGATCATACAGCTGCCATAAACAACGATAACACGCAGGAACGTAAAGCCGACCATCGCAAACAGCAAGCGGTAAAGCAGGTCACGGTGTACCTGAAGATTTGTCGCCGCGTTCTCCCCAGTTAAAAACAGATCCACAATTTTTCCCGAAAAATAGGGAATCGTAAGCTGCAGAATATTGTACAAAACGGTTCCGAGAATACCGACAAAGTACAGCGCCCGTTTTCCCTCCATGTTTTCCCACAGCCACGCAATTTTGTTTTTCGGGAATTGTTTCGTGTTGCTTTTCATGTTTTCATATCCCCCCTTATCTTAGGAAATTGAGTTACCAAATTCAGCATTAATTTTCTTTCAAATGCTTTCGCCATTGTATCAATTTTCATTTGGATATGATATAATGCGACTGTACAAAAATAGAATGTTTCTATTTTTCCGAAACTGATATTCCCAGAAAAATACTGAATATTTTTTACCTGAAGGGGGACTTTTCCGTTGAAGAATCTTTTTGAATACAGTGACATCCTGCACTCGCCGATTGAAGCCTTTTCCTGCTGCTCCGACAGTTTTTCCATGCCGGTCAAATCCCACTGGCACTATTTTACGGAGGTTCTTTATCTGCAGGAAGGTTCTCTTCTCGTGAGCTGCAACGATTCCGTCTACCACATAAAACCGGGCTCTTTCATCCTGTTTCCTCCACAGACGGTCCACGCACTTGCCGCAGACCAGGATCGGCCATTCCGCTATTTCTGTATCAAATTCAACCTGAACCGCATCCAGCTCACCGGAAGCTACCTTCCGAACCTGAGCTTTGCTTTCCATAAAATCGCCACGATGACCTATCCTTCGCTTTTGTTTACGCAGGAAGATCTCTCAGAGCTGAATCTCCATGATTTTTTTGTAACCCTTGAGAGGGAGGCTCTTGA
The DNA here is from genome assembly GCF_003480845.1 of Blautia sp. TM10-2. NCBI lineage: Bacteria > Bacillati > Bacillota > Clostridia > Lachnospirales > Lachnospiraceae > Blautia > Blautia sp. TM10-2. Next base: position 48,117 of record NZ_QUJZ01000012.1, on the reverse strand, counting down.
AAAGAAATACGGTTATGATGCCTATATCTATTCTCTCTTTTCCACACTGTTTCTCCGGCTTCTGCGTATCTGGCACTGCCAGGGAATCTGTTTCAATCCCGAATCGATTTCCGAGAGTGAGGAACAGAGTATGCAGGATATCCTCGTCTATCTCGACCGCCATTCCCAGGAAAACATCAATATCGAGGCACTGGCACATAAATACAACATGAGCTACTCCTATTTTGCCAAACTTTTTCTGAAGCATTACGGGCAGAGCTGTAAGCAGTATATCGAGTTTATCCGCCTGAACAAGGTTGAAAACCTGCTTCTTTTTACCGACTATGACCTGAACTATATTGCAGCCGAGACCGGCTTTGCGGACTGCAGTCATCTGATCCGCACCTTTAAAAAGCGGTACCAGATCACCCCGCGGCAATTCCGTCAAAAGCATCAGACCACGGTTTCCTCGTCTCTCCCGGCGAAGCTGGGATAATCTGAAAATGAAAAAACCCTGCAAAAAAGAGCGTTGCCATAAGAAAACATGAAAAAAACCAGTAAAATCAATGTTTTTTAGGGCAGCGGAAAACGGGGCAGGTCAAAACAACTGAATAATCAGACAGAAACAGGGTGTTGTCAAGCATGACAGCGCCCTTTTCTGTTCCCCGGCTAAGCCGCAGATTTTGAAAAAGTCTGCGGCTTTTCTTTTTGCCCAAACGCAGAAAGGAGGCGACGGCCTATGTACTTCACTTCCGGCAACGACCGGGCCTTTGAACAGCCCCAGCCCCGGCCAGAGCAGCCGGACGAGGCGGCACCGGGATTGGAAAACTCGGTGTTGGAAAATCCAACATCGGATAATCCGACACCGGGAAACCCGACATTGGAAAATCCAATGCAATTAAATAAAGATATATCAAGTAAAGAAAAAACAACTACGGATGTATCAATTACCGATTCCATTCCTATCCTTTCCCGACCCTTCCCCTCGGAGGACGAAGCGGCACAGCCGCCGGAACGGAAAGGAACGGGAGCGAAATCACAGAGCGCCATAGAGATTTATCGTGAGATCATCATGGACAACATCGAGTACGAACACCTTTGCCAGCACGCCAAGGGCATTGACCGGGAAACGCTGGACGAGATCGTGGACTTGCTGGTGGAAACCGTGTGCAGCGTCCGCAAGACCATCCGTATTGCCGGGGACGATTACCCGGCAGAGCTGGTGAAATCCAAGTTTATGAAGCTGGACAGCTCTCACATCGAGTTTGCTATGACATAATCGGCAATTATCCAAAACGCCGGGCGCGGAGGTGTCAAAGCCTCTGCGTCCGGCGCTCTTTTTTCTTATGCCTGCCCCATTGGGAAGTTAGGCAGTTCTTCCAACAGTTTCAGAATAAGGTGCTGCTTCATATCTTCGTCAACGGCCAACTCGTCGATCATGGGAGTGTAGTGTTCGATCACTTTTTGTTTAGCCCATAGCTCACCGGCGACGGCGGCCCTGATGGTAGCTGTGTCCAGTAACATTTCCTGTTCGGCCATCGTGTCAACTCCTGTCGTTTTTTGTCTTATTCCAGCATACCACAGAACCGGCGGGAAAACCAGCGCCGGAAAGATTTTTCTACGCATTTCAAAGCCCGTTCCGACGGGTATTTGATAAATCATTCTGCCACCCCATCGACCACCGCCGAAAAGCCTTGATTTCCGTGGGCTTTTTGCCCCCTAAATGCGTAGACAGGAGGGGCTTTTGCTGGCTTTTGGTTTCATATTTCCAGTGTACCCAGCAATAGAAATGTGTTCTTCTAACATCTAATAATTCATATTTTATGCCTTGTATTCTCTCCTGAAAGGAAATATAATTAAATCTATTAGAGATAAAAAGTGTAGTACAATGCTGACATAAGGCAGGTGAACATAGAACAACATGAAAATTTTGATTGTTGAGGATGATTTAGAGATCAGCAAATTGCTGGCTGATTTTTTACAGGGAAATGGATATGAGGTGCTTTGTCAGTATGATGGGCTTCATGTGTTAGACTGCATACAAGAACATCAGATTGATCTTATTCTGCTTGATATAATGCTGCCTTATCGGAGTGGTGATACTATACTTGCGGATATTCGTAAATTCTCAACGATTCCTGTCATAGTAATTTCAGCAAAGGAAACAACACAGAACAAGATTGATTTGTTGCGGCTTGGTGCGGATGATTACATTACAAAACCTTTCGATATGGAAGAAGTTCTCGCCAGAATTGAAAGCAACTTACGCCGGATTCAATTTCAAAACAGCACGCCGTCATCTTTGAAGTGCAATGATTTGGTTTTAGATTTAGACGGCAACAGAGCTATGCTACAAGGGGCGGAGTTACCTTTAACTGCGAAAGAATTTGCTATACTGGAATTGCTTATGAAATACCCGGACAAGATCTTCTCAAAGGCGAATTTGTTTCAAAGTGTTTGGAATACAGAGTATATCAGCGAGGACAACACCTTAAATGTCCATATTAGCAACTTGCGAAACAAGATGAAAGCCATTTGCCCGGATAAAGAGTTTATAGATACTGTGTGGGGCATTGGATACCGTTTGCATAAAGCCGAGGGGTAAGCTCTTGGCTTTATGCTTTTTTTATGGTTTCCAAATAGAAATTAAGAAATTCTTTATGATTTCCCCTTACACTAAAATGTAAAGGAGGATGACAACATGAGTTCTGTTATTTTGGAAGCACATGACTTAACAAAAGAATACCGGCACACAGTTGCCTTAGATCATATTGATTTGAAAATTGAAAAAGGGAAAATTTATGGCTTCATAGGCCAAAATGGAGCAGGAAAGACCACCTTTTTGAGATTGGTTACAGGATTAGCGTTTCCGACAAGCGGTACCTTATCGTTGTGGGGGAAAACCGTCGAAAAGGAATTGCAGGAACAGAGAAAGCGGATCGGTTGCATGATCGAAACACCTGCGCTTTTTCCGACAATGACCGCTTATCAAAATATGGAGATACAGCGTATCCAACGTGGTATCCCTGACAAAGCAGTTATCCAAAAAACTTTAGACATGGTAGGTCTGAAAGATACCGGGAAAAAAGCTGTCCGTAATTTTTCGCTGGGGATGCGACAGCGATTGGGTATTGCAATCGCACTATTAAATACACCAGAATTTCTTATTTTGGATGAACCGATCAATGGGCTTGATCCTGCTGGAATTGTGGAAATTCGTAATTTGCTAAAGTCCTTGAATAAGGAATACGGAATGACGATATTGGTATCCAGCCATATCTTAGAGGAACTGTATCAGACAGCATCAGAGTTTATTTTAATAGACAAAGGCAAAATTATCGAAGAAATATCAGATCGAGAACTAAATGATCGTTGCAAACGGCATATCGCAATAAAGGCAACTGATCCACAAAAAGCTCTGATCGTTTTGGAAGAAACGCTACACACAGATAGTTTTAAGCTGATGCCAGATGGCATAATTCGCCTATATGATTATCTCGATGATATGGAAAAAGTGGCTGCTGCTTTGTCAGATGCACATATTCTCGTTACAGGTCTTTCTGTGGCCGGTGATACATTAGAAGATTACTTTTTAAGCAAAATAGGAGGGACAGGAAATGTCAAATCTCCTAAAAGCTGAATTTTATAAGCTGTTCCATAGCTGGTATTTTTGGGGGATAGGATTGTTTAATCTCCTTTTAAGTAGTGTGTTGTTACTGGATAGCGTTGGGGAAACATCCAACCTTTTCTTTGCTTCGATATACAATATGCCAATCCTATATTTCCTCACAATCATCTTTTCTGCCCTGTTTGTTGGAAATGATTTTGGCAGAAGAACATTACAATCATATATCAATGCCGGACATCGACGCGGAAAGATACTATTTGCGAAGCTGGTAGTTCATCAAATCGCCTGCATGGTTATCCTGTCTTTTCCACTGTTGTTACATAGCATAATTGGTACGTTTGTCACTAAAGGAGCATTGGCAAGCATCGGCATAGTTGTAATGGTGATTGCTTCGCAATTTGCAATGTGCCTATTACCTTTTTTCTTTGCCTTCATTTTCCGTGATATAGGAAAGAGTATGGCTGTGCCGATGGTACTCTTTTTCTTAATGGTCTTTTTGATGAATGGAGATCAAGTGCAGCTTATCTCACAAATATTGCCTATGGGCCAGCTTCGGCTTATGGCATTGCAACAATCCAACATATCCGGCGGGCAATTCATGTTTTCAGATTTTTTATGGGTACTGGCATTATGCTTAGGTACTTATCTGTGGTTCCGACGCTCGGATTTGAAATAACAAGGAGGTGTGGGAATGAACAACTTACTGAAAATGGAAAAATATCAATTATCACATAATATCTTTTATTGGTGCGGTTTAATAGGGATATTTTTGATTGGTTTTTTTACCGCAGATACTTATGTCCCGGAAGCTATGGGGCCTATGGGTGGGGCTGCTACATCCCTCGCAGATATTTTTAATGGAATGGTTTACGATTCAACCTTTCTCCTGATTATTATATCCAGTATTTTAGCTCTGATTTTAGGACAGGAATTTTCCAGTCGGACGATTGATCTTGAGGTCAATGCAGGACATTCGAGAAAAACCATTTTCTTTGCTAAAGTAATCTCATACTTAATTGCATTTAATATCATGGCTCTTGTTTATCCTGTGGCTGGTTGTATAAGAGAAAGTGTCCGCTTTGGTATTACCGAAGCAGGCAACCTTTGTTATCAGGTCAGTAAGGCGATTTTATATTCTCTGCTTTTGAACAGTGCGACTTTTCTTATTGCAATCTGGATTGTTTTTTGGTTAAGAAGCTCTGCAAGAGCAATAGCTGTTACCGCTTTAGTCACTTTTGTTCTTAGCCTTTATCTTGGGTATGGAATGATGTTTGATCTTCCTGTTGCATTTTTGGCAACCTATCAGATACGGGAAGCGGTTTTTTCTGTGACCTATTTTTTGCCATGGGCCATTTTAGTTGGCGTTGTTTGGATAGTTGCTTTGATAACCTTTTCATGGATTAGCTTTCGCAAATGTGAACTCAAATAACAAGGAGGGAGGTGTCTGGAATAAAGCTGTTGTTAATTTTAGTTATCGCAGTCTTGATAGTAGTGCTTTTCAAATATGTGCAAATCAAAAGACAAATCCGTAATCTATCGAAACAAATGACCGATCTTACAACTGGAAAATCGGAAAAGATGCTGGACATCTCTCTTGTTGATAAAGATATAGAACAACTGGCCGCAGTATTAAACCAGTATAATGAAAAGCAAAGACAGTCCATTGCAAGCACATTACGGCACGAAATGTATTTGAAAGAGTCCATTGCTAATATTTCACATGACTTGCGTACCCCTCTGACGGTAATACTTGGCCATTTACAATTATTAAAAAAGGAGAATTTATCAGCAGGTCAAACACAGCGTATAGAAACCATTTATAATAAAGCAGAAAGAATGAAAGCGCTGATACAAACCTTTTACGATGTTTCTGTAATAGACGCAAAAGAAGTAACTCCTGTGCGTGAAGATTTCAACTTAACAAATTTGCTGATAAATCTTATCACAGAGAACGCCCCAGCATTGGAAGCAAAAGGCATATCTCCTGTAATTGGTCTGCCAGATCATTCCGTTTATCTCCATTCGGACTATGGTATGGTAGAACGTATTTTTCAAAATCTTATTATAAATGCTATTCGATATTCCTCTGGCTCGATTAAAATTGACTTGAAGCAAGGCAAAGAAAAGAGTGCTATTTTTATCATTGAAAATCCCATTGATAGTAAGGTGGAAATAGACCCAAACCGACTATTTGAAAGATTTTATACCGGGGACAAATCAAGGCATAATAGCGGTACAGGAGTGGGGCTTGCTGTGGTAAAACTATTAACTGACAAGCTCGGCGGCAATGTGTTCGCTAAAATTGAAAATGATACACTAACCATTTCATTGGAAATCAAATAAACAGTATTGTTTCAACTGCCGGGCGACGGCAAAGAAAAAAAGCCGTCGTACAACAGCCCTTTTGACACGCCCATAAAACCAGCGGCGGCTTTGAGAAATCAAGGCCGCCGCTTCTCTTTGCCCAGCGCAGGATCGGCGGCCCACGGAGGGAGCCGCCATGCTGATATACTGTCCCGTGACTATGAATTGGAACAGACTAACCTTACAAACCTTGTCGAATATCTTCGGCAAGAAGTCAAGGAACAGGAAAAGCAGAAAGTCAATGTCAGACAGTTTATTGCAGCGGTCAGGAAGTACACTGATATGCAGCAGCTTGACGCCTCTGTTCTCCGGGAGTTTGTGGAGAAAATTTATATCTCCGAGGTTTATACGCCGGACGAGAATGAGCCGCGCATCAAGGTCAGAGAAATCGAGATCGTCTATAACTTCATTGGTGCATTTGATTTTGAGGACGCAAGGGAGCAATCCCAAGCAGCCCAAAAAGAAAAGAAAACCGGCGTAGCCTAAACTACGCCGATTCTCTCACATAAATGTTTTCTTACGTCACCGCCCCTAAGCAGGGCTTTGTCTATAGTCTGAAATCTCCCGGAGTTTTTCCGGGAGATTTTTTTCACAGGACGCCTTTTCTGATCAGAAAATAACGCTTTTAGATATTGAGCAGATCACTGAATACCTTCAGTGCTCCGTCTGTCTCATGAGCCAGAACGCGTTTTGCAAGGACTTTACCAAGCTGGACGCCCTCCTGGTCGAAGCTGTTTACGTTCCACAGGAATCCCTGGAACATGATCTTATTCTCGAAGTGTGCAAGCAGTGCTCCCAGCGTCTTCGGATTTACCTGATCTCCGATGATGATGCTGGACGGACGGCCGCCTTCGAAGTTTTTGTTTTTATTCTCATCTGCTTTACCGCAGGCAAATGCAACGATCTGAGCTGCTACGTTTGCGCAGAGTTTCTGCTGGCTGGTGCTGCCCTGGATGTCGACATCGGTCTCCATCTGGTTATTGCGGAATCCTACAAACTGCAGCGGAACGATATCAGTTCCCTGATGCAGCAGCTGATAGAAGGAATGCTGTCCGTTGGTACCTGGCTCGCCGAAGAGAACCGGACCGGTCGGGTAATTGACCGGCTCGCCGAAGCGGTTGACCGATTTACCGTTGGACTCCATATCTACCTGCTGTAAGTGAGCCGGGAAACGGTTCAGTGCCTGGGAGTACGGAAGAACTGCAGTGCTTGGATAGCCAAGAACGTTTCTCTCGTAAACACCGATCAGCGCATCGAGCATCTCCGGGTTCTGTAATACGTCTTTGTTTGCAGAAAGTTTATCTTCTGCTGCAGCGCCCTCGAGGAATGCTGCGAATACTTCCGGTCCGAAAGCCAGGGACAGAACAGCGCCGCCGACTGCGGATGTGGAAGAATAACGGCCTCCGATGTAGTCATCCATGAAGAATGCTGCCAGATAGTCGTCGCTCTTTGCCAGCGGAGAAGTCTCACTGGTAACGGCGATCATGTGCTTGGATGCATCCAGGCCTGCATTTTTCAGAGCGTCTTTTACGAAGGACTCGTTGGTCAGAGTCTCCAGTGTGGTTCCGGATTTGGATACCAGAACGAAGATGGAATGTGCTACGTCGATCGAATTCAGAACAGCTGCTGCGTCATCCGGGTCAACGTTGCTGATGAATTTTGCTTCCATTTTGAAGCAGCCGTTTTTCTTTGCCCAGTTTTCCAGAGCCAGATACATCGCACGCGGGCCAAGGTCGCTTCCGCCGATACCGATCTGCACAACGGTGGTGAATTTTTCACCTGCTGCGTTGGTGATCTCACCTGCATGTACTTTGTTCGCGAACTCTGCGATGCGGTTCTGCTGCTCTACGTAGAAAGCACGTTTGTCTACGCCGTCTGCCGTAACGGTGTTTCCGAGCTGGCCGCGGGTCAGCTGATGAAGCACGAGACGGTTCTCTCCGGTGTTGATGACAGCACCGTTGTAAAGCTCCTCAAATTTTTCAGAAAGCTGTGCCTCTTCTGCCAGTTTTACGAGTGCGGCAAGGACATCCTCATTCACCTGTTTTGCTGCGTAGTTATACGCAAGTCCTTCTGCCATCGGAACGCTGTAAGATTTTACGCGCTCTGCTCCGTTTTCACCGGACATAACCTCGGCAAGATTGACACGCTCCACTTTTTTCAGCTCCTCAAAAGAAGCCAGTTTATCAAGATTGTTCCAGGTAACCATTGTTAAGTTCCTCCTGTTTTTTATTTTGTCTCTCTATTCCGTCTGCGGAAACATTTTTATTCCCGCTATTATACCAATGAAACAGACTGCTTGCTAAAAACAGTCTGTTTCGTGATATTTTTTTATTTTGTATAGTTATAAGAAAGAGCTCTTGCGATCTCCCACTGATATTCCGGCAGAGTCTTTGTCATGGACAGTGCCTCATCAATATCGTAATCTACATACTCACCGTTCTTGTATGCAACAACGCGGTCTGTTTTGCCTTCCAGAAGAAGGTCAACTGCGTAGGCACCCATGATGGACGCATATACACGGTCTTTACATGTCGGGCTTCCTCCACGCTGCATATGTCCAAGGATCGTTGCACGGGTCTCGATGCCGGTTGCAGCTTCGATTCTGCGCGCCATGCTGGTGGAATGGCCGATGCCCTCAGCATTTACGATGATATGATGTTTTTTGCCTTTTCTACGGTTCTCGATGATGTTGTTGATGATCTTCTGCTCATCGTAATCGTATTTCTCCGGAAGAAGAATATCCTCTGCGCCGTTTGCGATACCGCACCAAAGAGCGATATATCCGGCATTACGTCCCATAACCTCGATGATCGAGCATCTCTCATGGGAAGTGGAAGTATCTCTTACTTTATCAATGGCTTCCATTGCAGTGTTTACCGCGGTATCAAAACCGATGGTATATTCTGTGCAGGCGATATCCAGGTCGATGGTTCCCGGTACACCTACGGTGTTAATTCCAAGAGCTGCCAGTTTCTGCGCTCCTGCAAAAGATCCGTCTCCGCCGATAACTACCAGTCCGTCGATGCCGTGTTTTCTGCAGACATCTGCAGCACGTTTCTGGCCTTCCGGTGTACGCATCTCTGCGCAGCGGGCGGTATAAAGGATGGTACCTCCGCGCTCGATGGTGTCGGATACATCGCGGGCTGTCATGTCGATGATTTCTTCGTTCATCAGTCCGTCGTAGCCTTTCAGGATACCTTTCATCTGAACGCCCTTCTGCAGACCTCTTCTTACGGCTGCACGGATTGCTGCGTTCATACCTGGTGCATCACCACCGCTGGTAAGCACTCCGATTGTCTTTACCTTGTTAGTCGTTGCCATATGAATTCCTCCATCTCATCACACACATTAATAAACGAGTAGTTTTATTTATTAATCACACACAGTTTTATTTTAAAGCATTCAGGCCCTTTTTTCAATACTCTTTTCTACAACTTTCACGTTTCCGGTACCGAATTTTGCCTGAAGTGACGCCACCAGACGGGCATCTGCCTGCACATTGCGGCTCGGCGGCAGTTTTTTCATTGCTTTGATCGATTTGATGTAGAGAATCACGCTGTCCTTGCCGTCGGATTCATGCAGCATCTGGTACAGATCCGCCACTTCTCTCTCGTACGTTTCCTTGTCCGGGAACTGGATCCAGAGCTCTTTCGGGATGCCTGCAAACGGGAAAATTTTCTCGCAGATCAGCTTGCTCGGCTTATCATCCTCCGCGGAAACACGGCCCTGGATGAAGACACGCGCATCGGTCTGCATCATCGCTGCGTTTTTCTCGTAATCGCGCGGGAATACGACGATTTCCATACTGCCGACGAGGTCCTCGAGTGTGAGAAATGCCATTGTCTTGTTATTCTTTGTATATTTGATTTTTTTATCCGTGATAATGCCGCCGACAATCTCTTTCGCGCCGTCGGTGACGGATGGGAAACCCGTCTCCTCATCCGGCTGGAAGTCTGTCGTTACCGCGGAAATGTTCTTCCGCCAGCACTCCTCCTGCTCCTCGAGCGGATGACCGCTGACGTAGATGCCGAGCACCTCTTTTTCGAGCGCCAAAAGATCACTCTTTTCGTATTCTCCGACATCCGGGTACACCGTTTCATACGACCGTTTGGTCGTCTCATCTACAAAATCAAACAGACTCATCTGGCCGCTTAACGAATCTTTTTTCTCACGCGCCACATCATCGAGCACATTGGCGTAGACGAACATGAGCTGCTTTCTCGTCACGCCGAAGCAGTCGAATGCACCCGCCTTGATAAAGTTCTCGACAGTCCGCTTGTTGACTTCTTTTCCGCTCAGGCGCTCCGCAAAATCCTTTAACGAGCGGAACGGTCCGTTTGCACTCCGCTCCTCCACGATCGCCTCCATGACCGGCTTTCCGATGCCTTTGACCGCCGCCATGCCATAGCGGATCGCCTGGCCGTCCACCGTGAATTTTCCTTCGCTTCGGTTGATGTCCGGCGGCAGAATGGAAATGCCCATCTGGCGGGAACTCAAGATATACTCTGCGACTTTTCCCGGGTTATCGATGCAGGAGGTCATCAGAGCCGCCATGAACTCAACCGGGTAATAGTATTTCAGCCATGCCGTCTGGTACGATACGAACGCGTACGCCGCCGCATGGGATTTGTTGAAGGCGTATTTCGCGAAGTCGATCATCTCGTCGTAGATCTTGTTCGCTGTCTTCTCATCAATGCCGTTTTTGATACAGCCCGGCACGCCCTCGGCCTCGTTTCCATAAACGAAATTCTGGCGCTCTTTTTCCATGACGGATGCCTTTTTCTTCGACATCGCACGGCGCACCAGATCAGCCCGTCCAAGCGAATAGCCCGCCAGTGCCTGTACGATCTGCATAACCTGTTCCTGGTAGACGATACAGCCGTACGTCGGCTCCAGAATCGGTTTTAAGAGCGGTGTATCGTACGTAACGGATTCCGGGTTGTTTTTTCCTTTGATGTACTGTGGAATAAAATCCATCGGGCCCGGCCGGTACAGGGAAATTCCGGCGATGATATCCTCGAGGCTCTGCGGTTTTAACTCCTTCATGAAGTTTTTCATTCCCGCACTCTCGAGCTGGAACACACCGACCGTTTTCGATGCGCCGATCATGCCGAGCACTTTCGGATCGTTGTAATCGATGTGAAGCAGATCAATTTTCTTATTGCTGTAACGCTCTGCGAGCTTTGTCGCATTCTGAATGACGGTCAGGGTCCGAAGTCCTAAGAAGTCCATTTTCAGAAGTCCCAGTTCCTCGAGCGTCGTCATCGTGAACTGCGTGACGATCGTTCCGTCGCTTCCTCGCGAGAGCGGCACAAATTCCACCAGCGGACGCGAGCCGATGACAACACCGGCGGCGTGCATCGACGTGTGGCGCGGCAGACCTTCAAGTCTCCGTGACATGTCGATCAGATGTGCAACCTCTTCATTGCCCTGATACAGCTCCCGCAGCTCGTGGTTCATCTGCAGTGCCTTGTCGATCGTGATATTCAGTTCATTCGGAATCATCTTCGCAATCGAATCGACCTGTGCATACGGCATATCCAGCACACGGCCGACATCGCGGATGACACCGCGCGCCGCCAGTGTACCGAATGTGACGATCTGTACAACGCGGTCCTTGCCGTATTTTCTCGTTACATAGTCGATGACCTCCGGGCGGCGTTCGAAACAGAAATCCACGTCGATATCAGGCATGGTAACTCGTTCCGGGTTCAGGAAACGCTCGAACAGGAGCTGGTACCGCATCGGATCCAGCTGTGTGATGCCAAGGGTGTAGGAAACAATACTTCCGGCCGCCGATCCTCGTCCCGGTCCGACCATGATGTCGTGGTCGCGCGCAAATTTGATGAAATCCCACACGATCAGGAAGTAATCGACGTAACCCATCGTTTTGATCGTATCAAGCTCGTATTTCAGCCGCGCTTTCAGTTCATCCGTCGCCGGGTAATACCGTTCCTCGAGGCCGTCGTAGCAGAGCTTATTTAAGTATTCCCAGGAAGTGTATCCTTCCGGCACATCGAATTTCGGAAGTTTTGTGACACCAAATTCGATCTCCACATTACACCGGTCTGCAATTTTCTGTGTATTTTCGATTGCCTGCGGTGCATACGGGAAGAGCGATGCCATCTCCGCCTCGGATTTCACGAAATACTGGCCGCCCTCGTAGCGCATGCGGTCCTCATCCGTGATCTTCTTTCCGGTCTGCAGGCACAGAAGAATATCGTGGGAATCCGCATCTTCTGCGTACGTGTAGTGAATATCATTCGTCGCCACCAGCTCGATGCCGGTTTCTGCCGAGAGGCGCATCAGCTGCTGATTGACCATCCGCTGCTCCGAGATGCCGTGATCCTGCAGTTCCAGGAAGAAATTGCCTTTTCCGAAAATCTTCTCATACCGCAGTGCGGCCTCTTTTCCCATCTCGTACTGGTTCCGCACCATCGCACGCGCCACCTCACCTGCAAGGCAGGCGGAAAGCGCGATAATGCCCTCGTGATACTTTTCCAGAATCTCCATGTCGACACGCGGCTTATAGTAAAATCCATCGATAAAGCCCGCCGAAACAATCTTCATCAGATTGGAATAGCCCGTATTATTTTCCGCCAGCAGAACCAGATGGTAGTACCGGTCCTCTCCGCGGCTGGTTTCGCGGTCGAAACGGGAACCCGGCGCCACGTAAACCTCACAGCCGAGGATCGGCTTGATGCCCTGCGCGCGGGCTTCTTTATAAAAATCGATACAGCCGAACATGACGCCGTGATCGGTGATCGCGGCGCTGTTCATGCCAAGCTCCTTGACTCTGGCAACGTACTCTTTGATCTTGTTCGATCCGTCCAGAAGGCTGTATTCGGTATGTACATGTAAATGCGTAAAACTCATCGTTTTCTCCTCTATTTTCCAAAGGCATGTTCCGCTGTCTCCAAGATCGTCTGCACCAGGCTGTCCGGCTCGATCGGCTTGGTCAGATGGCTGTTCATGCCCGCTGCGCGGCATCCCTCTTTGCTCTCTTCGGAAGACTGCGCCGTCATCGGGATGATCGGGACTTGTTTTGCTTCCGGAAGCTCCATGGCGCGGATCTGCCGCGCTGCCTCAAGGCCGCCCATCACAGGCATCATCAGATCCATTAAAATCACATCAAATTCCTGCGGATTCGCCGCATACTTTTCGACCGCCTCGCGGCCGTTCCATGCCTCTTCCACCGTCGCACCGTGATCGGTCAGGTAAAACTCGGCGATTTCCATGTTGATCTCATTATCCTCGACAAGCAGAACGTGGAAGCGGACAAGCTCTTTTCCTGCGATCCGTGTCTTTACTTCCTGAATCCGCTGTCCCTCGCAGTCAATGTAAAACGGAAGCCGGAATACATACGTCGTTCCGACGCCCTGCTGGCTCGTTACCTCGATCGTGCCCTGCATTTTTTCGATCAGTTCTTTGACGATCGACATGCCAAGGCCCGTTCCCTTGTACTGCGTTCTCGCACCGGACTTCTCCTGTGTGAACGGATGGAACAGCTCTTTTTCGATAAATTCGCTGCTCATTCCGATGCCGCTGTCCGTGATGCGGAACTCGTAGACGACCCGGGTTCCGTCGCAGGAGACTTCGCCCGCATACGTATCGATCGTTCCGCCCGGCTTGTTGTACTTGATTGCATTGCTGAAGAGATTCAGCATAATCTGCCGCAGGCGCAGCGGACTGCCGATCAGTCTCGTGTGCGTCAGCTCACCGCGGTGCGTACGGTGGGTAATGCCCATCTCCGTAATCTGCGCATTGACAAGGGATGACACATCATCCATCAGATGCGTCAGGTCAAAAGAAACGCTCTCGATCGTCTCTTTTCCGGACTCCAGCTTATTCATATCGAGCACATCGTTGACGAGTGCCAGCAGATGGCTTGCGGAAAGATTGATTTTATCGAGGCAGTCGTCCACTTTTGCCTCATCCTGCCGGTTTTTGCGGATGATATCCAGCATGCCCATAATGCCATTGATCGGCGTGCGCACATCGTGGCTCATGCGGTTCATAAATTCTGTTTTTGCACGACTTGCACTATCTGCAGCTCTAAAGGCATCCTGAAGCTGTATCTTCTCCCTCTCTTCCCGGCTGTGGAACTCTGACGTATCACGGAAAAGGATCATGCCGTGTACCACAACGCTCTCCCGCTTTGTCTTTCGGTCGTAGACGGTATCCTGTGACATAAGAACCGTCTTCTGCAACCATATTCTTCTGCCGGACTCATCTGTTTCCTGATACTCCACGACTACCTGCTTATCTCCGTTTTCAAAGCGCTGCAGCAGTTTCTTCGAGGAATCCACAATGCGGTATGATTCCAATGTCTCCTCCGCGACAAACGCACTGCATTCCCCGCAGTATTTCTCGTAGGAACACGGCAGATCTATATTGAGGTCAAATTTCTTCTGCCCGCTGTGGTAAAAAATCTGCTCCAGCGAATCATTCGTCAGATCAACGGCGAACACGGCCTCGGCCGTCTCGAGAAGTGCCTCGGCGTAGTGGCTGTTTTCAATGATCGACTGTTTCATCTGTTCATAGTATTGGTCGAGCTGTTCTTTTTCATTCCGAGCAGCTTCCCCATTGGAGCGGAACCGCTCAAAGCCCATCAGAAAATGGTGCAGTCCGCCGTCCTCGGCCGCGTCGTAGAATAGAATGGTGACTTTTCCCCGGCAGAGCGCTTCCCCTTCGCTGCCCTCCTGATACTCGTACAGAATTTCTACGCTCTCTTCTCCCTTCTGATAGCACTCCTTCAGATGGGTAAGATCCAGCATTCTACGCATTTCCTTTCTCTTTTCCTCATCCGTGATGCCCTGCACAATATGCTCGGCCGCACCGGTATAGCTGCCGTCCTCGGCAAGGAAAAAGCCCGAAACGGCACGCAGAATCCGGTACTGGTCCTGTCTTGCATTGCAGTAAATACAGTTGGAAAAATGGTATCCCTTTTTCTTTACGACGTCCAGCGCTTCCAGGCTGATCTTCCGCTCTGCGGCGGATTCTTCCATCTTCGCGCGGTTTTTGTCGATATACATGTTCTGGTCCGCATGGCGGAACAGTTCCCGGATATCACAGTCTTCAAATTCCGTGGACAGTGCATAGCCTCCGGCGTAGCTGATCGGCATCTCCGGGTGCTGGCGGGAATATTCTGCCGTCTGCGTGCGGATGTGATTCATGCACGCTTCCACTTCTTCGCGGTTCAGTCCGCGCAGAATGGCAAGAAACTCATCTCCGCCGTTTCTTCCGACGAAATACTCCTCCGGGACTGCTTTTCGAAGCTGAACGGCAAAGGAACGGATATATTCGTCTCCCTTGTCGTGACCCAGACTGTTGTTGATCGTGCGCAGATTGTTGAGGTCAAACACGCAGACCGCATACACGCCGGAAATTTCTTCTCCTCCGTCGCTTTCCTCCAGAATCTCTTCGCATTTATTTTTATTTGGCAGGCCCGTCGCCTCATCGAGATAGACTTTCTTCTGCAGAATACGGTTCATCGCCGCATAGCGGACGGCCTTGATCAGCTCCATGCCGATGACAAACACCAGGCCGATGATATCTCCTACTACCACCTGCTCCAGCTTCTTCAGCGAAGACGCCATTCTCTGCGAATACGCTTCCGCAAGGCCCGTCGCCTCGTCACAAATTTTGAAAAAGGTCTCACTCTTTTCGATAATCGCGGTATTCTCATATCCTTTTTCACGCACCAGCAGAATCTCTGCCTTCAGCTCTTCAAAATATGATGCCAGCTCAGTCATCTTATCCTGAAAATCCCGGTCATCCAGGCGCACCAGATCCAGCTCGCTGCTTCCGTTCTGCAGACCGTCGATATAAGCGTTGATGTCTGCAATCATCGTATCCTGCGGTTCTCCCGCATCCTCCAGCTTGATAATCCGCTGCGTTTTTCCGCGTACCAGACCGGCATAGTTGACAACGCGGGCCGTTCCCTGTATTTTCTCGACCATCGACATAATGCAGAAAAACAGAATAATCAGAATGATCGTCAAAACCGTCATTGCGGTTTTGGAAATAAAGGATGTTTTTTTCTTACTTTTCTTTTTCTTCATCGCTCTCCATCAGATCCTGTGTCATTTTTTGTCATATAGATCATATTATAAGCGCAATCCTCTCTTCGCGCAACCGCAAACCGGGCGCAGAAAAAATTTCAAAATTTTATCTGCTGTCTGACACAAAAAAACGGACACCGGAGAGGATGTGCTTCCTGTCCAGTGCCCGATCTTTTCTTATTTTGCTTTTTCTGCCGTCCAGATTTTACCGTCGCGGATGACAACCTGTTTTTCTTTCATCAGATGGCCGACCGCGCGCTTAAATGCTGCTTTGCTGAGGCCAAATTCTCTCTGAATCACTTCCGGTGATGCTTTGTCATCAAACGGAAGGACACCTGCAAATTCCTCGATCACAGAAAGAACGCTCTCTGCATCGATTGCGATCTGCTCGTACGCTTTTCCGCGTGCGGACAGGGAGAGTTTTCCGTCCTCTTTGACTTCTGTAACGCGGCACTCAAGTTCCTGGCCGACATGATAGTCTGCCTGTGCTTCTCTCTTTGGAATCAGGCCGGAGTAGCGGTCATCAACAGCAACGAAAACGCCGAAGTTTCCGCTGATCTCGTAGATTCTTCCCTTTACGGTATCGCCTACGACGTACGGAGAATTGGTTTTCAGGAAATGGTAAACCTTCATCGTTGCGCAGAGACGGTCGCTCTTGTCGATGTAGAGGGAAACCAGAACCTCGTCACCTGGATGGAGGCGGCGGGTCTGCTGTTTAAACGGAAGAAACAGATCTTTTTCCAGACCCCAGTCCAGAAATGCTCCGATCTTTCCGGTAGCAGCTACGTTTAAGACAGCCAGCTCTCCAAGCACCAGCTTCGGCTCTCTGGTTGTCGCAATCAGACGGTCGCTGGAATCGCGGTACAGAAATACTTCCAGCTCATCTCCCTCTTTTGTTCCTTCCGGCACCTGTTTGATCGGCAGAAGAACGCGTTCCTTCTCGCCTGCTTCCCGGGTCTCCCCAAGATAAATACCGAATTCTACTTTCTTTACTACTACCAGCCTTTGCTTTCTTCCTATATTTAACATTTGACTTCCTTTCTTACTGCTCGCCGAGAGCCTTCATGCTCATCTCCTCGAGCAGGTCGCTCTTGATGTGGTACAGCTTGTCGGACAGATCCACGTAAACCTCATGCGGATTGACCAGACGTTTGGACTCCTCCCAGAGGGTATCTTTCTCTCTGGTGCAGATGTCGCGGATCTCCATAACGGATGGAGAAGTGTAGACGCATGCGCCCTTCTGGAAAATCGGAACGAGGAGCTCGCGTAAGGTGTAGGTTCCGCCTTTGATCTTCGTCTTTTTCCAGGTCTCGATCGGGTCGAAGATGATCATATCTTTGCTCTCGTCGAAGGTCTCGTCTGCAAGGCAGATCAGGTCGGCACGGATCTTTCCGGTTTCTTTATCATAAATACGATAAATCGTCTTATTGCCCGGGTTTGTTACTTTCTCGGAGTTCTCGGACAGCTTGATCTTCGGTGTGAATTCTGCATCATCTTTATCTTTTGCTGCTGCCAGCTTGTAAACGCCGCCGAATGCCGGCCAGTCACCGGATGTGATCAGGTTGGTGCCGACGCCCCAGGAATTGATCTTCGCACCCTGGGTTTTCAGGCTGTCGATCAGGTACTCATCGAGGTCGCTGGATGCGGAAATGATGGCATCGCCGAAACCTTCTGCCTCGAGCATCTGATATGCTTTTTTCGACAGGTAAGCCAGGTCACCGCTGTCGATGCGGATGCCGTAGCCCTTCATCGGTAAGCCCTCTGCTCTCATCTCTTTGAAGACGCGGATCGCATTCGGAACACCGGATTCGAGAACATCGTAGGTGTCTACGAGAAGAATGCAGGCTTCCGGATACATTTTCGCATACGTTTTGAATGCGGTGTACTCATCCGGGAAGCTCATGATCCAGCTGTGTGCGTGGGTTCCCTTGACTGGAACGTCAAACATCTGTCCGGTCAGGACATTGGAGGTTCCGATGCAGCCGCCGATCATGGCAGCACGCGCGCCGTAGATACCGGCATCCGGTCCCTGTGCACGGCGGAGTCCAAACTCCATGATGCCGTCGCCCTTTGCCGCGTAAACAACGCGGGATGCTTTCGTCGCGATCAGGCTCTGATGGTTGATCATGTTCAGAATCGCGGTCTCTACAAGCTGTGCCTCCATGATCGGAGCGACAACTTTTAAGAGCGGTTCTCTTGGGAATACGACGGTTCCTTCCGGGATCGCATAGATATCTCCGGTGAAATGGAAGCCTCTTAAATACTCCAGGAAATCATCGTTGAAAATATGGAGGGAACGGAGATAGTCGATGTCATCCGGTGAAAAGTGAAGATCGCGGACATACTCGATTACCTGCTCAAGTCCTGCACATACGGCGTATGCGCCGCCGCATGGATTCTTTCTGTAAAATGCATCAAATACCACGATCTGATCGGACGGGTTCTCGTAGTAGCCCTGCATCATGGTAAGTTCATATAAATCGGTTAACAGTGTAAGGTTCTGCGCTCTCATGCAAAATCCCCTTTCCTCATTGTGTTGTAACGGTTCCGAGTTGTATTATATTTTTGTTTTTGTTCTTTCCGATTGTACCACAATCATTGAAATTCCACAACTACGTATGACTGGCCTTTTTCGTCGTTTAAAGAGACAAAACAGCCATTTTCCATCTCTGCACGCCGCGGGCACAGGATGTCACCAAGATGCGCCTGCTGCTTGTATTCGGCACGCATCCGGTGAACGGAAAAATCCTTCGGCAGACACTCAATGGCCAGGGAGATAAACTGCGCATTGTTGACATGATGATTCGTATCGAGGTTATGCGGACGCACCGGAAACGGTTCGCCGATAAAATCTGCCTCCGGCATTTTCACCTTGCGCTCCCCAAACTCTTCGTCAAGCGGATCCTCCACTCCGTATGCGTCCATCGTCTCTTTCGGCGCGCGGACCGGATGGCCTGTTTTCATGCTGACGTATGACCAGATGGAATTGGCACACGCAAGCATTTCACCTTCTTCTGTCTCCAGGGTGAAGTTACGCATTCCCAGAAATCCCCGGAAGCCGTTGGCCCATGTGGTGATTTTCACTGCTTCGCCAAGAGACGGATAGCGGCGAATATGAATCTGCCACGCGGACAGTACCCAGGCACAGCCTCGTTTTTTAAGTTCTGCAACGCCTTCACCGATCGCCTCTGACTGAAAGGTGCTGCAGTCCTGGAAGTAATTGATCAGTCCCGGCAGGGTAAGACAACCGTCCTCACCGATTTCACTGTAGCGGATTCTGCTTGTAAAGGAATACTTCATCGTTTGGTTCCTCCTGCTGTATTTTTAATCTTTGACCGAAAATGTTTTGTCAATCGGATATTCGCCAAAGTTTCGAGCAAACACAGACTTTGGCTCATTGCCTGCACAAATCGAAAAAGGCCTCAGGTACGAGACCTGAGACCTTTCAATGAGCTGGGCTACCTGGATTCGAACCAGGAACTGACGGAGTCAGAGTCCGTTGCCTTACCGTTTGGCGATAGCCCATTGCCTTGCGACAAGATGTATAATACACTATCGCAAGAGAAAAGTCAACACCTTTTTTGAAATTTTTTTATTTTTTTCAAAAAACTGACTTTTGGAACATTTTGGAAGGGATTTGACGGCTCAACCCGGCCGTTGTCACTCTCCCGCCACGTATTTTTTGTCGATGTTGACGACACATTCATACTTCTCATCCATTTCCTTCATCAGCGCCCCGATCTGCCCGATCACGCGATCACAGTCTTTCTTCTTATAAGAATACGGGATTTCAAGATCAAAAATCAGCTTCTTTTTCTCCGCCCCGTTGATCATACGGAAATCGTGGAAGGAAAGCTCCGGATCGAGAATGGAAATTACGTTTCTTACCTTCTCCTTTGTCGCAAGAACCGTCGCATCGTGGATCTCCACCGGATCCATGTGGATGACCAGTAGAATTCCCAATTTTTCACCGACCTCATGTTCAATGCGGTCGATAATATCATGCGATACCTCGATATCGACATCTCGCGGCACCTCCGCATGGATCGATGCCATACTTCTGCCAGGCCCGTAGTTGTGGACAATCAGATCATGGGTTCCTACAATTCCTTCATAGGAAGCAACCTCTTTCATGATCCGTGCATACAGATCCGGATCCGCGCCCTGCCCGATCAGCGGTTCCAATGTATCTTTTGCAATGGAAATACCGGACCACATAACGAGTACCGCCACAACAAGTCCTGCGATTGCGTCGATATTAACCGAAAGGAAATGGCAGATCAATGTAGAAGCGATCGTTGCGCTCGTCGTGATCACGTCGCCCATGGAATCCGCCGACGTTGCCAGCATCACCTTCGACTGAATGCGGTTTCCCAGTTTTCGGTTGAAAAGCGCCATCCACAGCTTTACACCAACCGAGAGCACCAGAATCAAAAACGGAACCATCTGAAATGTAATCTCTTCCGGATTGCGAATTTTCTCCAGGGAGCTCTTTAAAAACGTAAAGCCGACTTCAATAACCAGAAACGAAACGATCAGCGCTGCAATATACTCGATCCGCCCATGCCCGAACGGATGCTCTTTGTCGGCCGGTTTGTTTGCCATCTTGACACCGACGAAGCTGATCACAGACGATGCCGCGTCCGAGAGGTTGTTGAATGCATCCGCCATAATCGCCAGAGAGTTCATTCCGGCACCGATCAGCAGCTTTGCCGTAAACAGCAGAATGTTGCAGCAGATTCCCACGATGCTTGACAAAATGCCGTAGCTCGTGCGCACATCCGCGTTGTCGGTTTTCTCATAATCTTTTACAAAACGTCTTACCAGAAAATCTGTCATGGTTCCCCCTTCTTTTAAAAAAAGGCCTCCTGCATTGCCGCGGAGCCCTTACGTTTTCTCTGTCTTTTTCTATAGTAGGCAGTGTCGGAAAAAAAGTCAAGCCTAACATATTTTCGGGATTTCTACTAATAATTACAGGGGACTCTTCCGGCAGCATTTGACAATTGAATGAGAGTTTTTCTTTTCCCTCTGCCTTTTGAGTCCCCTATAATTTGATTTTTATTTTACTTTGTAAATTTTAGTCATATCCTGCACATACAGCGGATAGAACCGATAGCCCGCAAAGTCGCTCCGAAGTGCAACCTCACATGCCATATCCTCGATATACAGGTTTGCCGCATCGTCACAGAGCAGTGTTTCCATTTTTTTGTAAAGCTCAACCTGCTCCTCTTCATCCGTACTGGTCTTAACCTGCTGATACAGTTTATCATACTCTTCGTTGCTGTAGTTGATAAAGTTCTTGGATGATGTTGAGGTAAACCGTTCCAGCAACGCGCGTCCGGTCAGATATGCCGCGTCAACGCCGACAACCGTGGACTGGAACTTCCGGTCTGCATATACATCCGACAGCCAGCTGTCCCACTCGACCTGCTGAATTTTGGCAGTAACACCGATCGCTTTAAGCTGCTCTACCAGAACCTGGGCTGTATCGATATGCTGCTGATAATTGTTCGGCACTGTAATCGTAAGCTCAAATCCATCTGGGTATCCGGCTTCTTTTAACAGTTCTTTTGCCTTCTCAATATCCTGATTATATCGCTCTGACAGTTCCGGCACATAATATTTTCCAAATGCCGGGAACATGCTGCTTCCGATGATCGTTCCTTTTCCGTCCGCAATCATATCCAGCACTTCCTGACGGTTTGCTGCATAGCAGAGCGCCTGGCGCACCTTCACATTGTTGAGCGGTTCCACGGCATTGTTCAGATACAGCGCCTGTACTAGGTTCATACCGCCGTCATAAATCGTAAAATCGGAATCTTCGGCAAGCTGCGCTGTCTGTGTGGAACTGAGACGTGCATACATGTCCAGTGTTCCGGATTTCAGGTTTGTTACGACTGCATTGCTGTCCTTGACAATTCGAAATGTTACCTTGTCCAGATACGCCTGATTTTCCGTATCCCAGTAATCGCTGAATTTTTCAAGGACAATGTTTTCCTGCGGGGACCGTGATACATAGTGGAACGGGCCTGTTCCGACCGGATCTGCTTCCAGATCTTCCACATGCTCAGGTACAATCGCCACCGTCAGATAGGCAAGAAACTCGGTGTCTGGCTCTTTTAAATAGATGTCGATCGTGCTCTCGTCCGGAATTTCAACCTTGTCTACATTGGAAAATGCCTCTACCAGAGGCGTTCCGTCTCCGTTGATACCCGCACAGCGTTCGATTGAATATTTTACATCCTCTGCAGTGACGGTCGTTCCATCGTGGAACTTGACACCATTCCGGAGCTTGAAGGTATAAACCTTTCCATCCTCCGAGATCGAATGGCTCTCTGCCACCGCATCGTTCAGATTTCCTTCTTCATCGGGCTTTACAAGGCCCTCATAAATATTGAATAGGATTTCTTTCGTTCCTGCCGCAACAGATTTGTGTGGGTCAAGACTATCCTCAATGTCCTGAGGAATTCCTACCGTGATGGAACCTCCCATAACAGGTTCCCCTGTCGGGGTTGATTCCGTTGATACCTGAGAACTTGTGGTATCGGAAGAATCTGCTTTCCCATCCTTGCCATCCTGGCATCCGCCAAGTACAACAGTAAGAGCTGCAACTAAAAGCAGCGCAAGTACGCTTCTTCTTTTCTTCATGATTTCTCCTTTTGATACGAGTTCTCTCATTTTGTAATTGTCACGCCTATTGTATCCGACCTGTTCCCAAATAGCAAGTACATTATTGTATACAATTTATTTTCCGAATCCTAAAATCACGTATATCCGCCCGCGTATTCCGGATTCTTTCCCTCGGAATGTGCCGGAAAAGATAAAAATTTTGCCGCCCGGGAATTTTAACATTCCCGGGCGGCAAACGCTTTTGCTTTTTTTCTTTTATCCTTCAATGGAGATTGTCTTTTTCTGCTCCACAGCCGGTTTTGCTTCCTTCTTCGGTACGAAGAGTTTCAGCAGACCGTGTTTAAATTCAGCCTTGATATCCTCTTCGGTAATATCCTCACCTACATAGAAGCTTCTGCTGCATGCACCTGCGTAACGCTCTTTGCGGATGTAACGGCCGCTCTCTTTTTCTTTCTCGTCTTTGTCGAGACCTTTCTCGGCACTGATGGTCAGATAACCATTTTCCAGTGTGGCCTGAACTTCATCTTTTGTGAATCCCGGAAGGTCAACCACTACCTCGTAGCCATTGTCCAGCTCGCGGATATCTGTTTTCATCACATGGCTGGCTTTGCGGCCATACAGTTTCTTTTCTGTATTCTTCATCTCTTTGTCATAATCATAGAACGGAAAATCGTTGAAAAAGTCATCAAATAAATTTTCTCCAAAAATACTAGGCATTAACATAAGTCATCGCTCCTTCTTATTCTTCTCATGGAACCTGATCCATGCTTTTTCTCCGGTTTTTCTTTTCACCGGATCTTTTTGTTTACCTGTTTCTTTGGAACGGAAAGGCTTCCGGATACCGGAGGTTTTCTTCTTTTCCTCTCTTTGTATCCCTCTTCCTTTGTTCTAGCTGTAATATAACACTTATTATTAGCACTGTCAAGAGGTGAGTGCTAATTATTTTGTGAAGATTTTGTGAAGCCTTGATTTTACGGGCTTCACAGGGATTTTTCACTTACTTTCGCACTCGATTTTCTTGATTTGACCACATTTTGACCACAAATTCTTGGAAAAATATATTCGTCTGATTTTCTTACCACATTTTACGACAACGACTTCTGGTTTATACCACAGCAGGTACGGTTTCTGGCAGATTCATTTTAGACATCTCGTTCTCCACATGAGACTTCTCTGCAATATGATTGTAGACATTCATTGTGATCTGTGCATCTGAATGTTCTTCGCTCCGCTACGGTCGGTGCTAAACGGATGTCCCCCGGACATCCAGCACCCCATCACATACTGCATAACTTTGGGATTGACATTATTCTCACCCAGTCTGGTACATCCCGTATGACGAAGGGTATGCGATGAAATAGGAGGCATCAGCTCCGGCTCTCGCTTCTCTCCTTCTGCCAGTTTGCTTTCTTTCTTATTATAGGCATTAACAATGTTTTTCAGAAAGCTGTTCACTCCCGCTGGCATAATCGGACGTCCATACTTTGTATTGAAGATGAATCCACTGCGTCCACCAATCTCTACATTACTCTGCAAACCAAGCATCAGGTTCAGCTCTCTCTGTTTACGGAACGCATCATATACCATCTGTGTCATAGGAATGTCTCTGATTCCTGCATCCGTTTTGGTTTCTGAATCATGGAAACAATATCCTTCTTCACCTTCATAATATACAAGCTGTCCACCTACATGGATCTCCCGACAAACGGTTTTCAGTGCTTTTTTCATGTTTTTCCTATTAAATTTTCCTCAGACACCTACATAAGTGAAACTTAGATTATGCCCAATACACAGTATTATTACTTATAACAACTAAATTACTTCTTGTCGTGCAATCTATTATTTATTCCAATACATCAGGTGTCCACCTTGTTCCAATATCGTTAGTTGGAAGTCGTTTTGTCTTGTATACAAAAGCCACACTATACCGTGCTCTCGTCACTGCAACATAAAACTTAGAAAGACTTTCATCCTTCATGTCTTTGGACTTTCCTGACAACCAATCCAGCATTGGTTTCGTCGGGTATATCAAGACTCTATTAAAAGTAAGTCCCTTGGACAATCCAAAATTCATCGTTTTTGGGATGGGATTTACCTTGGTTCTTTTATCATACCGCAACTGAACAGGATTATATATATCTACATATTTATCAATATCATTCTCGTGAACCCAAAATATTCCATCATGTCCCGTTTTTTCATTCATGGCAGAATCGCATGGCTTCATATCAGGATACATCTGATTTGCAAGATCACATATAATCTGATTATTTCTATGAGATGTCGATAATGTTGTGGTATCAATATTCATTCCGGCAATATTATCCTGCACAAAAATCACTATTTTCCCACCTGCATATTTTTTATATTTTGCTTCATAATGAGTTCGATACGTCGTCTGACGAGGATCTCCTACTAAAGTCATGTTGCAACCAACCTCATGCAACTTTTTTATAACTTCTAAATCATATCCAACAAAATCTTGTATTTCATCTACAAAAACATAAGAAAAAATTTTTCGTATTCTGCGAAATACACATCCATTCGATAATTC
Organism: Blautia sp. TM10-2; assembly: GCF_003480845.1. Taxonomy (NCBI): domain Bacteria; kingdom Bacillati; phylum Bacillota; class Clostridia; order Lachnospirales; family Lachnospiraceae; genus Blautia; species Blautia sp. TM10-2. Next base: position 22,898 of record NZ_QUJZ01000012.1, on the reverse strand, counting down.
GTCCAAAACACAGGGCAATTTTGAAATCATATTTGAATATACATTACCGGAAGCCGTGACATATTTTTTCTCATTTGTATCCTTTAGTCTCAACAAATTTTTATCTGCCTTATTCACTAATAACACACCGGATACCCTATTATTTATAAGATAGCTTTGGTAAGGTCGTATACCATGCTTGATTAGCAGCAAAAACCACGGCATAATAGTTACATTAGATGGAATACAACCATTTATTTCGTAAAATTTGTCTCTAATGCTTTGTTCATTAGCATCGGTATAAGTTGTTATCAAAACATTTTCAGAAATCTCCAATGCCTTTTTTACAAGAAATGTTGTTTTTCCTGCCCCTGCCGCCGCAATAATTAGACTACTCATTTTTTATCGCCCTCATTATATACTCAGGATATTTAATTTTCGTAGCCGATTCAAAAATTGCTATGGCACAATCCGTCTTATGAGCGTGCATATATTTGTGCATCTCATCATCCGTATCGTAGTTAGTTCCAAAAATATTGTTCATTGCTTCTCGTCCATTTTCTTTTAATATTTTCGGCTCTAAGGTATTATAATTAAAATCCTTATCTGACAGTTTCAAATCACCTGTATCCACTACCTCATCAACACATATATGAATACATTGTATTTCTTCATATTCTTTGTACTTTTTCTTAACAGCTTCAATATTTCCATCATTATCCGTAACAACAGCTGTTTCTTTGTTTAGTGTCTGTGCAATTTCAAGATACCGCTTAAATGTCACCCCACCTACGGTCATTACATCTATTCCATCTTGGATAGGAAGCCGCCCCTCATGAGTATCCATATATGCCCGCTGAACAACCAGCTCATCTGAATCGCCCTCTACTAAGATTGATTTTTTACAAAGAATCAATCGCAGTGTATCATAACCTGCCACTTTTTTGAAAAATTCAAAAGTTTCCTTTTTGAGCGATTGCATCGAGCAACAATTATCGCCTGAAAGCAAAATTAAATTTTCCAGTCCGAGTTTATTAGCGACAAAGCTACTATGCGTTGATGCTATAATTTGTCTACCAGATGCAGCCTTTTCAATAACTCCCATTAGTTCGCTTAATCGGGAAAAAGACAAATGACTTTCAGGTTCTTCAATCAAAATAATACTTGCTTTTTCTGCCTGTTTATGACTTAAAGCTAATTGTGTTTTTATGATACATTGTGCACCTTTTCCAGCATGAGCAAACGGGATTCCATCCACCTGCGTAACCAAACTTGACTCCCAAGAATTTTGAACTCCCTGATCGGCACTCAATGATAATTTTCCATTCATAACAGTAGACGCTGCACTAATTTTCTCATTGATTGACTGAATTGCTTCATTTTGTGCAAACTCATCTATCATATTTCTATGGGCTTGTGTTATTGCTGTTATGTCCTCTGGTTCAAGGAAATCCTTTACTACTCTGGAAATATATACATCAGACCCATTTTGGTATCTGTAATTTGACGAATCAATCATTACAGACTTTATTGGTATGAATCTGGGCATTTTTTCATCTCGGCTAAAAGAAAACCATTTAGCTTCATAAAATTCAATAGGCAAACTTATAATTTTTTCTGTTTTCAGCAAACTTTCATATTCTGAATTAAATTTATCAGAAAAACTAATTGTGAATCTGATTCCCTCTATACCATCACTTTTTTCGGAATTACCATTTCCTTCATATTCAGGCAATGTTCCACTTTTGAAATATAACTCAATCATTATTTCTGGAGGTGCAATCGGCTGTCCATTTTCCACTGATGCCAGGTATTCCTCAACTGCTTCTCTATTAAATAAATATGTTGATAGCTGATTTCTAATATTTCGACCAGCATACATACCCGTTAAAGCCACATGAATGGCTTCAAGAATAGTAGATTTTCCAGATTCATTATCACCAACCAGAAGATTGATATTTTCATTAAATTTTACTTCAAACGGATTTTTAAACTTCTTAAAATTTTGAATGATTACCTTCTCAATAGCCATTCGTAGCCTCCTATCTTCGATTTTACTCTACCCCTAACGCCTTAAACACTGCATCTTCCGCACTCTGATACGGAATCAGCTGAAATGCACTCATCAGATCAGCTGGAACACTTGCAAAATCAACAAACGATGTACTTGGAATCAGCACCTTCTTTGCGCCGCTATCCAGACACACCTGAAGTGTATTGGCAAGTTCATCCACCTTTATCATTGTGCCACTAATTGTTATATCTCCCAACACTGCCAAGTTGCTGACAACAGGCTTTCCAAGAGCAATCGAACAAAGTGCTATCAATGTTGGAAGTGCCAATTTGTCTGTCATACCGATACCCTGCAAATCCTGATAATTGATGATGTAATCCTTGGTCGAGGTGCTGATAGAGCCACTGATCCGATTGCCGTTGGCTTTCAGATAATTAAATGCCGTGTTCACCGCTTCCTTGCATTTAGAATCACTGCCTAAGCCAGTCCGTTCAATTTTGCCATTGCCTGGAAGCATCTGACTTTCCAAACGGAATACACCAATCATGCCACTTTTTCCTCTGGATACGGTATAAACCTGTCCCGGATTACACATTCCATCCGGTATCAGCTTACCACCACCCTGTTCTGGTACGGAAACATAATGTTCTGACATATCTTCTAGATCTATATAAGAGAAGTTCACATCATAAAACTCCATACCACCCAGCTTCTTCAATTGCTCCTTGACACGGCGACGCATTTCCAATGCAATCTGAATAATTTCTTCCAGTTCTTCTTTGGTAAACTCACCATTTGGGTACATCAACTTCAGATAACCGTCTATCATACGACGAACCGCAATTGTATCACGCTGATTCAGATTTCTCCCCAGACGGAAGTAGTGATCAAGTGCATCTCCATACTGCTCCTTGCGAAGCTCTCGGATGAACTCTGCCAAATAGTCACTGATAAAACCATAATCATTAGTAAAATGCTCCGGTCTGAACTTCGGTATCTCCCATCCTGGAAGATAACAGTGCATACGATCAAGAAATGCTGTATCTGTTCCCATTTCCTGCGGGAAAGGTGCAAACAGACTGGATGTTTTCAACAGCACGTCCACACTCTGATTGATATTTCCCACAAATACCATGGACGCAGTAGCAGCTTTTTCTTCTTTGCCACGGGCAAAAGAGCCGGATGCCATGTAATCCTTCATAATCTGAATGCCATCTTTATCTTTAAACTTGATACCTGCCACTTCATCAAAGGCTACACAGTCCCATAAGCCGACCAGTCCGACCGTTTTGCGTCCCATATTGTAAAACAGGTTTGCAACCGTCGTCTGTCCACCGGAAATCAAAATACTGTTTGGTGAAATCTCTTTGTAAAGATGAGATTTACCGGTGCTTCTCGGTCCAAGCTCACAAAGATTAAAGTTATTCTCAACTAATGGAATCATACGGGTCAAGAGCAACCATTTCTCACGGTATGTAAATTCATCCGGTTCCATTCCGATAGAACGAAGAAGGATATCCAACCATTCATCTTTCGTAAAAGCTTTTCGTCCCTGCTTCAGTTCATCAATATCAATGTGCGGCATCTGGATCGGTGTCAGCTTACGGATACTGATTGGTGAAATATCTTTCTGCTTTTTCTGTTTGGAACGAAGTGGATTTCCATCAATATCCTCAATGCCAAAATTATTGTCGCCTTCAACCTCATAATCCAGCTGAACAATACACCAGATACCGCCGCAGAGCAGGCGATCAAATTTTTCTGGATATTCATCGGCAATCGGTACATTACCAATGCCCAAATTAGAAAACTCTGCAAAAAAGCAATCCTTTTTCATATCCAGTCGAACAGTCACCATATCAATGATTGTGTAACTGCCTTTTTTACGCAGCTGAGACAGAATTTTCTGTGATTCATCCGGGCGTACAAAGTTGTCAGCAAGAATACGCTTCACATTCTGTACGCCTTTCTCTATAACCGTCTCATCATCTGAACTGCAATACTGTCCCAACAAGAACTCAAGAACATACACTGGGACATTCGCCCCTTCTTTAATTTTCTTTGTCAGGTCTTTCCGAACAATCTTACCGTCAAAGTTCTGACGGAGCTTGTTCTTTATTTCTTCACGGGTACTTTCACCCTCTGCAAATTGCTCCATCTTTCTCTCCTCCTGCGGCATTAACTAAAAAAATCAAACTCGTCCACCGCAAAGGCGATGTCAATCTGGAATGGCTCCCGCTGTGGCAGCTGTAATCCCTGTTCATCTGCAATTACCAGATAATAAGTAGCGGTATTGCTGTATTTTAAAGATTTTAGATTAAACTGACAACGGAAAGTTCTTTCTGCACCGTTATCGCTGGTCTTATCTGCAATAATCTTCTGAATATCACTAATCTGTTTGCCGTCCTCATCTGTAAAATAAACTTGATAGGTTGCTGCTTCACGATTTGTACTGACCGCATCTTTTTGATAGAAGTTCAACGAAAAAATCATATTGCTGATCTTACGGTTTGCGGACAGTAAATTAACCGTTACCGGCTTAGTATCATATTTCTGCTTATTTCGCTTATATTCCATAGAATCGTTGCGGAGATAATGATACTCAATCACTGGAACAACCATTTCCTGCAAACTGATACCACCATGCACAAAATTCATACCGCCGCCATTCATTTTGATACGAATACTTTCTCTCGGTGCAAATCCATCAAATTCCGTATTTCCGCCCAGGAATTTTACAGGCATCAAGTAATCTGGTTGCACACCTTTCTGCATAATTGCATATCTTCTGCCATATTCTACACATCGCTTGATACTTTCTTTTTTTGTAATGTCAGAGTTTGTTACATCCACATCAAAAAATCCTCTTTTATCTACTTTGTCCTCTTCCTTCAAAGGACTGTATGTATAAAGAAATCCATGATCTGCCGTAATTAAAATATTCGTTCCACCAAATTCATTTACGATAATACGCACAAGATTCTTCAATTCTGAAATCGCCTTGTCACAGGCAGCAAAAACAGCAGTATCCGAAGTGTGGCTGGCTTCATCTATGGTATCGTGGTAAATATAGACCACATCCATCCCTTTCACCAAAGCACTTCTTTCCGCTCGTTTCATAGCAATGATGTCATTATACTTTAAAGCCACGCTTGCCGAATCTTCTGTTTTCAGAACCTTATCCCTATAAGTACTTGCCGTAGACTGTCCATCTGCCAAAACCGTCAAAATATCGTTCCGAACCTCTACTGTCAGTTCTTTGTGCGGCAACAAAGCTGCCATACCAAACTTTGTAGTAGAAGGAAAGATGCTCTGCATACTGCTGATAGAAACCTTACTTTGCGTTTCTCGCTGAAGCTGATCTGCCATCGTAGCCGCCACTTCATAACGCATGGCATCTGAGATAATTACAAATACTTTCGTATCTGAGGTTTGGATACGGGAACGGTAAAAATCCTCCTGTTGCGGTACTTCCAGAACTTTACCGTAAGTTGCCAGTTCATCCGCACATACATCCGACCAGTTGTTGCCCAACTCACCTAAGAACCAGTGTGTATAAAGTCCTTCCACCTTATCGACAACATGCTTGAACAAATCATCCAGCAGAATATTGGAAGTCTCCAAACTCTTTTGAAAACTAAGATGGAACAAACGGTAATAAGTGTCCATCTGATAGTAGCTCTCAGTATATTCTTTCCAGATACTTTTCGCTTCTGCGGTATGGAATCCGGCAGAATGTTCCTTAAAGAAACTTTGCATATTCGCCACTTGTAAGATACCGTCATAAAAATTCTCAAATGGCTCATACCATACACAAGTTCTCCGTTTTTCAACGGTATTCGTAATGGTATCCACATCAATAATATGGTCACTGATCTCTGTCATTATCTTTGTCAGAATCACTTCATTAATACACGGAAAGCACTCTGTTCCTACCAAATCTTCTACTGTCAGCTTTTCAAAACGCTGATACAGACAAGCTTCATCCTCAACATAACGTGCCACATCATATAATTGCGGAATGTTGTCACTATGAAGCCATTCAGAAATAAAATCATAGCAATATGCCTGATGTGGTATGGAAATAAAACTGTCTAGTCCGGCAAGATATTCCTGCCGCATGGTACGGGTCGCCGCGGTTAAAAGTAGATGAATTGCTAACCGCTCAAGGTCTGGTTCCTCCTCCACAAATCCGCATCCCTGACGAACCATCGCCCAAAATGCTGCGTCTGCATGATATTTTACAAAATCCTGATAAACCGTATTATTATTCAAATCCAGTCCCGCCTGGAACACACTACGGAGAATCATATTAGGCTGTGCATCTTTCAATCCACAGATTGCCGCCATGACAGCCATGTGTAACTGTGCCGGTGTTTCCGGAACTTTATTCTGTGTGCTGACTTTCAAACGACGATCTTTCGCATTGAAATAAGCACGATAATTTTTAACCTGTTTCCTCATTGCCGGATTTGATATAAGTCCCATCTCATCCATCCAAATAGAAATCAGATCCGCCCGAAACTCTTCGCTGTAAAGCTCCACATCCAGAAGCCAGTTATCATCTGGGCGGTTATAGACACACGGACTGTAAACCAGATAATTTGTGGTCAAATCATCTACTGAAAGCAGTTTTTTTACAGAAAACGCATTATTTCCTGTCAGCGCAATCACCTTTGCATTTTCCAAAACCACTTCATCCAATTTATCCTCAAATTCCTTATCTTCATCGTACCAGAAAATGATACGACGCTGATAAAACTCAGGAAGAGGTGCAGCAAACCTGCGATTTAAATCTTGTATTATTTTGTCTGTATCCATGCTGCATTATCTCCCTTCCGTATTTTTTACATAAATAGTGCTTCGTGCCGCACCCTCTTTTCTCAAATAACCATCCTTAACCATATTCAGCAAGACAGCTCTGGCTCTACGATGTTTTACATCTAAAATCTCTACTGTTTCAGCAGTAGTAATAGAGCCATTTTCCAATACATATTTATAGATTTGTTGTTCCTGTTCACTATCCGGCATTTTCTTTGTCGTATCTGGCACTGTTTCTGTTTTATCCGGCACTTCATTGCCACTATCTGGCATTTTATCAATAGTATCCGGCACTTTAATGGCGTTATTGAGGTCATTGAGGTCAACAGTGCCGTCAACCTGACCTCGATAAATATTGATACGCAAATCCACTTCGCCACCAATAAACTCCGGCTCCCGAAGTCCGGCAGCTTTCACTTTATCAATAATTCTCGGAATACCGCTTCCCCAATGCTCGATCAGATTCATGTAAGCAAACGCATGGGCAAGGGCTTCATTTCTGATTTTGGAATAACCTTCTTTCATACGCTCCATCGTTTGTCCCATTGGCAGCTTCCCAGGAGAAGTGATTTCCAATCGGTTGTCATATACCGCTACCTGTATCGTACCATGATCCAGATAACTACGATGTACCATAGCATTGATAATCAACTCACGAATGGCATCCGGTGGAATCTCATAAACATCCTGGCGATAAATTCCCACAATAGTAGCACCCAGATGAATATTTCTTAAGACAAACTGAAATGCTTCGTCTATCTGTTCCCAAAGCGGTCCGGTATATTCTCTACGATCAACAAATACCGCTTTCGTTGTACCTTTGAACACACCACATTGCGTTGCAACATGAAGGCCTCCGTTGCCTGTCAAAATTGCAAACGCATTGGATGGAAAATCTTTTCCATCACGCTCGATTAAAATTCCCCAGGAACGCAACTGCTGTCTGCCTACATCTTTAATCGATGCTTTCTGTTCCTCTGTCCGAGCATTTCTGACAGCCTGCTCTTTCATAGCTTTGCAAAGGGTATCAATATCTTCATCTGTAACATTTAACCCAGTACATAAAGCCTGATCATAGTAGCGGTTACTGCCCTCAAACAACAACTCCTTTACCATATACTCATCGGCAAGGCGGGTAGTTCCGGCAACACGGACATATACACCGCCATCTCTACCAAGGGCTTTGATATAATACGGGCGCTGTCTGCCCTCAAAAACCTCTACCACAATGACAGTCTTACCATCAACCGTCTGTAAAGTGATATCTGGGATAATTGCCGGTTCACAGCTGTCTGATACGGCATTGGCAATGGCATCCATTTTCTTGAACACATCTTCCTTGTCAAAGCCAACAACCTCTCTGGTTTTATCGGCAATTCCGAAAATGATTTTTCCGCCGGTTCCATTGGCAAAGGCAACCACAGATTTCATATATTTGAGGCTTTTCTCCGGCAGGTTCTCTTTGAACTCCACATCCTTCGATTCTCCTGCAAGAATTTCTTCTATAGTCATTGTAACACCTCGCTCTCTTTGGCAGCTATTGCCACCATTCATATTATAAAATACCCGCAGTTTTCTTATTTACCACTTTGGAAATCAGCTCATTCATCAAGTCGTTCTTAATATCAATCCACGTTTTCGTATTGTCGATAGCGAGCTGACATTTAGATTTCTGCATAATTGCAGTAATAGTCTGACGAACATAATTTTCCATTTCAATGAGTTCTTGCTTTGAGATATTGCTTCCATCACCTTCATGTAAGGATTCTGAGCGATAACGATAAAAGTCCAGCATCTTATCATGTATTCCTACAACTTCTGCATCATTCTTTCCAAGCAAAACTGCAATGCGATTGGATAACATTTGTTTTTTACCTGGTTGATTTACCGGCAAAAGTGCCATTTCTAATGCTGTCGTATACTGTTCAAATCCAGTTGGAGCATCTGTCTGCTCCAATCCCCACACAAACTCATCAATAATAGGTTTCATCATGGAATAAATTTGTAATTTATAATCTCTTAAAAACTGATTACAGCGTTCAACATCTTCTGTTGCAAGTATATATTTTCGTTCATCATAAGCATTTCTGGTACTATTCTTGCTCGTATGGTTCTGAGTATTATTTATAAAACCCAACACCTTAAATCTGTAATTGAAAAATGTTTGATATAATCCAATGTTCCCGTTTTTATATAAACGCAACAACGAAAATATTTTATGCAAATATTGTACCTCTTGCTCTTGGTAAGCTCCAATTTCATCTTCACATTGGCAAGTCTTATTCGTGATTACAGCACCCGGAACAATCTGAGGACCATCTATCAAAAATACATCTTCTTTTTTTAGGCAGATAAAGTATGAACCATTTTCATCATGTAAACGTGAGCCTATATACTCAATACATAGTTGATTTTTTCCATTTTCAATTTCTGATTTGAATGGGAAATCATCATAATAGCACTTCTCGATAGTATAACCATTTCCCAATTCAAGATTAAGTATACTTTCATCGCAATACATTATAATCGCTGTAATTTTCACAGTAACATCAATCAAAATACCACCCCCATTAACGCAAGCCCTTATCCTTCAAATATTGACCAAGACTAAGTTTCTTTTCAACTTTCCAAGCCTTATACCCATTTGTACTTCGCCCCGTCACAAACTGAGCCGCTGTTGAAGAGCTGGTAAACTCACAGTTTTTAAGAATATTACCATTCTTATCCACATACTCTGGATTGTCTCGATATGCTTTAGCGGTTTTCCCACCTCTGATATGATTTGCAAAATCCGGACTTATTTTGCCACCTGCCAGAACAGTAATTATCTTTCCATCATATTCTGCCGTTGCATATGCAACTCCTGTACGCTGTGTAAGTGTAACCATAATTTTCATGATTCTTCGTCTCCTATTTATAATTTTTTTAATACTGTATCAAATATTGCATAATTCTTCTTCACACCATCATCCAGATCAATGGAAATCATCTGGTCGGCAAGGTGATGAATCTTTTCCTCGTAAATTCTGATTTCAGTATCCTGCGCCTGCAAGGTATTCAACTTTTTGTTCAGCTTCACACGCTCGCCAGTGGAAGCATTGACCATACGCTGTTCCAAATCCGCAATAGCAGTACGATAACGAGCCTGCTGTTCATGCACATAATCGGTACGGATACGGGCAATGGTGTCCGGCTGATAGCGGTGCATATAAATCAGAGCCTTAAATCCATTCTTCTTGCCGCTGTCAAATAGCCAGTAAATCGGGCGTTTCTGATAAATCTTACAATGATCTTTATAAAAATCATTCAGAAAATAATTCCGAATCACATCTTTCGGCTGACCTTTTCCCCCCAGTGCATCGGCAATGAATTTCAGGTTTTCGTCTAAGGTATCTACACCGTAAACAGTTTTTACGAACTCCACGAATAGACCGACAATATCATCCTCAAAATATTCATCGTCGCAAATCGGGATAATGTTATCCTTATCCGCAGCAAAAGAACTATATTTGCTGTTATCCCATTCTCCACCTGCATAGACAAGACCATCCGCATCCAGAGAGTGGCGACCGAACATACAGCCAACCGCATAGGAAATGAACGAGCGAATATCTCTGCCAAGATCAGCTTTGCGGACAGTAACGTCCTTGTCCTCAACCTCTGGTGTCAGCTCATCCTGTAAACCGTAAATGTCGATGAAAATACGGTTCAATTTTTCCTCATTGGCTTTCAGCTGGTTAAAACGGTCATTGCATTCAGTCTGCCACTGGTCAAAGGCTTCCGCAATGGTAGAAACTTTGCGAAGCAGTGGATGCTTTTGAAAATCCCATGAGGTTTCAAAAGCATCCCAATCCTGCTTTGAAATACTAATATTATATTGGACTAAGGATTTAACCTGCGGATAAAAATTCATATCTTTGATAAATGGCATATTGAGTATATCTTTGATATTATTATTCATTGTCGGGTTTATAATTCTTAAAAGTGCTTGTGACACCTTGGAATTTAAAAATCCTAACACATAATCTATAATAGTTTCATCATTAAACAATATTGTTGCTGCCGCTTTATTAAATGTCAAATTTTTACCAAGTTCTCTTACGCCAAACAAAGGATTCATCGAAACAAGGGTCCATGTGATTCCTCTCCTAAAAAGGATTTCATCTTTGGGGAATCGTGCAATTTTATCTCTTTTATAATGCTGAATCGTGATTGGATCAAACTTTACTACGGTATCAATATTGCCATACCATCGCCTAAATTCACCTCCTTTAGCGTGTAACGCCCACTTCCTTGCTTCAATATCATGAGCATTCACTTCCCACAACAATTTCAAATACTTGTCATTATTACCAGTTAAAATTTGTCCATCAGAAAATGCAACTTTCTCCAATAACTCATTATCATAACAATTAGCAAACTGTTCACTAATCCAATAAGCTATCGGTTCACCTGGTATCTTTTGAAATCGTAGTTGATTAGATATATACCGTTCTTTTCCTTTAATGAAGAGTTCCTCTTTTCCAGTTTGTGTCGTCGGATCAACAAGTCTGCAATATGTACCAAGATAATTGTTCAAAAATGTGTTTCCTATTACAAAGCTGGTTGTTTGTACAATTTCTCCACCAATTTCTTCAAAGGCACGAGCTCCCAAATGCGCCATATTTATAATAGCTTTTTTAGAAATTTTCTTTCTAATATTCTCATAACTTGCAAGGAACATCCAAGCGTGTTGTGTAATCATTGCCTGACAGCCATTTTTCTTTGTCATTTGTCCGCAACGTTCAATAAACACAGCAAACAAATCACTTTTACTATCTGGGTAATCACTTTTAACATAATCAGAGAGCTTTATACTCATACCAGAGCTACCCATATACGGCGGATTTGTCACTACCACATCATACTTCTGCGCCAGTGCTTCTGCCACCTGCACCAACGGCAACAATTCTCTCAGTGCCGTCTCACGGGACATATTTATATCTTCCGTAATCTCTGCAAAACGGTCATACAGTGTAGACCAATCCTGCGGTGTTACGGTCAGAATCGAGCCGTATTCTTTTGCATCATGCAATTCTTTAATGATGGTATCCATAGCTGTCGTGAGCTTTGCATCCCCATTGCAGAAATAGTCCACGGCAAATTCATCTACATGATTGCTCTCTACAATAGCATACACATGGGGCTGAATGCCACGGCTGAAGAAGCGTCGGTCATACTGACGGGCTTTCATCATTACCGCAAAGTAAGCCAGCTGTGTTGCACGGTCATCAATATCCAGACCATAAATATTGTTCTCTACAATGCTTGCCACTGCTTCACGGGTGGTATAACCGTAAGATTCATATATCTTCATCAGCACATCAAACATATACGCAAGAATATGACCGGAACCGGAACATGGATCAATAACTTTCAGCTGATCCGGTGTCAGCGCGGCGTATTCCTTGCGAATCTCGGCAAGCTGTGCCTGCACTTCCGGCTCCTGCTCAGCTTCTTCCAGATAGTAGTGCCATTTGGTATCTTCCGGATCACGGTTTCCGGCAGCATAGGCAGACTGTTCTTCCTCGGTAGGAAGAAGCTGCTCTTTCACATCCGGATGTCCCTCCAGCCATAAACGACCAAGACTGTTCTCTACCATGTAGCGAACAATCCAGTCTGGTGTGAAAAGCTGAGTTGCTGCGGGGATGTTTTCTTTTGTGATTTTCACATTCTTTTTCAGTGCTGCGAAAACGTCATCCTTTTTCTCACTGTTATAATACTGATACAGCCAGCCGATGATCTGGACAGCATCCTTCCAGTCATCCTCCGGTATCAACTCGATCATCTGCTGAATGACACTGCCTTCACGGAGCAGATTGTCCGGCAGAAGAAGCTCGGTGTAGTCCGCAATCTTCTGGAACATTCCCGGCAGAATCTTATTCAAGGCGTTACACTGCACGATCAGCAGATATTTATACAGTTCTTCGGTCTTTTCGGCATCTTTCAGTTCATAGACCTTTTCCATATCCAATCCATCCAAATCCAGATGAATGGCTTCGGTTATAATCTGCGGCTTAAAGTTGTTTTCCTCGTCCGTGAATACACGCACATGGGAAGGAATGTAACCGTTGACTTCCATAAATCGTAGAGCAGAGAAGCGGTTGAACCAAGTGTAGGCAACCTCCTCCATGACCTGCTTATAGCCTTTATCGTTAATCTCGGCAATCAAAGCCTGACGTTGTTTCTTTTCATCAGCAGTGAGGACTTTGCCGCCAACGCTGTCCGCATTGGCGGCCTCGATATTATCCTCTGTGATACCGTATTCCACGCCTTTTAGGGAAACACGGGCGATCAGCTCTGTTCTTGCCCAGACAGCAAATTTTTTAATCGCATTCTTATCCATACTCGTCTCTCCTCGTTAGTTCAGCTTGATCTCATCGCAATTTTTCAAGAGTTGCTTCAGCTGAGAACGAATCTTCTCTACATAATCATCAATGTCTTCATCCGTTTGTAAGGTCTTTGCCTGGAATACAACCTGTCGGTTATAAGCACGGACAACCTTTTTCTTTGCCGGAGCAGTTTCTTTTCCTGGCTGTGTCGGCTGTACCTGCGGCTTCGGTGCAGGCGGAGCCAGAACTGACTCGATATTGCTGATAGTATCATCCTTGTACTGGCACATCGGCAAGAACATAGCATCCAGAAGGGCAAGGCTCTTTAATTCTGCGATTTTCTCCTTGCACTGACTGAAATACCGATCCGATTTTTCAATCAGATGGGATGCCTTGGAATCGCCGTTTGCAGCAGTATGGGTCGCTTCCATACACTGACGAACCGTTTCCAGAACCTCAGCACGTTTTTCTTCCAGCATCTTGTCATGGGCGGTGCGAACCGTATCCATCAACGGATTCAGTTCACGAATCCGGTTATAGTTGAACTTGCTTCCGGTCTGAACCATCGTAATCAATCGAATAGTATTCAGTGCCTTATGTGCTTCCTCATTTTCTGCAATCCGGTCAAGGTCATCATGCAGAGATTTTTCAAACTGCACTGCCTGGTCGAATACTGTTACCTGGGTTTTGAAGAAGTTTTCAATGCCGTTGCTCATGGCTTCTTTATTGTTGAAAAGAGCATCCTCTTTTTTCAGCACACGCTCAATCAGGGCAATATTGTCTTTCTTCTGAGAAAGAACATCATCCATCAGATGAATAGCTTCCTGCACTAATGCACGATCCGGGTATTTATGTCCGTCATAACAAGCATCCAAAGAAGCATAGTAATCACGCTGCTCGGTAAACTTCTCCGTCACAAAGCGAATCAGACCATCTTCATCATCCGGCACATCCATAATGTCGAAATACTCTCGGAGCATCGCTTTTACATCACGCATCATCGTAGCAGAAATGTTTTTACGCTTGCTGATGGAAGTCTTGCCGATCTCACTCTTTTTGCGGAGCATATCCGGCAACTTCGGGTCATCCGGCTGAATGGTATTGCCTGCATACTTGATGGTTACTTTCTGGGAATAAATCAGTTGTGCCGCAACCGCAGCAATATCGATTTCTTTCCATCCATACGGAATCGCACTGTATTTGCTTTGCACATCTGCCATAGAAGTCGGCAACTTTTTCACATCCTGCATTTCCAGATATTCTTCCATAGCAGAAGCAGCATCACGGTTCGGTTCCATGCCCGGAAGTGCCGTTACCGCACCTGTCAGAATCGCAATAATATCTACATCACTGCCTGCATTATCTGTAATCAGGTCGAGCTTGCTATATACATGGGCAACCAGATATTCAAGCGACTGGTCAATCTTGCTCTTAGCATTTCCAGCTCTGATTTCCAGATGCTCACCGTCTACATAGAACTGCGCCCCTTCAATAGCATTTTGCAATTCGCTCATGGCACTCAGCTCATATTTTCCGGCTTCGTCTTGCTGGTCACTGATAATTTTCTGCACAGTTTTTGGAAGCTGGCTTACATTTCTCTGCTTTACGTACTTACGAATCTTCATAGCAGATTCCAGAGATTCATAGTAAGGCGTATCAGCCAGAACCACGATTGCTTCATTACCTTTGGACTCCGCCATCAGACGGTAATCTGTTTTTTCAATAGCATCGGTAGCAACGGTCAGGAAACGCAGACGCATACCACCTGTTGCCACTCCAACTGTAATGCCGTCCACCATCTGATCGAAAGCAAAGTCATATTTTCCATAACGGAACTTCTTGGTTGTGAAAATATCACCGTAAATCATCTGAGCGATACGCTCTACGATAGAAGCGGTATCTACATTGGTATCCCGGATTTCACGCTGAATATCCTGTTCTTCATCCGTCAGGAAGTTATAAGTGTCTCCGGTTCTGCCGATATAGTTCTGGCTCATCAGACGGTCAAGGCATCCACGGACAGCTTCACGCATGATAATCTTATCCACACGAATATCATCTGCCATAAGGATAACGATATTGTCCAGATTGGAAGGAATATCATCAATATACCGAATCAGATACAGGAGTTTCAGTACATCTACATCCTGCTGTTCGATGCCATCACCGTTGTCGGCAGCTTTTTGGCAACGTTCAATTACACGACGAATTGAACCATCCAGAAAAGTATGTACGGTATCATAAAAACGGAAGAACGGAACAAGTGCATACTCATCCTTCTCCTGAATTTTCTGTGCAGCTTCCTGGAAACCGGACAGCATGGAACGCTCACCACCGGAAAGGTGCTTGCCGGAATTTCCGTGCTTGCGGATTTCAGCAAATACCTTCTGCATAATAATAAACTGATACGGCACGAACGGGAAGTTCTCAGTAAATTCCCTCGGACCGGAATAGCCTTTAATATCCAGAATAGAGCCATTGAAGCTGAACAGGTTACGCAGGACAGAATCATTCTGCTCATAAACGGTTTCCAAATCCATTGTTGCTTCCGGTTTCTTTTTCAGAATACGCTTCTGGATGACTTCATCCACGGAGGAAGAAGATAAGCTCAGTCTTGTTTTGAAACGAGCCTGGATACGGGAGAACTCATCGGCACGAACTTTGATGATTTCATCAATGGCTTCCTGTCCGGTGCAGATCACCCAAATCTTTCCTTCACACTCACTTCCGATTTTTTCTGTCAAAGACTGGAGGTTCAAAAGCATATCGGTGTCTGTGCCGACATACTGACCAACTTCGTCGATCATAAACAGCAGACGGAAGTTCGCTGGTTTAGTATCCACATAGGCTTTCATATCTTCCACAAGCTGAGCAATAGATATTTCTGTTGCCGTTTTATCATTGAACCATGCCTTGGCATCGTCCTCACTCATATCCAGAACTTCCATTAAAGTCGGAATAATAAACTTTCCATTGAATGCAAAGGCACGGCGCATTTCCATCCAGGACTTGCCTTTCTTTTCTTCAAAAACTCTGCGAAACTCCTCAGTTTTTCCCTGCTGGTCAATATAACGCTCCATCATGGCAACTTTCAGATTCTCACCGTAAAATCCCAGATGGTTGTAGAACATTTTGGCAAATACACGAAGAACCGCAGTCTTATCTTTATTGCTGAATCCCTCAATATCAATATTGAACAGAATTGTCTCGGTCTGTCCCTTTGTGGCACGATCAATCAGCATAAAGGTTGCCGGGTCGTCCTCAAACTTTTTACGGAAACGCTCCACACTGCGAATGCCTTTTACCTCTTTATTTTCCAAAAGGTAGGAAAGCATTTTCAGGAAGTGAGATTTACCACTTCCAAAGAAACCGGAAATCCAAACACCCATATCGGCTGTCGGCTGGTCAAAAGCATCACCGTAATAATTGAAGAACGTAATGAAATGTTTCTTCAATTCTCTGGTAATGACATATTCATTTAACTCCTGCTCGATTACATCATCAGCAGCCTGATCTACTTTAATTACACCATTGATTTTGCGGTTAATGTCATCCGCAAACATATCTCGAATCATCATGGCTTTATCCCCCTTAATCTATGACATTGAATGCCCGGTAATAATCATTTGGTGTCAGACGATTAAACAGTTTTACATGACGACCATCAAACTCACCCGGATACATAACCAAAATCGGAACATCCGAAAAATACGGTTGCAAGGCTTCCAATAACGTATGGATTCTCATAAACGGGAACACCTCGCCCACACCTGTCAGCATCAGCACATCACCCGGTTCGTGTGGCTCATACTGGATTTTATCAATGAACTCTCCATTGCCGATTGCGGAGTTAAGCTGCTCCAGAAGATAAGCACTTCCGTCAGCTTCTTCCATATCGGGAATTGCATCTGTGATGTCCATATCATCGCAGATAGAGAGAAATGTTTTATATAAATTACAAACGATCAAATGGCAATCTAAGGACTGATCAGTTTCCAGCTGATTCACAAAATGACGGACAACCATTTCATTCTCCGGTTCATAACAGAAGATTCTGATATTCACCTCATTGCTGAGTCCTTTGCCTTCCAGGAACTCCGGTTCCTGAATCAATGCCCGAACTTTGTCCAGGCGTTCTTTTATGTCACTCATTGGCTACCTCCTAAGAAAAGCAATTAAACGCCGGCAGTATCGCCATATCACCATTGCTTCTGATGGCATTCTCCAAAACAGGATGCAGCCATACTGGATTCAAATGATCTGCCCCCCGGTTGTCGAGATATTCTGTTTCAACAAGCACTCTGGCAATTATCTGTTTTAACTTTGTTATTGTAGTATCGCTCCAGGAAGCCACGGTATCATTCTGCTCCTGCAAGCGCATAAAAAATGTATTCAAATCTATCTTACCAAAAGACGTGTCCCTTAATCTGTACTTCTCGCCAATGACGGTCAGCATAAATTCCCAGACCAGTCGGCTCTGCTTCATCAACGCATACAAACAAATCTGTTTTGCCACATCCGTCGGCTGTGAAGCAATCGCAGAAACCAGAGAATCATCTTCCAGTGCCTGAAGCCGTTTGATGCAGGCTTTCGCCATGCGTGTAATAGATTTTTCCGTTGGATACTGAAAAAGATTCTGCTCTACAATTTCTTTAACAATTGCATCATCGGAATTTCCTTCTGCCATTAGCTTTGCGGTAGAACGCATTTCGTAGAAAAGGAACGGCTCTCTGGTCAAAGACGCAATATAAGGATAAGAATGATCCATGTTCCCGTACCTCCTTACTGCTCCTCTTTTTTATCAGGAACAAATTCCATGATATCTCCCACATCACAATTCAAAGCAGAACATATCTTTGACAGAATCTCTGTACTTACATTTTCATCTTTTGATAATCGAGACATCGTTGTTGTACTAACTCCTGTCATTGCACGCAAATCTTTCTTCATCATTTCTTTATCAATTAACAATTTCCACAATTTCTTGTAACTAACTGCCATTTTTTCACCTCAATCTTATTTGCTTGAAATATCTGTTCACATGGTATTTATCATCATATCATAAAAATGCGTTTCAAACAATCTAATCTACCAAAAATCGTAATTCAATTCTGAAATATCGCATTTAAAATCACAAGAAACACATCTTAATAAGACAAGCTGAAAGTACAAGTGCCACTATATATCCGATTCCACAGAAAAATTTTATCTCGTTTATTTTCTCTGATTGCAATCTTATCCTTTTTTTCAATTTTTGCACTTCGTTCTCAGCTGTCTTTCTATTCTGTTCCGCCTGATACTTTAAACTTAACATCAGCGATAATAGACCTTTCGCTTTCAATGTCAGATTCTTATTCTTGAAATGATGATTACTCATTACCGTAAAATTCTTAGTTCTCTCTACACGAAAAATCTGTGCCATGCTCCCATCCTTCTTTCCAGTTCAAAAGGAAAAGACGCAAGCCATATCTTATGACTCACGCCTTACTTCGCTCACAATATTCTATTTTTATCAGTTACCTGCCAGATTAGTTACTGGCAATCCTTATACATAAATCAATTCTTTCAGGATAATCTCTTCTGCAATCGCTCTGTGCTGATTGGCAGCTCTTACCCATGCCATCTGATCTTTCTCCTTATCCGGCAGTGGTTCTTTTTCTTCCAACTGTTTCAGAATCACTTCTTCCCGTTCCCTGGCTGCCTTGTCCACTTCCAGAAGATGCTCTCCTATCGTATCCTGCAGAAGCATCACCTGATAGGTTGAATTTCGATGGTTTTTCAGATAATCTCTGCGAAGAAAACCATACTTGCCAAGTTGCTCCATCTGTTCACCGGATTTATAGGTGAGATTCGGGATTACTTCAAACTGTTTTACTCCACTTCCTCCAGTTCTGTTCCTTCTGGAAGAATATATCCGCAGTTATCACATACTCCATCCTCTGCAAGTATCCCGTCTTTCACAAAGGCTTCAATGCCTCCCGGTTCATGACAGTGTGGACAATCTAATTCCTGTATCTTTTTCTGATTTCTTACATCCTGGCAATTGGCAAATTCAATTTTACCCATAGTGATTCCTCCATTTTCATTCCATATCAATTTGTCTTCGCAAAAAAGTTCCTACTATACGGGAAAAATTGCTGATATTACGAATATAGGCAAAGTCTTTTCCATAGATTCTCTTTTCCACGGAGAGCTCTTCTTCATTCCCTACAAAAATACCAATTACGAAAATTCCCTGATTTCTGGCCCGACGTACCTCATATGCAGTATCTTTCACAGCTTTTTCTCCGTCATAGATCTTGGGCTGGCGGGTTCCTGGTCGTTGTATGCTCATATCACAGGGTTTTCCATCACTTAATACGATTAAAATCTTATTTTTTTCCGGTCGCTCCATGAGAGAGGAACCGACTGTTTTCAGTGCAAGCCCATCTCTGTTATTGGCATATGCACGAAATTGAAAGATTCTTTCATTTGTTTCCCTTGGTTCTTCATAATTCCGAAATCTCTGAAGAGGCAAAAGCATATCTTCTCCAGCAGAAAAATGTAATTTTTTCATCAAATACATGCCAAGTTTCTTCTGATCAAAATATCGTGCAAAGGCACCCTGCTTCACTGCCTCATACAGAACCGTTTGTTTTGAATAAACATATTTTTCTGTATCCGGTTCAAATTCCGTATCATAATCACCACTGACTGTCCAAAAAAGATTTCTGATACGATTGCTGATCTCCAGATGATGTTCTTCCAGTTGTTCCGCCGGCCATCTGACATCCTCCATACAAGTTTACCCCCATATGTCTTTTCCGGTCCAGGAAGATGGGATTCTGGTAGAAACCACATCTTCTACGATCTCTTTTTCAAATACATCAAAACTTTTATTTATGATTCCCATCTGGATTGCATCAATTGGAGAAAGTCCGCTTCTTGTTGCTTTTACAGCAGAAACCAATCCTCTCAGGTCAAGAGATTTTGTTGAGATTTCTCCATGGTAAGCTTTGATCTGCAAATCCAGAAACAGTCCTGCAAAAGCTTTCAGTGCACTTTTTTCCCCATCTGGAAAATGTTGCCTTAATACAAAAAGAACACTATCCTCATCCATTTCAGGCATATCGATTACCATAAACCTTGAAACCAATGCTTCATTTAGCTCTCTGGTACCTGCGTAACCATAATTCATCGTGCCGATAAATCGTGTTGCCGGATGAAGTAAAATCCTGTTATATCCTGGAATATTGATTCTGCGCCGATGATCCAGTGTGGCATGCAGTACAGAAACCGCATCATTTTTTGCCATATTGATTTCGTCCAGGATTCCAAATCCTCCAAATTCCGCGCATTGGTAGATGGAGCCTTTCCGAAGGCGAACCTCATTATTTATAAAGGTGTCCGTTCCAATCAGATCGGCACTGTCTGTATTTACATGAAAAGAAATATCGTATTCCGGTCTTCCGAATATCCATGCCAATGTCTCACATAGTACATTTTTCCTGTAGCTTTTGCACCGGAAAGTAACAGATTATCTCCCTGAAGAAGCGCTGCTGTTGACATTTCCAGAATCTTTTTCCCATAAAATAGGATATCCGGTTTTTCTACTCGTTCCTTTACCTGATCCTCTACCTCATAACGCATGTGAAAATCTCTCAGTTCTCCAATCAGTTCCTGCGCTACCTTCTGGTCTTCTAAATATTTTTCTATTTCTGTCCAATGACTTCTCATGAAGATTTTCCCTTCTTTGCAATTGGTTATATCAAATCAGATAATATTTCTGTTTACTCAATCGTGAACCTCACATGACTAAAGTCACGTGCTTCCGGCCGCTTTAAGCGGCAGACCAAATATCGGCGGATACGCCTGTTACTTAGATTTTGCACAGATATGTGCTTCTTCCATGCCGGATACGGCGGGTTTCCACATAACAGGTAATCCACTGCATATCTGCCTGTGTTTATGCTGCTTTACGCAGTTCCATTTCTGAAATCAGTTCTCTCAGATCTGCATAAACACATGAGGTTCTACGCTTTACTGCAGGAACTTTTGCCTCCAGCAAAGACCTTTCCGTTTCCGGCAAGGGTTTTAAAATTTCACGGATAAAATATCTTGCTCCGATATTATACGATGCCGACAAATCACAGTTGTATCTTTTTCCAGTCTGAAACGTACACAGACGATGATCCCGTGTATCACGGGCAATCTCTCCTGATCCATCAAAGGCAAGCCTGCTCGTGTTCCAGGCACAGATTCGGGAAATTCGGATTCCCTTTCTGTGTGCCTGCTGTCCGCACCGTTTCTGGATATCACGTTTTCTCCACATCTGCAGTTTCTGCTTTTTCTTCCCGGAAAGTTTTCCTTTCATTTCCAGATATTCGAAAACAATCACATCTGCCTTCTTTTCTGATGCATAAAAAACGATTTCCTTTGCAATTTTTCTGCCAAGCTCTGTATTCAGACGTTTTGCATATGCCCATCTTCCCTGCGCCTGACGCGATCCATGTTCCCGCTGAAATCTTCGGATCCGTCCCAGCGCACGGTACATCCGGTCTTTGTCACTGGAAAAGTTAATAAACTTTCTTCCCAGGATAGTTCCGTCTGGACGCATGATGGTACAGACTGCATCCGTATTGATGCCGAGATCCACACTGCAGATCGTTTGTTCTTTGACAGGTGTCCGGTTTAAAGATACCTCTTCCGCATACGTAAAACGCAGGAAATATTTGTCGTGCTTTTTCTCCAACGTTGGCGCCGAAGCTTTTTTGCCCGACCAGTGTTTTCTTAAATATTCCATATCCGTATGTTTCAGCCGCACAGCAAACCATTTCCAGTCATGGCCATCGTACAGTTTTAAAAAGGCCGCATCTTTCTCTTCTGTGTTTTCACGGTACATGATATCGTGGTAAAAAACAGGCATGGCATACTGTTCACTTTTCAGATACGGCTTTCCC
>NZ_QUJZ01000012.1:0-764 GCF_003480845.1 Blautia sp. TM10-2 | reverse complement strand
TACATGATATCGTGGTAAAAAACAGGCATGGCATACTGTTCACTTTTCAGATACGGCTTTCCCGTTTTCTGTCCCTCTGCTTTCCACTGTTCCAGACGCGTCCGATAAGAAGATACACTCCCAAGCGCATGCTGGACTGCCGCCCGTCTGAAATAGGATGGCATCTTGGGAAAGCAGAAATCAAAATCAAACCGGGCCGGATTCCGTTTCGTTGTATGCACCAGATGTTCCGCTGCATTGAAACGTTTCTTACTGTTCTCAATTTGGGCCAGTTCTTCCCATACAGATTCATACACTTTGACCAGATAGCGGACAGCAGAACGGTAAATCTCCAGTGTCTGGCGGATCGGAATATTCTGTTTTCGTAATTCTACACCATAACTGGATATGATTTTCATTCGCTTTTTCCTCCGGGTTTTAACGGGATTTTTCCTTCTGCCCTTCTATGTAAGCAAGTACCTGTTCACGGCTCCGGTCACTGACCGTTACAACACAATAAGACGGATTCCACAAATGTCCTCCCCACAACTCTTTCTTTAGCTCTGGATGTAAAAGGAACATCTGGTGTGCAAGATTCCCCTTCATGATTTTGATCATGTCTGAAATATAAAACTGTGGTCGGTAATCTACAAGCAGATGACTTCTTTCTTCATAAAAATAGTATACCATATGCATAGGAATAACTCAAACATTTGTTCCCATTTTGGTAAAAATTTTGCGCGTCTAACTCATCACTACTACAATATATTTATGGGTAATCCCCT
>NZ_QUJZ01000011.1:169055-177790 GCF_003480845.1 Blautia sp. TM10-2 | reverse complement strand
AAGAAAGACTAACTATTAAAAGTCAAGTCTAAAATGAAGATTTTGTGAATGAATTGCGGAAACGCATTTCAGATATAGTTGTACCTTGAAAATCGCATGACAAACAGAGCATCGTATACCGGTGCTCAAAGAGAGTGTTATAGAACAGAAAAAGTTATGCCGTTTTTATGTAAGGCTTGCCGGATTTTTCCATTGCATAGATTAACCGCACAAGTTTCTTTGTGGCATGAGTAATGGCAACGTTGTAGTGCTTCCCTTCAGAAATCTTCTTCTGAAGATATGCACCGAAGGTTTCATCCCAGTGGCAGACGTACTTAGCGGCATTGATTAGGGCAAAACGCAGATAACGCGATCCCCGCTTTTCCATATGGGAATAAGAGGATTCCAATTGCCCGGATTGATAGGTGGATGGAGAAGCTCCGGCGTACGCCAGGATTTTATCCGGTGAATCAAAGCGGGAGAAATCCCCAATCTCAGCAAGGATCATCGCGCCCATACGGTAACCTATTCCGGGAATGGTCAGGATTGGGGAAGAGATCTGATCCATGATCTGTTTAATCTCGGATTCAATCTCTGAGATCTCGGAGTCTAGTTCGCTGATCAGGTGGAGTGTGTGTTTTAATTCCAGAGATTTGGCAGGCATGTTTGAACCGATGGAGACTCTGGCAGCCTCCCGTATTTCAATCGCTTTCTCCTTGCTGTAACGGCCTTTCGAGGCGTTTTCCAACAGTTTTGTCAGGTGTGTTAAATGGCAGGAGGCAATCTTTCCTGTAGAAGGAAGTTCCGAAAGCAGGGCATAAACGGAAGCGATATGAAGTGTGGGAACCAGTTTTTCCAATTCCGGGAAAAGAATGGTAACAAGCCTGGAGACAGACTGTTTGAGGCGAGCCCGTTCCTGAACCTTATCAAAACGGTAACGAGTGAGTGACTTTAACTCCTCGTTGTGGTAAGATATGTCTGAGTAGGACTTCAAGTTCACGTCAGACATGAGCATCATAGCAATGGTTCGGGCATCAACCTTATCCGTTTTCGTCTTTCTAAGGCTGAGACTTTTTCTGTAAAGATTTGTGTGGAGCGGATTGATGACGAAGGTGTGGAGACCTTTGTCAAGGAGATAACCGAGCAGGTTGTAAGAGTAGTGTCCGGTGGCTTCCAGTCCTACTTTTATATTAGAGAAATCTGAAGAAATAGAAAGGATCTTGGCAAAAAGATCATCAAAGCCATCCCGGTTATTCTGAATGGTAAAAACAGGAAAAAGGATTTCGCCATCTGAGTCCGTAATAAAACAGTCATGTTTATCTTTCGCGACATCAATTCCAACGTAGATCATAAGAACACTCCTTAGTAATAGATTTAGATACTGCTTGGAACCACAGGGCTCTCTGCGCTTGTAACCTCGTTCTAAATCAACCGTCATGCGGTATCTAACTGATTAACAACGATACAAAGAGGCTGTGGTTGGAGCCTTTCTTAAACCATCAAGTGGTAGGAAGGTGAAACCAATCCACAGTATCTCCAAACAGTATAGCATACAGACCTTGGAGAGGGTCTATAAACACTACTACTATATAATACGAGGATTGTTTTAAGAGATAAGAAAAGCGGAAAAATATATAATTGATATTTTACGTACATAGGTGACAATGAAAGAGATTAATATGATATGGAGGTATTATGTTAAATATTTGGAGACCTTATCCGATTTTTAAGCCAAAGAAAGACGGGTGGTATTTGTGCACATGTAGTGACGGAGCTGGAACATATTATTCACGGGTGATGCTTCTTCATTATACGCAATGGAGCGATACGTGGGTAAATCTTGAGAGAATGCGGGTATTTAGAGGATATAAGGTATATATATCCTGTCGGGCTCCAGTTGACGATAACTTAGTCATGGAAGATAACGAGTGTAAACGTTACGATGTTGTTGCATGGAAAAAAGTACCTAGAAAATGTTTGTGGGCTAAGGAGTATGAAAAATGAGTAGAGAATATGATTTATATTTGAAGAATCATCGAGACAATGTGGCAAAAGGATTTCGTTGGATGGAGGAAAATTTGCCAGAAGTGATTACAAAGGCAAATGAGCAGGAGTATGAAATTCCTGTAGATCTTGAGCATCAGATCATATTTTCGCATGATGCATCTAAAAATAAACCAGACGAGTATGAAGCGTACGATGCATATTTTTATGGTGGAAATCGGTCATGGTGGGTTGTTGTACAATACCAATGGGCTTGGTTGCGGCATATTCATCGCAATCCACATCATTGGCAGTATTGGATTCTTATTAATGATGATCCAAACGAAGGCGAGATTACTCTTGATATGCCTTATGAGTATATCATCGAAATGATTTGTGATTGGTGGGCGTTCAGCTGGGCAAAGGAAAATCTTTTCGAAATTTTCAAATGGTATGATGAGCACAAGGCGTACATGAAGCTCAGCGATCGGACAAGAATTGAGGTGGAGGATATTTTCAAGCAGATGAAAGCAAAGCTGGAGAGAGAAAAAAAAGGCGGTATAGCTGAGATACCAGTAAACTATGTACAGAAAATATTGTGAAATGGAGAAGTAAGTAATGAGTATGTTAGAATGGGCTAAGAATGAGGTAGCTATTGCAAGTAAAAGAGAAAGAGGAGATAAGCCTGAGAGTGAGTGGGATTATGGTTGTGCTTGCTATAACAGTGCTATGAAAGCTTTTAAAAGCCTCTTAGGTGATGATCATAGTGGTCTGAGTATTGGAATTACTAAGAATATCCTTAACCGCTTGATTGATAGAAAGCCTCTTACTCCTATTGAGGATACAGAGGAGGTATGGGGAGAGCCACGTATTGATAGCCGAGACAAAAGTAAACGGTATCAGTGTAAGAGAATGAGTAGTCTATTCAAGAGAGTTGCTCAGGATGGATCAGTAACTTACAGTGATATTGATAGATATTACTGTACAAATGAGGAGAACCCTCATGTAAGCTGGCACAATGGTTTTGTAGCAAAGATTTATAATGAGATGTATCCGCTCACTCTTCCTTATATGCCTAACAGTAGACCGGATGTTATCGTATGTGATGAACTTTTGACAGACCGGAAAAATGGAGATTATGATACCTTAGCTATTTTATACATCAAGAAAGCAGACGGGGAAAGAGTTGAGGTAAATAGATACTTTAAAGAGAGTGAGGTATCATTTGCAGAGATTTCTCCAGAGGAATATAAAGAGAGACAGAGATTACATGAGGAGCGGATCAAGAGTGAAGATGAAAGCAAAGCTGGAAGAAAATAATAGTGGTTACTCCGCGAAATAAACATTCCCCTTTATAGAAATATATTTAGGAGGAAATGACAATGAAGATCAGAAGATTATTCAAGAAAAGAAAATGGGAGCTTACTTACTACAGAGGTCTTAATAATAAGGGTCATATAATCAGTAAGGAAGGAAACTATTTTCAGTTTATGATCGCTGTATTCAAGATCATGTTGAACTGAATAAGTAGTTTTGAAGAGGGTCTGAACCTACAAAGGTTTTGGCTCTCTTTTCTTTTTAGATTTTATGTAATACAGAAAAGAGGTGACGATATTTTTGGCTAAAAGAGGAAGACCGGCGACGAATAATCCCAGAATTGTTAATTGCCGGGTTCGGATGACTAAGGAGGAGGCTGAGAGGTTAGAAGATCTTAGACGTGCAACAGGAATGAATACCTCGGATACTGTGCGGACAGCGATGGAGTATATGCACGATTCGATTATGAAAGGAGATAAAAATGAATCTGAGACAGAAATTGAAAAAAGCAAAAAGGGAACTTGAATTTTATAAAAATTTTATGCCAACAAGTAATAATACGCTGATCGTACACCCAGAACATATTCGGTGTGAAAATCTTAGATCAGTTATTACTATGCGACGTAATGATCCCCGTGTTTTATATTATCCAGAAAGTATTCAAGATGACCTCATCCAGGATCTCATACCAAAATTGAGGGATTATACAACATTTACAGCTATTGATAATCGAAAATCTGAGCATTTTCCAAGTAACTCCATAACGTTTATGGCTGATGTTATAGTTGGAAAAAGGATGGAGGAGTAGATTATCCAAGATAAAATTGCATAGAGAGGAGAAATGTAAATAATGAATTTAAAAGATGCTTTGATAAAAGCTGGATTACAGGTTGGAGATGATCCTGTCAATAGAAAAGAGTTTGATTCTGTTCAAGATGTAAGTCTTCCGTACTATCTGGATAAGGATATATTTAGTCACTTAGACATTTTCCAGGATGTAAAGTTCTTCGAGGCTCACAGGCAGCCTTTAACAATGGAATGGATGAAAAATCATGGTATGACTCCAATGGAAAAAGATAGGATTTATGACTGGGTAACCAGTCATATGGACAAGTGCTATCGGGTAAGCAGTTATGATACCGATGGTAAGAGAATAGGAGTAATGTATGGTCACTGCTGCTTCTTTGTAAGTATTCTATGGGACGCTAGAACGAAGCGGTTTTCACTCACCCATGGTTCTGACGGTGTACATTCTAAGTTCTATAAGTATGTAGAAAACCATAAGTATACAGAATTTCTGGACGAATGGCTTAAGGAGACTCCGTGGATTCCTGTGTTAGTAGACGAAGCGGTTTCGTGCGATGGGGTATTTCTGAACTTTGAGCGAAAAGATTGCTACTGGTCTTATGGTTGCAGTATCTTAGAGTCTAAAAGAAAAACTGTTAAGAACGGTTTAGAGGACTTAGAGAAGTTGGGCGGTACTGTAGAGCCAGGTAAGAAATATGTCGTTCGTGCTAAAATTAGTCTTGGTGGAAGACGTACATGTATGATCAGGGAGTGGATTCCGAAAAAGTCTTATCACTATAACAGGGAGGACTAGAGATATGAAAGAAATAAATACCTTTGCAGAATTTACTGGTAAAATCGCAAGAAAATGTTTTGAGTATGGGCTTGGCGTAACATTCGAGACAAAACCGGGACTAATTAAAAGATTTTATATTAGCGTATTCAGTGAGCACTATAGGGAAGAGCATGTGATAGATATCGTTCCATTAAAATATACATTAAGCAGATTTAAAGACACATACACTGATGATATTTTAAAGATTGTCGATGCTGTTTGGCAGAAAGAAAAAGCATATATTCAATGGAGAGTTGATCGTATGCTGGATGGGAAACCCTGTGAATTTGAAGATTATGAGGAGGTATTCAAATGAAAAAGAAAGAACTGAAGAAAAAAATGAGACATACAGAAGATGCATTGAAGATAATGTATTCAGCATATCTTGAGCTTAGAAAAGCTACTGTACTCATGCAAAATGGGAATGATATAACAATGAATAAATGGATTGCGAATACTAAGAAGACTTTCGATGCGGCGAGTCTTTTGTCAAAAGAACAGAGGAAACGTTTGGGATTTCCTAATTTTATTGTTTTACAAGATGATTTTGCTAAAGAGGAGAATTGATATTTATGTTGGCTAAAATCACATTTATCATGTTTATTATCTATCTTATCGTAGTTTGGATTGGAAAGTTTTATTATAAATTTATTCTCAATACTATGGACAAGATCAGATTTAGATGCAAAAACTATACAAAATTGGAAAATATTTATTTGCCTATAGCCGGTGTAATCATTGTTATATTCAGAGGACTTTTGCTCTTTGATGTTATTTACATACTGTATAGATTGATATTTTAACCTAATAGAAAGGGGATAACACTATGAATAAAAATTTTGATGAGATAAAAGATAGACTTAGTATTCGTATGATTAATTTTCAGAGAACAAATTTTGAAGATGGAAAAGATTATGTTATCGGAACTGAGGGAGATTTCTCGTTTTATTATGTGCTGTTATCTCCCAATCAATCTGAAGAAACAATCATAACATACAAAATGCTTCAGATGTTGGATATTACACAAGCCATTCTTCATACGGCTGCAATTGAGGCAGATCGTAGCCATGGAGCGCATGTGACTGGCTTAATATATGAGGAAGATACTTTAAATTTATATATGCTCGATTATGAAAACGAAGACTATGGGGCAAGCTTGATTCTTGATAAAGAAATCAGAAAAGCTATTTGGCAGCATCTTGGAAGAAATTATTTTGTTATGCCTTCATCGATCCATGAGGTAATGATAGCGCCAGATTATGATATTCTCGATCCAGAAGATTTCTTTAAAATTGTAAGAGATTGCAATGCAAGTAGAGCAATTGTGAATGAGAGTGATATTCTTTCATATGAAGTTCAGTGGTGTACCGAAGCTGGATTGATTATTAACGCCAGGGCAAAAGAAGAATTTTTAAATGTTATGAAAACGGTAAATGAGTTAAAGGAGTGATATTTATGATCGAATGCGAAAATTGTATTTATGGATTTTTTAAGAGCATTGGAGATGGGCCATGTATGCGTTTGGACGACAGGGAATGCCCAAATTATAACGAAGTAACCGATCGCATTGAGGTCACAGCCAAAGAAGGGGAAGCAAGAATATATGAGGGAGCTATCGTTGAACATTTCAAAAGAGAGACACTTGATGAAAAGTGTATCAGGAAAAATAATAATCTATATAGGTATGAAGTCTTGCATTTTGCGCGGCATACAGAAACTGGCGAAATGTTTGTGATTTACAAAGCACTATATGATGGAAAAGCTATCGAATCAGATGTTCACTATGGAGACGTATTTGTCAGACCATTTGATATGTTTATGGGAAAAGTCGATCATAAAAAAATATCCAAATATTAAACGTAAATACCGGTTTGAATTAGTTGACAAAATCTCATAATAATCTCAATGTTGCATAAAAATAAAACTGGAGGAAATGAAAATGAAGATTAAATTATTTACACATACAGATCTCGATGGTGTAGGATGCGCTGTTCTTGCGTATTTGGCATTCGGGTATAAAAATGTTGACGTTGAATTTTGCTCATATAATAATATTAATCAGAAAGTGCTCAAATTTATTATGAGCCGTAGTTTATCCAATTCAGCATATTATTGCCTCTATATCACTGATCTAAGTGTTAGCGAAGAGGTTGCAAGACAGATAGAAAAACACAAGGATAATATAATGCCTCGATTATTCGATCATCATGCGACTGCACTTTGGCTGAATAAATATGATTGGTGCCAGGTCTTGGAGAATACACCGATGTATGGGCATCTTAAAACTTCTGGAACCGAGTTGTTTTACATGTATTTATGCGAATTTTCAATGCTTGACATACATAATATTGATGCTGTGAAAAATATCGGCAAATTTGTCACTATAGTGAGAGATTGGGATACATGGCATTGGAAAGAACTCGGGAATATTGGAAATATCAGCAAAGATATGAATGATCTCTTTTCAATGTATGGGATTGTCGAATTTATCGAATGGATTATTCCTAAAATATCATTGGAAGATGCTGATTTATTTCCGGCATTTGGACTGGAAGAGAAAACAATGCTTGCTCAATTACGAAAAGACATAAATCACTATATTGATAAGAAAAATTCTCAGATTATTAAAAAGGAAGATATGTTTGGAAACAGATATGGAGTGGTATTTGCGGAACGATATATCAGTGAACTTGGTAATCGTTTATGTGAACTAAACCCGAAACTTGCGTATATCGCAATCATTGACATTTCCGAAGGCAAGATAAGCTTTCGAACAATTAAAGACAATATTAACCTCGGAGACGAAATTGCTCATGCATATGGTGGAGGCGGACATCCGAAAGCCGCTGGAGCATTACTTAATCCAGATACGGTGGAAGAATTGATAAACAACATATCTGGTAGTCAGTATAAGATTTGAGAAAGGAGATAGATATTTTATGAAGCGAATCATAATAATATTAAGAGACGGAGAGACGATCGTTGGATCACCATATAAAGACAAGTATAATCGTCAACTATTTACGTATCCAAAATCACCAACTCTTAAAGATTTTGCAATGTTAGATGATATGATGGCATTGCATGGCATAGAAACCATTGATATAGCAGAATGGCATATAGAAAAGGTGGAGGAATGAGTTATGTGGGAAAAAGGATCTTTTGAAATTGATGGTTCTAAATTCGTATATGAGGCAAAAGTTTTTAAGACCGGTAGTAAGTATGGAATCAATGATGGAAGAATTTCGAAACTGTGGATCGGATATGATGATAAATTTCTTCCCTGGCATTATTTCGAAAGTTGTATTGTCCATTATGATCGTGGTTGGGATATAGAGCCGAAAGATGATCTCGCTAGGAAAGCTCTTGAGTATGTTCTGAATTTGTATAAATAATCGCGAGATAAACATGCACTCATATGAAAAACAATTGATATTCTTGAAAGGAGAACAGCTATGAAATTAGAAGAAATCAAAACATTTGTAGAGGAACATAAGAAAGAGATCCTCATCGGAACCGGAGTGGTTGTTGGAGGTATCGTTTTAGTAGTGACAGGAAAGAAACTGCCGAAGCCTAGAAAAGCAATTATTTCAAAACCATATAAAGACTTACCAAAGCCTAATATGAGTGTTGGAAAACTTGACGATTTCTGGGAAGACAGTTGCGGAAAGATGGCATTAGTTAACGATATCGCCATCAAAGATCTTGGGACTGTAGGACAGGATTTTTTAAAGGTCGATGGATTTACAAATGATACGGGAGTTTCATTACTAATCGGTTTTGTCGATGAAGATTAATTGTATTGGAGAGTCTTGGGAAAATCTGAGGCTCTCCT
>NZ_QUJZ01000011.1:0-169045 GCF_003480845.1 Blautia sp. TM10-2 | reverse complement strand
AGCATACAGACCTTGGAGAGGGTCTATAAACACTACTACTATATAATACGAGGAATGTAATGTGAGAGGATATTTGATTGATGTTATTGAAGGAAAAACGCACTCTGTAGATGTATTTGATCTGGAGGATTATCAAAAATTCATTCACTGCCAGACGATAGATATTGTATCTCGTACTATCGGTGACCGAGAGTATGAGATCATTTGCGATGATGAGGGTCTTTCCAAGCGTCCTGCACTGGTATCTGCTGTAAATAATGATGGCCAGCCAATGCTGGTGGGAAATCTCATTGTCATGGGAAATTCAGGCGGAGATGAAGATATGCATGAAATCTCATTTGATGAAATTCAGCATCTGAAAAAGCATTTTATGCATGTTGTTACAAAAGGATCAGGTCCAATACACCATTATACGTTGCTTTGTGATGTAGAATTTATTTGAGGATATGAAATGACAATACTTCAGCGCGAACATTCTCCTGATGGAATACTTATTCACTTAGAGGATTGGTCCTGCGAATATAAGGCAGCAAAAAATGCAACGATCGCTTTATATCCCGTTGCACAAAATAATATTTGCAATAATGGCCGAACATATCCCAAAAAGGGAAAGTTGTTCCGCGTCAGCTTTGACTTTGAGAGCGCAGCAGAAGCGCAAAGTGCATTTTTCAGTATTATATCCGGGAAGAAAAATATTTTGGACTATCTCAATAAGTATTCATCGGAAACAATACGCAAAGAAGATTTCTTGAAAGCATTGAAAAAAGAGATAAAACCGGGGGCATAAGCTCCCGGCTTTTGTTTTTGGAAGAATTTTCTATTCTATCTGTATCAGAACAAATTATCAAAGAAAGGAGTAACTAAATATACGTTCTGAAAAACATTGTATCGAAAGGAAAATTATATGAAAATTTACAGAAATGGAAAAGAAATTGTCTTAACAGACGAAGAAATCATGGAGGCTCATTCTGAACATATCAAGAGTTTCATGAGAAACGAATTAATCACAGTCTATGGATTACCAGATGAAGAAGCAGAAGACTACGCTGAACTGGCGTATTCGCATTATACAAGTGGAAATGGCTATACCGAATACGATTGCATTGAATGGGCGGTTACCATTTATGATTTACCGAATTTAGAGCTTGAAGATTCCTATCTGCTCCTCTGGCCCAAAGGGACAAAAAAGTTCTTTTCGAGCTTAGATGATGCGGTTTTTGCGGCAGCCACCAAAGTGAGTTTCCCTTTCCCAGCTTATGAGCAGATTTGGATTCTTGCTTCTAACGACAAGGGAAAAGTAGTTCCTGTTAAAAAGTACAGATCTTCAGATTTGTTACTGGAAGATTTATGGAAATCTTTAACGGATGTCCCATTTGATCCGGATTCTGAAGACCGTCTTGTACTTGCTGAACCATGGTTTAACTTTCCTGCTGGAACTGATCAGGAAGAAATCTGGGCATGGTTTGATGAAAGATACAGCGGCGGAGTGGCAAAGCTCATGTTTCCGTCACTTTTCAATCCTTCCCAAAAGGAACCTTCCGAAACAGCTTCTTTATTGGATGCCGTTGAGAAGAAAGTTTTTTCAATGCATTCGACGAATCCGGATGCCTTTACCGATCCTGATACCATCTTGGCAGATTTATTTAGTAAGGTAGATATGCAGCTCACCGGAACATCTGAGGAACTTTTCAATATTTATCGGCGTTCAGGCGATAAACAGGCCGTAAAAGATCTGTTTCTATTCTTTACAGATATTTCTTTTGATGAATATCTGCAGAAATGCATTGAGGAAACGGCATCTCTGGCTGTAGCAGATCTTAAATCTTAAAAACGATTTCAAAGGAGAATAAGAGAATGAACGTAATTGACTTCCATGTTACCAAGATCTTATCCGAAAAATACGGAAAGGTATATGAACTGTATGGAATGACGCTGGAAAAAGCACAGTCTCATCCTAAAAGCTTATGGAGAGAATATCTGCTTAGTGACGGCGTACTGCAGGAGTACGAGTTTTGGGATTACGGCGGAACTCGTACAGAAAAGCGTGTCAGCACACTTGCAGATGCTTATTATCCCGGCTATGTTGGTCAGCACTAAAAGACTTTATAGTTTAATAGAGAAAGGATATCTATGAGCAAAAGAACGAATATTCCAGACAATAAGAGCATCCTGCAGCGAATGGAAGCGGAGCTGGCTCAATCCAGCGGAACAGAGTATCTGCTTACGGATGGCTGTGTTATTTCTGCTGATGTAGAAGCAGTTCGAAAATGGTTCCATGAATACAAATTAGTTTTTGAATCCTCAGAAGAATGACATAGACAAAATGTGATCAAAGCATGCCGAAAGGCAAGATGTCCGGCAGGTGGAGTGAATCTCTATGTCCTGCCGGATGTAAAATAAAACAGATAGGAGAAAATTATATGTTAATTTATGGCGTAAAAATTTCAGACATCAAAAAATATAATGAACAGAAGGCTGAAAGATTCTTCGAAATTCTTCAGAAAACGAATGCAAGCAATATTGCCGAAAAGTATTTTCTTGATAAAACAAAAAATGACGGTACCTTCGGCGATTTTCTTTCCAATTTTGATGATGGCTGCGGGAACTATGGAGCAGCCGCTTGCCTGAAAGAAATTATTGAAAATATTGAAGGCATTAATATCTCATGCGATACCGTAGATGGCGTGCAATACCTTGGATTATCCGTAGATACTCCATGGTATTACAATGAAAAGACAAGAAATATGGGTCAGAAAAAATACGAAGCGATCCTAATGAAATATATTTCTTGTGTCACGGACGAGAAATTAGAAATCAAATATTGGGCAGCAAACGACGATTGCGATTGGTGATTCTATAACCAATCGCGGACAGCATTTTTGAGGAGAAAATAATATGGTGAGAAAAATCAATAACAGATTATATAAAATCAATACATATGCTTCTGAAATGATTGTTGAAGTAGATGACAATTATGACGAAGAAGTACAAAAATTAAAGAAAGAGATTCAGCTTGATAGTCTCGGATGTAAATTAAATTTGCTTGTATATCTGGCAGAATTATCTGTACAGGGATATGCCATTTCAAGTGTAACAGAATTTAATTCAAACGGGACAAAACCTAGAGTTGCCTATGCTAATGACAAGAATTTCAAAAAGATCGTGAAATATTATTCCACAAAGGAAGCATAGGAAGCGGCGATTTTACTATTTTGACAAGAAAAGAGGATAATATTGTGGCAAAGAAATTAATTAAAGAAATTAGGCCATATGTAAAACTTTATAGAGATACTAATAATGGGATTGCTTGGATTGAAGATGGTTCCACTGGTCTTGGCATCAGTGTGCATCCCAACCTTGACAAAAGTGGTTCTGTGACCGGAATGAAAAAACTGGGATACTGGGATAAGTCAGATAGAATTGTGCTGAGTCATGGATGGAAATATAACATTGATAGATTTGTTTGCGATAAGAAAAACGATCTGGAGATGATTGTTGCGGATGAATGCATGTGTCGGGCCTGCCTGAAGAGAAGAGGTGCATAATGGAAACATTCTTTTTTCATCAGGATATCATTATCATTACAGCAAATGCCGCCGGCGAAAAATATTTAATCAAAGCAAAATCTATTCAGGATATTTTAGATGATTGGAATGGGGACTGTGAATTCGTTCCGTCAAACGATGCGTGTGTATTTTATACTGAGTGGAATGGGCGACCAATTAACCCTGCCGGGTATACTGATTTCGGTACACTAATCGAATATCTGAAAGGTTTGCAGAAACGAGAAAGCGGCGTTTAAAAAGAGAAGCCTATTATTAATTTCTGGAGGAATCTAGCATGAAAGAACTAATCAAAGCGGAAGAAGAAAAAACATTGTTTATCGGAAGACATGGTAATGAATGTATATATGTCGTAAGAGCTGTATCAAGAGAAGCAGCCATGCATCTCCTGAATGAAGTTACTGGTTTTGAGGGAGACGCCTGGGATCTTGATGTTGCAGATAATGAGAATGGAAAAATTATAGAATAGGGAGAAGATTTTATGTCAAAATTTACGGTTATGTATAAATCAACAAATTCTATGTATCTGAATGTAGAAGCTGACTCCTTAGAAGAAGCAAAAGAAACTGCGGAGAACACAGATGGCGGAGAATTTATAAATGCCGGATCAGGCGATTGGGAGTATGACTACACTGAGGATGAAAATGGAAATGTAATTGATACTGGAAATAACGATTTTTTACGCGAACAGCTTAAAGAATTACAAGCAGATTTGCTTGATATGTCTGATAAAGAGCTTGTTGAATGTAGAAGTTTACTGTTAGAACGGATTAATTGGTGTATGACGGCAATTCTTGAAAGCTGATGTAAACGATGAATTTGGAGGAAATTAAAATGAATGAAGAGCTGAAAAAATTTGCAGAAAAGTATAATTGGGAACTAGAAGTATGGCATGGGGAATATAGAGGAGTTTTATGTGGTGTACAAAACACAAACCCAGGGGAAGAACCACTCCCACTATATAGATTTCCAGGCGGAGTTTCTTTAGCATAGTGAGATAAAACAAGAGTTTCAACGGAAGGTTGTGAGAATAACATGACAGAAGAACAATATAATTTTAAACAAAAAATCAAAAAAGATTTAAACTATGATGTGGATTTTAATTCTTACCATATTACAAGAGGTCGCGGATGGTCAAAAGAAGACGGCTCTTGTGGATCTTGCATTGATGCTACTCCTACTGATAACAAAGGAATTTCTAATAAAGTAACGCTATTGCTTTGTTATCCGTTGAGAAAATACAACAGGAAAAAATATAGGTTGATTGAAATAGAAGATATAAGGTCAGGTAGTATATTTATAGAAATTGAAGAAGTAATGAAACGATGATTTCAGAAAATGGAGGAAAATCATGTTATACAATGTAAGTTTTATGCTCAACGGAGTTGATTGCGCAAATCTTGTTGATGCCGATGCTGATATGGAGACGGTAAAAGAATATTTTATTCATGAGCATCTGAATGGAGATAAAAATCGGTTTGTTGGAATTTCCGAAAATAACGAATCTTACAAACCAGGAAAACCTGTGCATAAAATGCCGAATAACTGGAAACGAAAATAAATTTAGAAATGTAGGTGATAGTATAAAAAGGAGCAGAAATCATGAGAGAATACAGAACTGAAAGTTATAAGAAAAAGCTCGCTGGCAATAAATTCTTTAGTTCAGATAGCGATCTAAAAAAATATGATGGTATGAGAGTTGAAAAGGTAATAAAGGAACTCACGGAAAAAGATTATGATAGGGAGCTGTTGGACGATACGGATAGAAATGAAGATGGTAAACGGAGATATGAAATAAATTGTATGTATGAAGTAAAACTTCAAAATGGCGAAATTATTAACGCATATGAAGATGAAATTAACCCAAATTATTGTGGCGATTATGAAGCATGATGAAGTCATAATTACAGAAAGGAAAAACTATGCGAGAAAAAAATGTGCGAGAAATCAATCTTACAAAAGAAAATATTTGCTTCGCTAATAAGATTAGCGTTGAAGATAATGTGATTGCTGCCGAGTGTACCCTGTTGTTTGATGTTGATAAGTATTTTGGAACAACTATCAAAAAGGATAATACTTGGATTAGCTTTGATGTATGCTGGACTCCTAATGGATCAGTCCATGCTGAATACCGTCTGCGTTCCTTTGATGACTGCTGCAAACGTCTTGTTGATTGGCGTTTAACGGAGGAAGAGCAGGAAATCATCTTAGATAAAATGGAAGAATATTGTATGCAAGAAACCGGAAAGACTTTACAAGAATTATGGGACTCATACGAGGTCGAATAAAAAAAACCATGGCAATACAGAATGGTCGGGAATTCCCGGCCATTTTGTTTGTCCGCGCTTTTTACATTCTAAGAATATCAGATCAATTTAAAGAAAGGAGCATAATAATACATCGATCTGAAATTCAATTTGTCAAGGAGATGAAAAATCATGAAATACCGATGTTACGATTGGTATGGGACCGAAAAGGCAAATAACCTTTCCTCTTTAAAAGATGCCGTAAAAGAAGCATTGAGATTAGGTTGTGAAGTCTACGATGAAAACGGAGAAATCATATTTTCACAATGGGATGGATGGAACGGGGATTATCCTGATATTAAAAAGAAGGCTTTTCCTGTTGCAGATATGGAAATGGTTAAAAAAGCCCAAAATTTTCTTAAAAAAACCAGTACCTATGAAGATTGGTGTTCTTTCAAGAATAACCAATTTCATAAATGGATAGGTAAGGCAGAATGGCTGCATAGTGATCGATGGAGCGCTGCTTATGACTGGGTGTATGATGGAAAATTTGCCGATGTGGATATTCCAGATGATATTATTAATTGCCTCGTTGAAGAATGGGAGAAGTCAATGGGATTGAAAGTTGGCATATAAAAAAATTTGGAAATGGAGTAACATATGGATTATCAAAAACTTTTTTTGCAAAGATGGAAAGAGCTGGAAAATGAAATTGAGCTTGAAAAAGAAGATGGAGAAACAAGTTTTTTGGAAAAAGACATCTTTTTCAAATTCTTCACTTCACCTGAACTATTAGTTGGATATTATGTTTGGAGAGAAAGCGGAAACCTAGAGTATGCATATGAGCTGTTTATGGACGAATATGATGACTGGGTTAATGACTGCAAAGATATTGCGTTTAAAGCAAAAGCTGTTTTCGAAGAGCATATAAAAGGATGGTACGTCAATTGAAAAAATGTTATGGTCTATGTTGGAATTGTGGCAGGCCATTTACACAGAGCAGAACTGATCAACTATTCTGCTCTGCCAAGTGTAGAAATAAATATCGCTACACACCTGTTCCACGTTGCAAAAACTGTACTGCTCCTGATTGTGCTATCAGAGATGAACAAAGAGCATATGCCCCTAAAGCTTGCCCTGAACGGAATCACTAGGAGCTACGGAGCATAAAAATTTTTATGGTCCCGGGTAATATTATCGCTTGCTTTTATTACTTATGAAAAGTATTAAAAATAACATTGGGATAGGAGATCAGCTATGACAGAGAAAGGGATTGAAGTTGTGATGAATGCATTGGCAGGAACCCCAACAGTGGTAACGGCCGATTTTGCCAATGAAGTAGAACAGATCTTAAGAGAAAAAATACAAATTGAAAAGGAAAACGGAGGAAACTGCCATGAAAGCAGAAGTAAGAGCAAAATACATTACTAAATGGGATGACGGAAGGACGATTCTTGAGTCACCGTGCAAGGTAAATCTTATTACACACGAAATTTTGCATATTGGACGACGAAAAATCATCTGCAGCCCCTACCCAAATCGTGTTCTGGATGATTATGTAGAACACTTGGATGCTGAATATGTCCGTTTTGCAGACGGAACCTGCTGCAATGTTGTCGATTACCAGTCTACGTGGTCTTTCAAGGAACAATGTGGTATTGCACCGTTTTATAGGTCCTAAAAGGATATGGAAGGGTAAATGTTATGCTTAAAAATCTAAATTTGTTTCGTACAAAAAAGCAGTTAGAGAAACAGCGTTATAAAACGATACTCGTAGGAGAAAAAATCACAATGACATCGTATTCCCGCGAAGGATTCATATTTTTAAAGAGCCGTGAAAAAGCAAATAAATCCAATGGTTAATTCGATCGGTTAATACAATATTGGGAAATGTGTTAATCCAGAAGTGACAATTCAAAAAGAAAAGTGAGGAACGAAAATGAACATTCAAAGTATTTCGAAGGAAAACGCTAATGCAAACGTAACTTTAAGTGCATCAGAACTTGTTCTCATTTGCAATATGTTTCATGAGCAGCTTGCCAAAGAGAAAAGTAACCCCAAGTTTTTAGAATTATATGGTGATCTGATGTTGGCCAGAGATTTGTGTCAGTATGGACATGTTGACAACTTTTGTCTGGGCGGCATTGTAAAATGCCGTAACAGCATCGGAAATGGGGTAAATGGGGTATTGTCCGACGAAGATATTGATAAATTCAATAACTTTTTGGAAGATATGCCGACTGCATTAGATAACGCCGAATGGTGGAATCTCTATCGGAGGATTGCTGGGGACAGAGGACTTCATCGGTGCAACGATAAGCTCAAACAATACGAAAAAGCACATGCAGATGCGATTGGTTATCCTGTCACCAGGGAAAGTCTCAAGAATCCCAAGGTAAGAGACACTGATATTCTTTTCAAAGAAAGTCTCGAGGAACTCAAGGCAAGAGACTTGCTCACAGATGCGACTGGTCGTCCCGATAATGCGGAAAATCCCGAGAACTCTTCCTATAAATCTCAGTTAAATGACTATGTGAGTGAAATCGAAAAAATTGCTGCTCAATTGACGATGAGCCAATCCGACGGTTACTCACATATTTTACGAATCTGCGATGCTATGAAAAGGGAGCTTACCGTATCTGCCGAAATGGAGGATGACTTATGATGCTACAAACCCTTAAAGGTTATAAAGTTGTATATAATATAAAGGGATACGACATAACAGCTGGCAATTCCCAGATTTTTCCAAAACGCCATTGCCGAAATATATAAACGGAATTATGAATCACACCCATGGTTCCACGAAGAACTCATTATCCGGGAAGCAGACTATGAAGGTGTTCCATTGAGCGAGAGTATTATTATCAATGGGAGAGAACTCATTGACCGGGAACATTATTTTGGACTTGATGCGTGCGAAGTGGGATGCTATATTACAGAAGATCTTTTGGATGAGCTTCTTGGTATGCTGCCCCCTGCCTGCACGAGAAGTGATTGTTCTCAAATTGGAGAACCTGTCTCACATCGAATTGCAGAAAATGGTTTCGAAAAGCCCACCTATGCTACATTTAAGAAAGTCGAGGCTGGCATATGGGAGTATTGCGGGGATTGTTTTCGGGGTGAAAACGTATGTTCTGGCATAGAATTACCGTATTTGTAATATTGCGTTTCTTGCTTTCATATGCTATAATGTATATGGATAGATACTAAAAATGAAGTGCTATTTTCATAATAAGTAGCAAAAACCTCGGAGGTAGGCAAACTCCGGGGTTTTTATTTTACTCGAGGCGATATGATATAGACGGATATAACATAACATCTGATAATCACAAAAAAACACGGCAGCATAAATAATGCATCTGCCGTGTTTTTTTGTCTAAAAATATTTTTCGTACGTGAAAATTACAATTCCATTTTTTTTCAATTCTATAAATATCAGACGTACATGCACTAAAACGTTCTGAAATACACATTAAGAGGTAAAAAAATATGGAAAAGACCAGAAAACAACTTGTGGCAACCGTAGCAGCAATGTTAGGAGATCAGTATAAAGTTTCGATCTCCACACGACATTTTGAGGAATCCCTCAAAGAGTTCGACTCAACGTATTTCATTGAAATCGTAAAAAAGGCAGCGGGAGACAGCTTAGTCCCTGTTATTGCGCTTGATCCATTTGTAAAGGCGGTCAATCAGAATGAAATTTCCATGAATCGAGCTGCGTCTGTAATCATCAATACATTTTTTGAAGCTGAGTCCGAGGCTGACAAAACAGACTTTTCGTCTTGCCTCTCGAAAAAGTATATATTAGATCATGTTTTTTATCAGATGTTTCCATCTGCAGCATGCGAACATTTACCGTTTGCGGCACCGTCAAAAACCTTTTTTGACCTTACTGTATTATACATGCTAGACCTTGATGTTACAGCGTTTGGGGGAGGTATGTGTGTCGTCTCCAGTGCAATGATGAGCGAATTGGAAATTACTGCAGCAGAACTTGATAGTGCAGTGCGAAGAAATATCTCTGATTCTGATTTTAAACTTCAAAAACCGAAGCCAAAAACCATTCAACAAAATCCGATTTTGGCAAATTCTTATATAGTTTCCTGTGAAAAACACAGAAATGCTGTTTTGCTGTTCTCTGAGTATTTTCAGAAGCTGGCAAATTATTTACAGGATGATCTTTACGTTTTACAGTTAAGCATTTATCATGTTTTGGTTGTCCCGGCAGCAACGTTCACGGCATGCTCCGTTGATGAGATCGCTCCTATTTTGTACTCTGCTCTTCGAAAATTTGCTCCAAAAGCAACGGTTCTTGGAACTTCTATTTATAAGTTCGATCGGACGGAAGGGAACTTTTCTACTATCATCAAATAGTTAAGAGTTAGATCATCCAATAAAATGTGGCGGGCATAATGTATCAGCCGTGCTTTTGTCTATTTTTCAAAAAAATTTGCGCGCCTAACTTCATCACTGAAGCAACAAGAATGCGACGCGCAGTTTTCAAGGATTATTTTCCAGGAGTCTCATATTGATACGGTGATGTACAGAAATGCGTTGCAGATACATGTTCCGAGGACAGGAACCGATGTGGATGTCATTTTAGCCGCAGTGGAAGAGTATCTTATGATGCTTGCAAAAAAACGAATAAATACAAAATGTTTCAAAACAAAAAAATAGTCAACCTATGGAGCAAAGGATTCTAAGTACAAAAGTACCTACTCCCATTCGGGAACCCAGCTTTATTCTTCGTAGGTTGACTATTTTCAATATAACATATTCAAGTCCGAAATGCAATGAGTTGCAAATGTTTCTTGATGGATCTTGATTGATAGAAGCATGTTATTTTGCACGCAATTTCCAATATTATCTATATCAGATCAATTTAAGCAGAAAGGAGTATGTCAAATAACAGATCTGAAATACAATATGTCCATGGAGAAAAAATGAAAAAATTGCATTCATCAAATAGAGGATTAACCTTCTCTATAACACCAAACGAACAATATTATCCCGGCGGCCATTATATTTATGAAGTCCGCCCAACTTGCATTATCATTCGCCCTTCTAAGAGCGGCCTTAAAATTTCCAAAAAGAGATCTGGAGCCAACATAAATGCCCTATTTGATCTTAGGAGTAAAAAAGTACGCGATGCAGTTTCCAGATGCAGTCATATGGAAATGGAGGTTCTGCAGGACAAAATTATCGTACGCTGCATCCGCAGTATTAAGGACAAAATCGTTCCCATTGAACGTGTCCTTGCTGAACTCAGCGTATCCAAAGTAGTTTTAAAGGCTGCCGCTGGCATTGAAGGGCAAATCAGCATTGCGGAATATTTGTATTCCATCGGATTTTCTGACTGGAATACAACCGTTAATGAGGAAGTACGATCTGTATTTTCTGTTATGTCTTTATTTTCAGGAGCAGGCATGTTGGACTGGCCATTTCATCTGGACCCGGCCTTTGAAATCAACTACGCATGTGACTCTGATGCGGCTGCCTGTGAATCGTATCGACATAACATAGGAAATCATATTGTGTGCCGTGATGTCCGGGAAGTTTCGGGAAAGATCCCTCCACAGCACCTGATCATAGGCGGGCCTTCCTGTAAACCATTCTCTTCCAGTAATCGAAGGAGAAGAATGGAGAATCATGAAGATGTTGATCTTGTGGATGAATATATTCGCATCACACAGGAAAATTATCCGGAAATTTTTGTAATTGAAAACGTTCCGCAATTTATCACCTGTGAAAGCGGAAAATTTCTTTCCAAAGTGCTGCAAAAATTGAGCCATCGGTATACAATCACATCCAACATTGTACGAGACTGCGATATTGGCGGATATACCACCCGAAAAAGGGCGATCATTATCGGATCTCGTATCGGTAAAATTCAGCTTCCACAGCTCAAATTATACCCATTCCATACGGTCCGTGAAGCATTATCCAAAGTCACATCCAAATGGTATAACTACTTTGATGTAACTACAAGCCGTCCGGAAACAGAGAAGAGAATGGCTCTCGTCCGGCCCGGACATAATTTCAAAGACATTCCTGAATTTCGTGATAATAAAACTATGCATTCAGATCGCTACTATCGACTGGATTATGATTCTGTATCTCCTACCATTGTCAATTGGAGAAAGCTCCCCATTATTCATCCAACAGAAAACCGAACATTAACTGTAGCAGAAGCTTCTGCCTTAATGGGATTTGATCAGCGTTTCGAATTTCATGGAACGATCGGGGAACGTCAGCAGCAGTGTGGAAACGGATGTACCTACGCAATAGGTAGTCTGATCAAAAAGGTCACCAAAGAAGCCCTGCTCCGGTATCATTGCGATCCGATCCTTAGTGTGTAGTACATATTTGAATGTTAAATAGAAGGAGGAAAATTTTATGTTATGGACAGTATTATTTCAAAAGCTGAAACGTCAGCCGCCGAAAGCATCCCAGATATATGCACTTCTGGACAATCCCAAGACACATCGAACAGAAAAAGTATATC
Source organism: Blautia sp. TM10-2 (assembly GCF_003480845.1). NCBI lineage: Bacteria > Bacillati > Bacillota > Clostridia > Lachnospirales > Lachnospiraceae > Blautia > Blautia sp. TM10-2. The sequence goes on along the minus strand of NZ_QUJZ01000011.1, from coordinate 156,731 downwards.
TGAAATTAAAGTATGATTCTCATGGATATCCTTATTTCGTTCCAAGAGACGAAAATATTGAACGCGGATATCGGAAAACGAAATAAACAACCCAGGGGGTGCGAGCAGCATCCCCTTTTCTTATTGCAAATACCGCCCCCAAAAAGACCTGCATTTTTTGTTTTTTACATTCTTTCTAATTCTATCAGTATCAGATCAATAAACGAGGAAAGGAGTATACAAATCAGATCTGAAATACATTTTGTCAAAAAAGGAGAATTAACATGATCAACGGAGAATTAATCGTTGACAACTTTGCTGGCGGTGGCGGGGCAAGTACAGGCATTGAACTTGCTACTGGTTATAGCGTTGATATTGCTATAAATCACGATCCAGAGGCAATTCGAATGCACCAGACCAATCATCCAAACACAAAACACTATTGCGAAGATGTATGGATGGTAGATCCTGTTAAGGTTTGCAATGGACGTCCAGTAGGGCTTGCCTGGTTTTCACCAGATTGTAAACATTTCAGCAAAGCAAAAGGCGGAAAGCCCAAGGATAAGAACATCCGTGGCTTGGCCTGGGTAGCCTGCAGATGGGCGGGATTAGTACGTCCGCGAGTTATTATGCTGGAGAATGTAGAGGAATTCAAAGGATGGGGGCCTCTTAACAGGCAGCATCATCCAATCAAAGCCAAACGCGGCACAACATTTCAGAAATTTGTTCATCAGCTCAATGATTTAGGATATGAGGTTCAATATCGAGAGCTGATTGCTGCTGATTATGGCGCACCTACAACCCGAAAGAGATTTTTTCTGATTGCTCGATGCGACGGAAAGCCTATTGTATGGCCCTCACCTACGCATGCGCCGGCTGATAGCCCAGAAGTCAAAAATGGGCATTTAAAGCCATATCTGGGAGCCTACACGCAAATCGACTTTCAGCGTCCTTGCCCAAGTATTTTTGATACGGCAGAAGAAATTAAGGAAAAATATGGCATCCGTGCGCAAAGACCGCTTTCTCCGAAAACGATGGAGCGGATTGCAAGAGGAATCCAAAAATATATCTTAGAGAACCCAGAACCTTTTCTTGTCCAATGCAACCACGGTGGAGATCGGAAAGCAGGGGATTTACACATCCCGCTCCCTACAATCACAGCGAAAAATGGGTATGGAATTGTGCGGCCGACGCTTGCTCCCTGCAAATCAGGAAAAATTTCTGCATTTTTGCACAAATATTATTCAGGAGGATATAAAGGAGCAGGAGAATGCATGAAAAATCCATTACCTACTGTTACTGCATGGGATCATAACAGCATTGTGGCTACAACTCTTGTTCAGATGAATAATCACTGCGATGGAAAGGACATTCGGAATCCTCTTCCTACCATCACAGCCGGAGACGGACATTTCGGTGAAGTAAGAGCCTTTCTTTTGAAATTCTATGGAAATCGTAGCGAAGGAGACCTGAAAGAACCATTAAATGTCATAACTACCAAAGATAAATTAGGGCTTGTTACAATTTCAGGAACGGATTATCAAATCGTAGATATTGGGCTGAGAATGCTGGAACCACAGGAACTTTATGGATGCCAGGGCTTTCCAAGTGATTATATCATCGATCATGACTATACGGGAAAGACCTATCAGAGAGCAGAGCAGGTTAAAAGATGTGGCAATGCCGTTTGCCCACCCATACCAGCCGCCCTTGTAAAAGCGAATCTTCCTGAACTGTGCAAAGCAGAAAGGCAGCCCATTTGTCGCCCAGACAGAATCCAAACTGAGCGCAATGGACAGTTGAAATTTGCATAAATATTGTGCGGAATTTTCACGTAGACGCTTGGAAGACCCGCGGACACATGCGGACATATAAGTCCGGAAAAACTGTATATATTAAAGAAACTACGCACCACCGGAAAGCACATAACGGTGATGCGCAAAATGTAAAAATGATTGTGAAATCATTAAAAGAATAGTAATTTAAATTTTGCAAATGAAAAATTGCTTTCATGGGAAAAGAAGGATGAAAATATGAATAAAATTGAAACACCAACGCTGGATATAATGATTGAAATTCAGGAACAATCACAGCTTTGTGGAGAATTTCTTGATTGGCTCTTAAGAAAATATACCATGTTTGACAGAAAACAAAAGAGAGAAAGTCCATTTGCCAATGTTATGGGTAACGGAGACTATATCAATAAAGAAAAGTTACTTGCTGAATTTTTTGATATTGATTTAGTAGAAGCTGAAAAAGAACGACAAGCTATTCTGGATGCTATGCAACGATGAAAGATTGTCTTAAATGTGACCGTTCCAAAAGATAGTAAAATAAATCTTTAATGTATTGAATATTTTTTACATAAAACATAACCTGTTTTATAGCACATGATAAAAATTAAAGTTTATTTTTATCGTGTGCTTTTTTTACAATTCTATTAATATCAGATTAGAAAGAGAGGTAATGAGCATGATACACGCTATATGTGATTTTTGTGGAAAAGACTGTGATAGAACGGCAACGCTGTTATCTATGACACCTTTTCAAAATTTTGCTAGGTATCATACAGATAATGAACCATATGGAAATAGAGAAAAAACTAGAAGTTTTGTAATCTGCTATGAATGTTGTAAAAAACATAATCTTCCTAATCCGTATGAAACATATGCAGGAATTACTAAGCAAGAGGGGCATTATGAGAAATGCCTTGATAATTATACAGATGTTGACCTTGTAGAAGATAAAAAATACGATAAGAGATTTGATTAAATAAGGATTTAACTGATGATAGCTCAAGGTGAAGATAATTAAAAGGAGACAAATAATATGCAAAAAAAATTTATAACAATTGCAAGAGAAAATAAAAATGCAGACTTTTATTTAGTATGTCATACAGCCTGTAATGAACTAGGAAACTTTCAATGGTTCTTAAAAGATGACCCCAACTCTGAACATGAAGTAAATCTTGAAAACCAAGTTTATGAATCATTTTCAACTGACTCAAATTGGATCAAAGAAAATGCAGAAAATAAGTGGCTAGGTTGTCATTGTCTATTAAAAGATGATGAATATAATGAATATACAGAAATGATTTGTCATCTATCAAGCGATATTTTAACCATGCTTCGCAATAATATTTTTGATATGATTAGTACATTTAATTCTCAAGGGAATTTTGACCATAATTATATTTTAGAAAATTAAATACGAATTTGATCCACTTTTTGTCCTTTCTCCGGGATATAACGAGGGATATTATCTGGATCTTTCTATCCGCGGAGCCTGGTCTATTACGTACAAAATAGACGCGCTTCATTTAGGCACCATAAAAACGCTGGGTAATTCCGTAGAAGGAATCCGTCAGATGGCAACACTCTATGGAGAATGCCTTGTTTCGTTTCAGAAGATCATGCATGATAATATGGATTCGTTTACTCGAAAAGGCTTCGATCTGAAGTTCTATAACACAAAAAAGGAATATTCCGGCGGATTTTCCGGTTTAGAGAGTTCCGACATAGCCCGCCAGCGATTCCAGGAATATCATTCAAAATCGCCTGAAGAGCTTAATTATGGTATTATTCGGGACAATATGTCTCGTAGAGAAAAAATTGTTACAGAAAGGAGCAGCTTATGAAAATCAATTTTTCCATAAACTATAAAGGATACACTGCTGATATATCATACGAACCAGAAGATAAGATCTATGTAGGTGAGGTCCGCTGCATTTCTGATTCTTTGAATTTTCATGGAAGATCCATTCTTGAGGTCAACGCAATGTTTCACCAATCCATTGAGAATTATTTGGATCTCTGCAAACAGATTGGTAAAGATCCTGAAAGGGCTGCCGACTATGAGCTTGCATGCAGAATTTACACCTGCATTTCTGATAATACGGATTGTACGACAGAACCCGAAGCAGTAGAAGCGCTCAGAGAAGCCGTTTTAAAGAGTGGAAAAGCCGGTACTTCAGCTTTTGAGTTATTATGTGATCGTATTGAAGAATTGCTGGAAAACAAGTAAAAAGCACTATTCAGAAAGGTTCTGGGAACACTGCAGATGCATGTGTTTCCGGAACCTTTTTCAATTTTTCAAAAAATCCCATTGTGTTTTCAATACTATATTTGAACAACAAATACAATAGGAGGTATGAAAAATTGAGACACAAAAAACTTATTATTGGAACAGGTATTTGCCTTCTAGGCATTGCCTTATCTGCCGCATGGTTTATTCCATGCAAATTGGAAGCTACTTACGCTGGTAAAACACCTTATCAGTACGATGCAGTCTCTGCCAAAAGCTTTCATGCAAACACTGTAAGCCTGCTCGGAAGGAAAAATCCGGTAACAGACATTTCTATCAGCCCTAAAAAGCTGTCTAAGTCCATCCAACGCATTACTGTGACGTACGGAGATATGTCCGTATCTGTACCTGTAAAAGCTATTAAAGCCGATCATATCGCATGGAGTTATGCGGATGGACCGATCTACGAAGGAGATTCTTTCCACTCGGAAGACATATCTGCGAAGCTTATTTATGCGGATAATACCCAAAAGGAACTGGCCGTATCCGATTTTGAACTCACAAAGACTCCTGAAATTTTAACTGCAGATGATCATACTGTAACTGCAAAGACTATTCTGGGCGAGGAGCAGTATGAGATTCCACTGAACACGATCAGCAAATTGTCAATGGAAAGTAAAGAACTTCTCTATGAAGGGGATTATCCAAAATCTGATTTTTCTTATGAAGTCACGTATAGTGGCAACGAAAAGAAAGAATTGTCTGTAGATGATGTTGAAATTTCTGACACAATTTCATTGGCAGCAGGAAATAATGATATTTCTGTTACCTATCTTGGAAAAGAATATACATCAACAATCACTGCAAAGCAAAAAACAGCTGCTGTCGTCGCCGCCGAGACCTATAAGGCAGAATTAGATAATAGTGTATCTAATGTCACAACCGATAGTATTTTCGTTTCCGTTCAGCAAAAATACACGGAGAGCGGTGAATATTTCTTAACCCATATTATCGTCAACGATCCATCTAATCAAGTCAAAGGCGGACTATCAAATGACAGTTGGGGCAGCTATAGAGAATATCCGACTACATATGCCGGCCGTACAGGAGCAGCAGTCACAACAAACGGCAGTTATTTTTCATATGATAGTGGGCAACCTGTATGCGCTGGATGTTTTATTAAAGATGGAAAAATTTTAAAAGACGGTGTGACGAATGGGAAAGAAATCTGCCTGGACAACACTGGAAAGTTTTATACTCCATCGGCTGGAATTTCAGCTTCTACACTCCTTGCATCCGGAGTCAAAGATATTTGGGGGACAGCTGATCCACTGCTAATCCAGGACGGTCAAAAAGTAGATTTGGCAAATCAGCAAAAAATAAATAATACTTACTATAACCGAACAGCAATCGGTATGGTTCAGCCAGGAGAGTATTATATGATTACTGCCGGAACGGCACAGTACAAAAATGGATTGTCTTTTGCTGAATTGCAGAGTATTTTCGCCAATCTTGGATGTACCTATGCAAGAAGCATGGACGGCGGCGGTAGCAGTTCCCTTGTCGTGAATGGAAAGTTATTAAACACACCTGCGCAATACGATGAACGTCCGGTTGTCGATTTTCTGAGCTTTTTGCCATAAATATTCATAGCTCTGGATTGGATGGGAAACTCTCCCATTTATAATGACATTTTTGTTTTCGGGCTAATTTTTCATACTATTTTCATCAGATCAAATAAACGATGAAAGGAGTACCGAAACCTATAAGATCTGAAATACATTTTGTCAAGGAGTATATTTATGAAACCTATTAAAATTTTGCGTCTAAACAGAAAGCATCTTTCACAAATGACCTATTATTTCACAAGTTTTCAGGATAATAGCTGTTCCCATGATGGACAGTCATCTATCTGCCGTATTCACAGTATGCAATATATTCCGGTAACCCCTAATATGCGTGACTACAATTTGCTTGATTCCCTTGGTGTCGCACCTGATCTGGAGCGGATTCTGGATTATGCAATGTTATATGGTGCCACTTACGTAGAACTTACTGGAAATGATGCGGATATTGATCCTTTGCTCCCCACGTTCAAATGGACTCTGGACAACGATATCTTGTATGCTATTTTGAAAGATGGCGAACAGATGGCAACTTATTTTGCTATCGGAATTGATTTTCCTTGCCATTGCATTGTCCCAGCTAACTTTGTACTTGGATCATCGGATTTTTCAGCATGCATTGAGGATACGTTACGTCGTATTGCTTCCTTATATCCTGAATCAACTACGGCAGAACTTTATGCCAACATGGGTGCTGTACCTGACGAAAAAATCCCGGAAGGAGAAGAGGATAACTGGGTTCCTGTAGATCTTGGATATTCGATTCCGGAAATTCTGAGGATTGAAAATTCGCCAAAGCCTCCACTTTACTTCAAGGTAAATCCTCATTATGAAGATACGCTGGCTTTTAAAATGCCCTATTTTGATATGGACTACCTTGAAAAACATGTTCGGCCCGAGTTTGATGAGATTTCAGAAATTATCCCAATTTCTCCAGAAGATTATCAAAAATCGATCAAATACGAAGATGTATGTACTTCCGCACGGAACTAAATCTATTTTACGACTATGCTCAAATGATATTTTTTATCAAGAAAGGATTATATTATGCTGAATTTTTTGAAAAAACTTTTTATGCGTAACCCAAAACACTACATCGTTTCCGGCCCATCTGTACCGGAGAAAGACTTTACAAACAAACGCAACGCGCGTAAATTTCTGTTTCAGAACAGTGAAAATGGCTACGATGCTATGATCGACTGCCTTGATACAGATCCTTGCTGCAAATAATCAAAAATCCCCATAGCCACAAAGGTTCTGACTTCATTTTGAAGATTCAGGACCTTTTTTATTTTATATTTACAATACTCAATATATAGAAATTATTTCAAGGAGAGCATCAACATGGCTAAAGCATGCACATTTATCGGAAACAGAGACTTATCATTAAATGAACAGTGGGCTTTGCGCCCCCGTCTGCAGCAGGCTATTCTGAATTATCTGAATGCAGGAGGCTATTTTTTTGCGTGTGGTGGCTCATATGGGTTTGACTTAGTTGCTGCGGAAGAAGTTCTGAATTTCAAACAATATTATCCCTATATCCAGATGATTCTGCTGCTCCCATATCCCCATTATACCTCAAGGTGGACGATGGAAGACCAGCAACGCTTACAACAGGTTATGCAATACAGTATTTATCGTTATTCTTATTCTGCTTATCGAAAAGGCATCTATTCAGAGCGTAATCAGCAGCTTATTGATGGTAGTAATTATTGTATTTACTATTCGGATTCCAAGACTGCGCCTTATACGCAATCCATCATAGATTATGCAATTGATAATGGAATATGGACTACAAACCTCGCTGATAACCTTCTTTGGGGCGCAGATGACTACTTTGAACATCTTTGAGTGAAAATTTTTTAAATATTTACAATACTATACTTAGAAACAAAATTTACCAAAGAAGGAGGACGCTGTTTCATGTTTTTTAATGTATGATTACGGCCAATAATTTAATGATCAAAACAGTATTAGAATTTTTGAATGAAATTTCCCTTCCAAAACCAGATAAGAACTCATATGCTGCTAATTTTTTGAAGTTGTATGAAAACGGTTCGGAAGCCACCTATGTGCATATTACCAAAGAGAATGCATATGGAAAAGAATATCTGCAGATTTCGAATGATACAGGAGCTTGTATGTCTGACCGCGTTCAGCCATCTGAGCCTGTTTCCTATATTGATCTGATTCAGTTATCTGATAATATCTGCACCGTAGCGGAGCATGCAAAGGAATCAATTCCTTTCCAGCTTACTGCTGATGAATTTTGCTTAGTTACGGGCGTTGATATTTATAAATCAAATTTACAGGAGGACAAAAAGTGAAATCAAAGAAAGTCAGCACTACTTTTACCGTTCTTAGCATGGCTGCAGGAATGTTTCTCACTCCAGCATCCGCCTATGCAGAACCATTAGCATCCGGGCAGGAAACTGTAGTGGATTCAAGTGATGTCTCGACAGATGATTCTGTATCTGAAAAAACAGATTCTGATTCTGGCGCATCTGAAACACCGGAAAAGCCAGAAGACTCGTCATCTGATACTTCTAAGGAACCAGAGGAAAAAGATGACTCAGAAGATCCGGCACCTACGGAACCAGATGTTACCCCATCTGTCACCCCATCCGTTACTCCGGCTCCAGAGCCTTCCAAAGCTCCAACACCAGACGCATCAACCTCTGAGACTAAGCCAAAAGCTGATTCTGAATCCACTAAAAAAGATGCAAATTCCAGTTCTACATCCACAAAAGACGCAGATCCCTCTTCCGATAATGCGGCAGAAGCGGCTGCAGTAGAAGATTGGAGTCAGACAATTAACTATGAAAATTACATAGGGAAAAAGGATCTTCGTGCCGGGTTTGCCCGCGTTGATAAAGTGTATGCTTATGCAAAGGTCAACACAAGGCTTAATGTCAGAGAATCCGCTTCCACAAAGTCACGTATTGTCGGAACCCTTTCTCCAAAAGCTCTTTGTTATGTTATTTCTGATTCAGATCAAAAATGGGTATACATCGAATCTGGCGATGTCCGCGGCTTTGTCAAAAGCAACTATCTGCAGCAGGGAAAAACGGCATTAACCTACGTTTCCCGGACTGGAGAAGACAATATGGAGCTTGCTGAACAGGTAATTGATCCTGAAGAAAATGAAGCGTTTTCTTATAAAAAAGAAACGGTTTATGATGTAACCAATTCTTCCGGCGAAGGAATCATCACTTTTGCCAAACAGTTCGTCGGAAATTCCTACGTCTGGGGCGGAAATTCGCTCACGAATGGAATCGACTGCTCCCATTTTGTATGGCAGATTTTGACACGCTGCGGCGCTTACGATGGTGAATATACCACCTCTTATGGCTGGAGATCACTGGGCGAAGAGGTAAAAAGCCTTGCTGATGTAAAAGCTGGTGATGTTGTCTGCTACGATGGACACGTTGCTCTCTATGACGGAAATGGAAAAATCGTAGAAGCCCTTAATGAAGATCAGGGCATTGTCGATACCCGGAAGGTAGATAGTGACACCATTCTTACCATCCGCCGTTTTACATCTAATGATGAGATCGGAGATACCAATGCTGAAAAAATTTGGAATTATCTGCGTATGCATGGCTTTTCCAAGGAAGGAACCGCCGGTATTATGGGCAACATTGCAAATGAAGCCTCTACAGATCTGGACCCAACACTTCTGGAAAGCGGTTCTGTGAAGAAATCCGGACTCACTGGTACGCAGTATACTGCACTGGTTGATGCCGGCAGTATCAGCCGTGAAGAAGTCATTCACAGCTCTTCTTTGGGTATTTACAGTGGTGGTAGATATGGGTATGGTTTATGCGGCTTCACAGATCCTGAAATCAAGTCCTATCTGTGCAAATATACCATTGATAAAGGGAAGAGCTTAGGGTCTATTTCTGGGCAGCTGGATAGCCTTATCGTCTATCTGGAAAAACATAATCCTTCGCTGTTAGAACGTCTTAAAACTTCAGACAGCGTTGAAGATGCTGCCACTGCATTTCTGCGCGAATACGAAAAATGCAAAGACCTTGATCGTGAAGAAATCGAGCGGGTTTCGGCAGCCAAACAGATTTATGAGGTATTCCAGGAATACCAGTCACCCGTAGAATAAAACTTTCTCAAAAAAATCTCCATGTTACCCAAAATCCGACTGATTTAAGCAATTCTGCTTGGAATCAGTCGGATTTTATTATCTTTTATAACTTCTTTTACGATTTTGGTTGCTATATCAACATTATTTGGCGTACAATATTAATTACGAGTCTATTTATGTATGAGCATCGTTAATGAGGAGGGGTTGGATGTGAAAAAGAAACATATAGTTATTGCAATGATGGCTTTTATCATTCTATTATCAGTAGCTTATTTACAATGGGGCCGTAAGGAACGTGTGGTGAATTCTTTTTCGACCGCCTCTGATACGTCCTATACTCAGGAATTTAGTGTAATTGCCAACACTTTATTTTTGAACAAGAATGAATACGCAAAAGATTTAATTGCCAAAACCCTTCATAATGGCTTTCAAAATATTCGTTTTTCCTATGATGTCGGCTTTCCAGAGCAAATAACAATCTACGTTTACAAAAACAGATCTCTCTATCACCATGGAAGAGAAAATTTTCGAGTCATATACTCACAAGAAGGGAATTATAAGATAGAAGAGTAGTAAAAAAGAGATGCCGACTGACATCTCTTTTTTTTCGCCATTAAATTTCCAAAGATATATATCCGTTTTTCTGAACCGTGTGCAAATTTTTCAAGTATTTCTGTTTGTACTGCTCCACTTCGTTTGGGGACAAATTAATCCGGATATTTTCAACCGCCTTAGCCAGTATGTCATCCATACAAAATCCGTATTTTCCAAGGGCATTCTGGACTTCTTGATTAAGTGCCAGCGCATACACTTTTTCAAGATTCGAGGAGCAGAAATCATCAATCTCCGCGTATGGAATCCCATTCCGTATCATTGCACTTTTAATTGCGGAACTGGTATTTTCCTGTTCAACCAACAGAAGGAAACTGCATTCCGGCAGCCCCTTAATCAGTCCCCAATAATCCGAATCAGACGATACCAAAATGAAAGCTTTTGTTCCTTGTTCAAAATATTCCCTTGTTGTTCCGACAGCCAAAGAAATGTCCACTAAAGACTTATCTGCCTTAACCCGCGGAATCATTTTGTGTTCTACCCCCGGAATCAATCGCTGCAGCAATCGCCAGGTAACCGTAGTATGTACATCGTTATATAAAACAATTTTTTTGATGTGTTCTCGTGTTGCTGGCTCAAGTCCGTCCAAAACAGAGTAGAGCTTATATGGGTTTGCATTTTCACAATCCACAACAATCGTAATTTCCTGATTGTCCCGAATATAATCCTTAATATTCTTTTTGATTTCGTCGCTGGCATCCGTCACCTTAGAAAGATCATCAAAGACATCTCCGTTTCGCCTGTACAGATAACTTACAAACTTCTCATCATTGTACAAGATATTCCCTACTTCTACAGATAATGCCCCTACGACATACATCGTATAGGGAAATCGGTTCCGTTTTTCTCCATACGATTCTACCAGCTTTGAAACTTGTCTTTCTTTGAGTTCCGGAAGGCAAAACATATCTTTTACGTAGTCCCAATTAAGCCATAGTGGAAAACTATTCTTGCAGCCATTGATATACTTTTTGATTTCAGCACTGACTAACACAACGTATTTCGCCGGGGTCCAATTAGCTCTCCAGATATCTACGTCATCCTTTTTGAGCTTTTTAATACATTCCGGGTCAATATATTCCGGAATTGTATCAATATTTTTCATATCATACTGAAACAAATTCCGGATTCTTCCATTGTTTCTTAATAATGCAGTCCGAATAATACACAAATTCCGGACAATCCTTGCATCTTTACATTCCTCCAGCCCCGTATAGATTGTCTCATCAAAATTGCTTTCTTCACCTAAAAAATACTCCTCCGATACGCCTAGCAGATACGCGATTCTTGAAACAATATCGAATCTCGGATTTTTATATTTGGATGCTTCCAGTCCGAGATCCATTTCTGAATTACACATAATCAAATTCCTCCTTTGTATATTTTGTTTCCGATATATAGTATGGAAAATAATTTCAAAAAACGTTTTTCACGTACATAAAATTTATTCTTCTTTTGATTCGTCATTCTAAAAACATCAGATCAATATTTCATGAGAGGAGCGTAAAAACGAAGGTCTGAAATACATTATGTCAAAAGGAGATGTCAAATGGCACACGTAGCTATTATGATCCGAATTATACCATCTGAAAATCGAAATATGTATTTTCGAATGATTCAGGACTCGAATACAACATTTAAGGTAGAAATGGGGCGTGTTGGGGCTGCTCCATACATCCGTTATTATCCTATATCAGTATGGGATAAAATGTATCAAAAGAAAATTTCAGAGGGCTATCAGGACAAGACAGAACTCATGGATGTACATTCTTCCTATACATACAAAGAAATCGAGGATGATTCTGTTCGTGAACTCATTTCTTTTTTGCAACAGGAATCATCTATGGCCATCAAATCTAATTATTCTGTATCCGTATCCGAGGTTAGCCCGCAGATGATCACGCAAGCAGAAGATATTTTGAATCAATTTTCAAATGATCCATTAAAGGATAATTCTCTTCTGGAACAATTATTTGCTCTATTGCCTCGGAAAATGAAAAATGTTGCAGACTATTTGCTCCCGGCAGATGCCGATCCGGAGCAGATTCAGAATGTTATAGATCGAGAAACTGATCTGCTGCGCATGATGGAAACCCAGATGCAGGCATTGCCGTCTAATGACAGCAAAGAAAAAACTCTTCTGGAAGAATGGAAGTTATCAATCACCCCTGTAAACGATGAAAAAGAACTCCGGCAAATCAAACGACACATGGGGCATTCTGCAGATTGCTTTTCAAAAGCATTCCGTGTTAAAAATTCCAATAGAGATAACGCTTTTTGGAATTATTATGACAAACATAATTATCATAAAGAAGACATTCATTACTGGTATCATGGGTCCAGAAATATGAATTGTCTGTCCATTTTACATAATGGACTTATCTTAAATCCCAAAGCGCCCAAAGTCGGTCATATGTTCGGCTATGGAATATATCTTGCTCCAAAAGCGAAAAAAAGTATTGGATATACCTCATTGAATGGGTCTTTTTGGGTACATGGCACCTCAGACAAAGCCTATCTATTTGTTATGAAAACCGTGTACAAGTCACCCTATCATGTCTACACATGGACCTCGGGCATGAAATCGCTAACCAAATCCCGCATTTCACCTCACGATGCTGTTTTTGCTCATGCTGGCACATCTTTAAGGAATGACGAGGTTGTTATTTTTGACGATGCACAGGTAACGCTTCAGTATATTATCGAATTGAAACAACAATAGAGACACAAAATGGTCGGGAATAAATCCCGGCCATTTTGTTTTTTTCACTTTTCCACATTCTAGGGGTATCAGATCAATTCATGAAGAAAGGAGTATATCAATAACCGATCTGAAATTCAATTTGTCCAAGGAGAAAAATATGCATATTACTATTAAGACGTACAACGATACCCGGAATATGGAAGTTCCACAAACAGAATCTGCCTTGTATAAGGCCATTGGGGAGCAGTTATTAAATTTGTCCGTTCCCAATCGTTTACTTGTTTCTACACCTGTAGGAGAAGCGGAGTTTGACGTTAAACAGCGTGGCACATTCGCAAAGGACGGGACCATCTATCCGAGTATGTATGTAACAGAAGAGTACAATACCATCCAGCTCCCACAGGATACCTATCCGGAAGCTTATTTAACCTGTATTAACCCAGTATCCAACAATTACAAATTCTACCATTTTCGGCCATCTGGTTCCGTACTGAATGCAACTTACGGACGTATCGGAGCTGGCAGGGGAGAAGCATTTGGAAAAAAGGACTTGAAAACCCCATATCCCATCCATCTATATTGGATTCGCTACTATGAAAAGCTTTCAAAAGGATACAAGGACGAGTCTTCTATTTATCTTGCTCCAGCTGTGTCGGAAACACCTGTTGCACCCACCATTCCTGATCAGCGTCCGGAAGCTATTGAATTATATCAAAAACTGTATACCTACGCTAAAGGTATGGTCGAACGGCATTTGGTCCACCATGACAAAGTGACCGTTGAACAGGTATCTCAGTCGAAGAAAATTCTTGCGGAATTAAGTACCAAGACTACTTTGAAGGATTTCAATGAGACGCTTCAGAAATTATTAACTATTTCCCCTCGAAAGAGCAGATATGTTAAATCTCTTCTTGCTGTGAAAACGTCTGATTTTCCTGCGATTATAGATCGTGAAAATGACCTTATCACGGCGATGGAAGTTATGCGTCCGTCCGGTTCTATCGGCAGTTTTCGGGAACATAATATTCATGTATTTGAGGCTACAGATTCCCAGCGGCAGGAAGTTATCGAACACTTAACCCCTTCTCTGCAGCGGAAAGTACGAAAGATCTGGCGTGTTATCCCAGATCGGCAGCAAAAAACCTTTAACAGCTATTGTAAAGAGCATCATATTCGCTATGTACGGCAGATATGGCACGGAAGCCGGAATGCAAACTGGCTCAGTATCACGGAAAATTCCATCAAAATCCTTCCCTCCTATGAGAATGGACGCATGTTTGGTGACGGAGCTTATTTTGCCATTAATCCGAACAAGAGTTTTTTGTATACAAGCAGTTCTTCTGCAAAATACACAAACGAACATGAAAATGTTGTATATATGGGGCTTTTTGCGGTTGCTTACGGAAAACCACTTTATGTGGAATCGAGCCACCACTTTACTCCAAAAGAACTGGAAGCGAAAAAGAAAAATTGTGTTCATGCCAAAGCTGGACGCTCTTTAAGAGAAGATGAAATCATCTTTTATTCAGAGGCTGCCATGGTAATGAATTATCTCGTTGAATTTGACGCTTAAAGGAGATTTTTATGAAATATTATATTAGTGATTTACATTTGTTTCACCCGGCGATTCTTCAAAAATGCAGTCGCCCATTTGCAACAATTGATGACATGCACCGGACTATTTTCCAAAATTGGAAGAAAAAAGGTATTGGTCCTTGTGATGAAGTATATATTCTTGGTGATGTTGGCATGTATCATGAAAAGGGAATTGGGAAGTTTCTTATGGCTCTTCCAGGCAAAAAATACCTTGTTACTGGGAATCATGATTTCAAGAATATCCATAATCGGGACTTCTCCAGCGCTTTTTTATGGTGCCGTCCCTATGCAGAAGTAAGGGATACTGAACGTAAAGTTGTTCTGTTCCATTATCCGATTGAGGAATGGAATGGATTTTATGTGGGTTCCTATCACCTGCACGGTCATATTCACAATACAACTGTAACACATATTGACAGAAGATATAATGTATCCGTCGATGTTATCAATTATACCCCAGTCACTCTGGATGAACTGATCGCTCAAAATGACGTAAAATAACAGCCTATTCAAAGAAAAACACTGTTCCATAAAATGCATGGGCAGTGTTTTTTTTGCAAAAAAATCACCTACGTGAGAATATAAGTATTTTTCTTTTTGCAATACTATCAATAAGAAAATTTTCGAAGAGGAGGTTTTACAAATGAGAATTATTGTTGACGCGGATTCTTGTTCAAAAATCCGTCAGATTGAAGAAATTGCGGAAGAGAAAGGCTTACCAGTAATGTTGTTCTGCGATACAGCGCACCAGCTTTATTCTGATTACAGCAAAATTAAAAAGGTGGCTCCCGGAAGAGATGCTTCCGATATGCAGATCTATAATGAATGCAAAATAGGAGATATCGTTATAACACAGGATTACGGACTTGCTTCGTTGGTCATGGCTAAGGGCGCACTGGTTATGCATCCAAGTGGAGCTATTTATTCAAAAGAAACAATTGACACCCTTCTTATGAGCCGTTATTTGAATCAGATCGATCCCAATATCCGCCATCGTAAGAAAAAAAGACGCTCTGTTCAGAAAAAATATGATTTTCAGAAATCTTTATTGCAGATGATTAACCCCGCCGAAACTAAAAAGACCGCTTTTGCCTAAGAATTTGTATTAGAAAAGGGAGGTGTTTTATGCGCATATCTAAACGAAGACAACAATATTTGGATAAATTCAAGTTTCCTTATCACGGACAGATATTTTCCAGCATTAAAGCTTGTTGCGAATACTATGATGTGGCCTATTCCTGTGTTTTCCCGCTGAAAAAGGAGAAAAATATCACAGCGGAAAAAGCCATTGACCATCTAAGGGCTGCAAAAAAAGGACGTTGCGTGAAATATCACGGTCAAACATATCCATCTATGAAGGTATGCTGTGAATTGTTTAATGTTCCTGTTGACAATGTGAGTTACTATAAGCGCACTCATAAATGCTCTTTTGAAGCAGCATTGGATCATTATGTCTTAAATGAAAGCCGTTATTCTTTCAAGTTCAACAACCAAAAATATCCATCTATTATCGCTTGTTGTAAAGAATATGGATTGAGTCCTAGTGTTGTATATGCCTATAAAAACAAGAATCAGCTAACTCCTTCCGCCGCTATCAGGGCTTGTCTAGCACAAAAACAGCGTCAAGAGAATCAGATTGCTCCACCCAAAGTGCTTCCCAAGAAGAAAAAGAAAAAAGTCTCTGCCCCACCTAAGCCTCGCCCATCAGACTTTTGGATTGTGGAAATTAACGGAGAGGCATATCCTTCCTTATCCGCTTTTTGCAAGCAGCATCATATAAGTCATAGCAGTGTGGCTGCAAGAGCGCACCGCCTAAAATGCACCATCGAGGAATCAGCAAATCATTTTCTCGCTTTGCAAGAACTTTCACTCTTATACCCGGATGCTATACAATTCCAAAATAGTACATACGATTGCGTAGAAAAGCTCTGTTCTCGTATAGGCGTAGACCCAATCGCGATTTTACATTTTGTTAAATCCAAACAATATACGTTAGAACAGGCAATCCAAGAAGCATTATCAACCACTGGAATGCATCGCGTTCAAGATGCAGATCCTGTCGTCTTTCAAAACACAGTATATCCTACATTATACCGTTGTTATCATGCTTTACAAATTGACGCGAGGTCTGTAAAAACACGCATGGAAAAATATCATATGAGCTGGGAAGAGGCTGTTGAGGATGCAATAAAATGCAAAAAGACATCTGACAAATAACCATCTAAAGGCGTTGACGAAAAAGTTGACGCCTTTTTTGTTTTTATTTCTAATACTATAAGTATCAAAACAAGAAAGAGGTGTCTATTTTGCAACGTACAAAAGGAAATAATTTAGATTCAGACAAAATTCTGCTATCTGTGAAAGAAGCATCCGAGCTTACCGGAATTTCAGAACGTAAACTTCGTGATCTCATGAATGAAAGTAACTTTAAGGTTCAAATTGGCAGGCGTACTATGATCCATCGAAAAAAATTCGAACGATGGATTGACCAGCATACTTGCATTTTTTAAGTTCGCGTGATACGATAATATCCGTATGCGCGTATCATTAGGAGAATGATATGGGAAAAGACTCAAATGGAAAAGAGCTTGGTGCCGGCATCTATCAGAGAAAAGACGGACGATACGAAGCTCGTATTAGAATTAAAGGGCAAAAAAAGCCTTATAGTATCTATGATACTAATCTTCGGAAACTGAAGCAAAAAAAGAAACAGTTTCTTATGTTGACGGCGAACAGAGACTTAAATCTCTCGTTTTCGCTAACGGTTTCACAATGGTTTGAAATTTATTTAAAGACCTACGCACGACCTAAACTAAAAACACAAACTCTTAATAACTATGTTATAGGCTTTGAACGTGTGGAAGATTACATTGGTTACATGAAAATAATTGATGTAAAAACTGTAAATATTATTTCGGTTATGCAAGAACTCGAAAAAGAGGGATATGCAACGACTACAATTCAACAGTCTTTGGCCGTTTTAAAGCAAGTTTTTCGCACTGCTTTTGAAAATCGTATCATACCGTTTGATCCATGTTCCGGATATCAATATGCTGGACCGTCTAAGTCTGTAAACGAAAAGCCTCCAGATGACTTATTTGAACGGACGTTTGAGCAGGTACTAACTCCTGATGTGTTGGAACAATTTTTCAAGAGTATTCAATCACGCCGCTATTATGAATTATTTATCGTTCTATTACATGGCGGCTTAAGAATCGGAGAACTTCTTTCCCTACAGTGGAAAGATATAAATTTTAGGAAAAAGCAGTTGAAAGTCTACAAAACTGTGAAAAAGGTTCGAGACATTTTTGACGAGGAGGGAAATCGACTTTATGATTCGGCGTTGTATCATCAAGTAACAACGCCGAAAAGTGAGAAAAGTTATCGTATCGTTCCTCTTTCTGATATTGCAGTTAAGGCTTTAAAACAATGGAAAGCCCAGCAAGATGCAGACAAGAAGCAGTACGGACGCGATTGGGGACGTTCGAATCCCTTGTTTGAACAATATCCGGATCTTGTTTGTACTACTGGACCGGGCAATCCACTTAATCGCAGTTGGCTTGATCGAATATGCAATGACTTTCAAACGGCAATAAATGAACCGGAAATATTGCTTGCCCAAAAAGAAGGACGTTCTCCAAACCTGGTCAAAGTAACACCACATATGTTCCGTCATACATATGTAACCACCCTGATAAAGGCCAAAGTTCCGGAATCTGTTGTCCGTGAGTATGTTGGTCACAGTTCAGATAAAATGGTCGAATATTACACTCATCTTGATAATAGCTATATCGAACCAGAGCTTCGAAAGGGTATGAAGAGTTTTTATACGAATTTTGATCTAAAGAATAAAAAGGTGAAAAAATGAATTTTTCTAATAACAAAACACCTCAAAACCAAAGTCAGACAGAAAAGGTGGTCAAAAGCTGGTCAAATCCAGAAATCATAAGCAAAAAATCCCCTACTTGCAAGGATGTTTTAAAAACTGCGAATTTATCCCCGATGATGGTACATTATTGCCAGACGAAGACGGGCTTGACTGACCCGGCTAATACCATTTTGTTTTACCGCTTAGGTGATTTCTACGAAATGTTCTTCGAGGATGCCACCCTGGTATCCAAAGAACTTGAGCTTACGCTGACCGGAAAGGACTGCGGCATGGAGGAGCGCGCTCCGATGTGCGGTATCCCGTATCACGCTGCAGAAGGGTATATCAACCGTCTTGTAGAGAACGGCCATAAGGTTGCGATCTGCGAGCAGATGGAGGACCCGAAACAGGCAAAGGGCATGGTAAAGCGCGAAGTCATCCGCGTTGTCACACCGGGTACGACGCTGATCCCGCAGGGACTTGATGAGACGAAGAACAACTACATTATGTCGATCGTCTGCATGGAGGGATGCTTCGGTATCTCTACAGCAGATATCTCGACCGGCCAGTGCCTCGTCACGGAAATGGACAAGCCGCGCCGCCTTGTGGATGAGATCACGAAGTTTATGCCGGCGGAAATCATCTGCAATCAGTCGTTCCTGCTCTGCGGGATCGATGTGGAGGATCTTCGAACCCGCCTTCATATCTGCGTGAATGCATTGGAAGACTGGTATTTCGACGATGATATCTGCCGCCGTACGCTGCAGGAACAGTTCCATGCTGCTACGATGGAAGGCCTTGGCATCGCCGATTACAACTGCGGAACAATTGCAGCCGGTGCGCTGTTCCAGTATCTGCACGAGACACAGAAATCGGATCTGTCTCACATGAATTCGATTACACCGTATGTGACAGACAAATATATGCTGATCGACAGCTCCAGCCGCCGGAATCTGGAATTGGTGGAAACGCTGCGGGAGAAGCAGAAACGCGGCTCCCTGCTCTGGGTTCTCGATAAAACCCGCACGGCGATGGGCGCACGTCTTCTGCGAAGCTACGTAGAGCAGCCATTGATCGACGAGGAGGAAATCAACGCACGGCTCGATGCTGTAGAGGCTCTAACGGGGCAGGCGATGATCCGCGAGGAAATCCGTGAATACCTCCGTCCGGTTTATGACCTCGAGCGTCTCGTCGGAAGAATCAGCTACCAGTCCGCGAATCCGCGTGACCTGATCGCCTTTAAATCGTCGCTGCAGATGCTGCCTTACATCAAGCAGCTCTTAAACTCGTTTGACGGCGGCGCTTTGGCGCAGATTCAGGAGGATCTCGACCCGCTGGAAGACCTCTATCAGCTTGTCGATGCGGCAATCGTCGATGATCCGCCGTATCTGATGCGCGACGGCGGTATGATCAAGGACGGCTATAACGAGATGGTCGATAATTACCGTCACGCCAAGACCGAGGGAAAACAGTGGCTGAGTGAGCTGGAGGCAAGCGAGCGCGAGAAAACCGGAATCAAAAATATGAAGGTCAAATACAACAAGGTATTCGGCTATTATCTGGAGGTCACGAACTCGTTTAAAGATCTTGTCCCGGATTACTATACGAGAAAACAGACGTTGACGAATGCGGAGCGCTACATTACCCCGCGTCTGAAGGAACTCGAGGATACGATTCTCGGTGCGGAGGATAAACTGTATGCGCTGGAATACGATCTTTTCTGTACGGTGCGCGATACGGTTGCCGGTGAGGCGGAGCGGATTCAGCGCACGGCGCAGGCTCTGGCACGGCTCGATGTGTATGCATCGCTTTCCTACGTTGCCGAGCACAACCACTATGTGCGTCCGAAGCTGAACAGTCGCGGAAAGATTGATATCAAGGACGGCCGTCACCCAGTGGTCGAGAAGATGATTCCAAACGATATGTTTATCGCAAACGATACCCTGCTTGACAACGGTGACCACCGCGTTTCCGTCATCACCGGACCGAACATGGCCGGTAAATCGACGTATATGCGCCAGACGGCCCTCATTGTGCTGATGGCACAGATCGGTTCGTTTGTTCCGGCTTCGAAGGCAAACATCGGTATTGTGGACCGGATCTTTACCCGTGTCGGCGCATCCGATGACCTGGCAAGCGGCCAGAGTACGTTTATGGTTGAGATGACGGAGGTGGCAAATATTCTTCGGAATGCAACCTCGAACAGTCTGCTGATTCTCGATGAGATCGGAAGAGGAACGAGTACGTTCGACGGTCTTTCGATCGCCTGGGCTGTGATTGAGCATGTGGCGAATCCGAAGCTGCTCGGCGCAAAGACACTGTTCGCTACGCATTACCATGAGCTGACTGAGCTTGAAGGAAAGCTTCCGGGCGTGCACAACTACTGTATTGCCGTTAAGGAAAAGGGCGACGATATCGTATTCCTGCGTAAAATTGTACAGGGCGGCGCAGATAAGAGCTACGGTATCCAGGTAGCGCGTCTTGCGGGAGTGCCGGAGTCAGTGCTCTCCCGGGCGCAGGAGCTGGTGGAGCAGCTGAGCGATGCCGATATCACTGCTGCGGTCAAGGATCTGACCATGCAGAAAAAACCGAAGGCAAAGCCGGTTCACTACGACGAGGTCGATATGGCACAGATGTCGCTGTTCGATACGGTGCAGGACGATGATATCATCAAAGAGCTCTCGGAGCTTGATATCTCGAATATGACACCGATGGATGCTTTAAATACCCTGTACCGTTTCCAGGGAAAGGTGAAAAACCGCTGGAAATAGGGGAATACTGGATCAGAACATAAGTTAGAATCAATCCGAAACAGAAAGGAACAACATGGCTACCATAGCAGTACTGGATCAGAATACGATCGATAAAATTGCGGCCGGTGAGGTCGTGGAACGGCCGGCTTCCGTGGTAAAGGAGCTGGTGGAAAATGCAATGGACGCCGGTGCGACGGCGATCACCGTGGAAATCCGCGACGGCGGTATCTCGCTGGTGCGGATCACGGACAATGGAAGCGGCATTCCGGCCGAACAGGTGCCGCTCGCTTTTCTGCGCCACGCGACGAGCAAGATCCGTTCCGTGGAAGAACTCGTGCAGATTGCATCTCTTGGCTTCCGCGGCGAGGCGCTCTCGAGTATCTCGGCGGTTGCGCAGATCGAGATGATTACGAAAACGCCGGATGCGCTGACGGGAACGCGGTATGTGATTGAGGGCGGCGCGGAGAAGGCCAATGAGGAGGTCGGTGCCCCGACCGGAACAACCTTTCTGGTCCGGAATCTTTTTTACAACACGCCGGCTCGTCAGAAATTCTTAAAAACGCCGGTTACGGAGGCGAATGCGGTGACTTCCGTTGTGGAGCAGCTTGCGCTGTCGCACCCGGGGATTTCGTTTAAATATATGGTGAATTCACAGGTGAAGCTCCATACGAGCGGCAACCGGAATTTAAAAGAACTGGTCTATAATATTTACGGCCGCGACATCGCGCGGGAGCTGATCGAGATTCACTCGGAAAGCCCGCTGATGACGATCGACGGCTTTATCGGAAAACCGGTGATCTCGAGGGGAAACCGGAATTTTGAAAATTATTACGTGAATGGACGGTATGTGCGGAGCAAGCTGCTCGCCCGTGCGATTGAGGACGGATATCAAACATCGATGATGCAGCATAAATATCCGTTTACGCTGTTCTATGTCCAGATGGATGGAGAGGCGGTGGATGTCAATGTGCATCCGACGAAGATGGAACTTCGTTTTTCTCATCAGGAGGAGATTTACCGCCAGATGCGCGATATGATCTCAGGTGCGCTGAATCACAGGGAGCAGATTGTGAAGGTTTCGCTTTCTTCCGACAGGGAACGGAAAGCAGAGGAAAAAGCGGCACGGAAAGAACAGATTGTTGTTCCGGAACCGTTCGAGCAGAAACGGCAGGTAAAAGAAGGCTTTGCACGGCAGTCCCTTCCGGTGGAGCCGGTTTCCAGCCAGAGCAGAAGAATGCCAATTTTCCCGGAGGTGGAACGAAATGGATACCGCGCAGCGAAAACGTATGTGCCGGTTCAGCAGATGACGGGAATGACGCGGGAAGAGGAAGAACTGTTTGAGCCGGGGGCAGGAAACGTGCCAAAGACGGCAGACCTCTCAAACGCGGACGCAATACAGCATCAGCAGGAGCCAGATGTAGCTCCAACGGTATCTTCCATGCCGGAAGAATCCTCATCTGTATCTGCTTCGCCTGAGCCAGAAGGCCAGATGCAGCTCTTTGATGAGCAGTTTCTTACCCCGGAGGCAGAGAAATCGCACCGCATCATCGGCCAAGTTTTCGATACGTACTGGCTGATTCAGTACGGCGAGAATCTCTACATCATCGATCAGCATGCCGCGCACGAAAAGGTACTGTTCGAGCGGATGATGAAAAATTACCGGGAAAAGAACGTCACCTCCCAGATGGTGAGTCCTCCGCTGATCGTCTCCTTAACGCCGCAGGAAGCAGATCTTGTGACCCGTTACATGGACGTTTTCCAGTCCTTCGGCTACGAAATTTCCCCGTTCGGCGGAAAAGACTATGCGATCAACGCCGTGCCGCACAACCTGTACGGTATTGCGACGGAGGAGCTGTTTATCGAGATTCTCGACAATCTTGAGGAGGTCCGCGAAAAGCCGCTGGAGATTTTAAAAGACCGTCTGGCGACGATGTCGTGCAAGGCCGCCGTAAAGGGCAACAATCATCTTTCCTATGCAGAGGCGGAGCAGCTCATTGCCGAGCTTTTGACGCTCGAAGATCCGTATCACTGCCCGCACGGCCGGCCGACGATCATTTCCCTCTCGAAACGGGAACTGGAAAAGAAATTTAAGAGAATTGTGTAGGTGATTTTTTTGAAAAAACCTTTGATTATCCTGACCGGTCCGACCGCTGTCGGCAAGACGAAGCTGTCGATTTCGCTTGCCCAAGCGGTGAATGGGGCCATTATCTCCGCGGATTCCATGCAGGTCTACCGCCATATGGATATCGGATCTGCCAAAATCCGCCCGGAGGAGATGTGCGGCGTTCCGCATTATCTGATCGATGTGCTCGATCCTTCCGAAGAGTTTCACGTCGTGAAGTTTGTGGAACTGGCGCATGAAGCGATGGAAAAAATATACGCCGCCGGACAGATTCCGATCGTGACGGGCGGCACCGGCTTTTATATCCAGGCGCTTTTAAAAGAAGTTGATTTTACGGAATCGCACGGTGAACTGCCGATCCGGAAACAGCTGGAAGAAAAAGCAGCAACGGAGGAAGGCGCGGCAGAACTGTACCGGGAACTTTCCGAGGTTGATCCTGCTTCCGCGGAGACGATTCACCCGAATAATGTAAAACGTGTAATCCGGGCGCTGGAATATTATCACGAGACAGGACAGAAGATTTCGGAGCACAACGAGGAGCAGAAGCAGAAGGAATCTCCGTACTGTTCTGCTTATTTTGTGCTGAACGACGAACGTTCGATTCTGTATGACCGCATTGACAGGCGCGTCGATCAGATGATCTGCGACGGACTGGTTGATGAAGTTTTCCGTTTGAAAGAAATGGGATACACAAGAGATCTTGTCTCCATGCAGGGACTGGGCTACAAAGAACTGTTCCCGTATCTTGCGGGCGAATGCACGCTGGAGGAGGCCGTCTATATCATCAAGCGGGACACCCGTCATTTTGCCAAACGGCAGCTGACCTGGTTCCGACGGGAAAAGGATGTGATCTGGCTGAACAAGCCGGATTTTGACTACGACGAAGAAAAAATATTATCATATATGCTGGATCGCTGGAACGAAATCGTTTCGGCCGATGCAAAGGAAGAAGGAGAACAATCATGTTGACAGAAAAAGCTGCTATGTACAGCACACTTGGCATTTCCAAAGAGGTTTTCGCATTTGGAACGAAAATTGAGGAAGAATTAAAAGAGCGTTTTGCAAAAATTGATGAAATCGCAGAATACAACCAGTTAAAGGTCATCCACGCCATGCAGGCAAGCAAGGTCAGCGAGGCATGCTTATATGGAACCACAGGATACGGATACAATGACCTGGGACGTGATACGCTGGAGCAGGTCTATGCAACGTGCTTCGGCACTGAGGATGCACTGGTACGCCCGCAAATCGCCTGCGGAACCCATGCGCTTGCAACGGCGCTTTCCGGAAATCTCCGCCCGGGCGACGAACTGCTTTCTCCTGTTGGAAAACCGTACGACACCCTTGAGGAAGTGATCGGCATCCGCCCGTCCGTCGGATCTCTTGCGGAATATGGCGTAACTTACCGCCAGGTAGATTTAAAAGAGGACGGCTCTTTCGATTACGAAGGAATCAAAAATGCCATCAACAAAAAGACAAAGATGGTGACGATTCAGAGGTCGAAAGGATATCAGACCAGACCGACGCTTTCTGTTACCCGCATCGGTGAACTGATTGCATTTATTAAAAATATCAAACCAGATGTCATCTGTATGGTCGATAACTGCTACGGCGAGTTCGTGGAGACGATTGAACCGACCAATGTCGGTGCAGATCTGATGGTCGGATCCCTGATCAAAAACCCGGGCGGCGGACTGGCTCCGGCCGGCGGTTACATTGTTGGAAAGAAAAAGTACGTGGAAAATGCAGCATACCGTCTGCTCTCCCCGGGACTTGGAAAAGAGGTTGGCGCAACACTCGGTGTGAACGGTTCCTTCTACCAGGGATTCTTCCTGGCACCGACCGTTACCGCAGCGGCATTAAAAGGTGCTGTCTTTGCTGCAAATGTTTATGAGAAACTGGGATTTGCCGTTGTTCCAAACGGAACCGAGAGCCGTCACGACATCATTCAGGCGGTAACCTTTGGAAAACCGGAAGGCGTCATCGCATTCTGCCAGGGTATCCAGGCAGCTGCCCCGGTCGACAGCTTCGTTTCCCCGGAACCTTGGGATATGCCAGGTTACGACAGCCCAGTTATCATGGCAGCTGGCGCTTTCGTGCAGGGCTCTTCCATTGAACTTTCTGCCGATGGCCCGATCAAACCGCCGTACGCTGTCTATTTTCAGGGTGGGCTTACGTGGCAGCACGCAAAATTCGGTATTCTGATGAGTCTTCAGAAACTCGTCGATGCCGGTATGGTGACATTATAATGGCAAAAAATGTGGTAATTATCGGCGGCGGCGCGAGCGGACTGATGGCGGCAATTTGGGCCTCACGTCTCGGTGCCGCGGTCACCGTTCTGGAAAAGAACGATAAACCGGGCAGAAAGCTTCTTGCGACCGGAAACGGACGGTGTAATTTTACCAATCGTTATCAGGATGCATCGTGCTACCGCACGGGAAATCAGGAGCGTGCATCACGGGTTCTCGAACAGTTTACCGAACAGGACACCGAACAGTTTTTTGAACAGCTCGGCATCCGCATCCGGAGCCGTGAAGGCTGGCTTTATCCGGCCAGCGAGCAGGCACAGTCCGTTCTTGAGCTGCTGATTTTGGAAGCCAGATTCCGAAAGGTAAAAATCAAGACACGGGAAACGGCTGTTGCAGTGGAAAAAGCCGAAAATGGTTATCTGGTGCGCACCGAAGGATGGCAGTACCCGGCTGACAGCGTCATCATCTGCTGCGGAAGCTGTGCTTCCCAGATCGCCGGTTCCGACGGAGATACACTTCGATTTGCCGATCAGCTTCAGCTCGCTTCGATTCCGTTTTTCCCGGCCCTCTGCCCGCTCCGCTGCAAAGGAAACCAGTTTTCCTCCTGGGCGGGTGTTCGGGTGCGCGCGAAGATTACGCTTCTGGTTGAAAATCAGGAGGTTCTGACGGAACAGGGAGAGCTGCAGCTTACCGACTACGGTGTCTCCGGCATCCCGGTATTCCAGATTTCCCGGTTCGCTGTGCGCGCCTGCATGCAGAAAAAACGCGCTGAACTTCTCGTAGACTTCTTTCCGGAACTGACGGAATCGGAGCTTACTGCAGAATTTGTCAGACGGCAGGAAATCTGCCCGTATAAAGCGCCAAAAGAGCTTCTGATCGGCCTTCTTCCGGAAAAACTCATTCCGGTTCTGATCGGAAAGAAAAAGATTCCGGAAGAAATGGCAGGCGCCATCAAATCATATCGTTTACAGATCACCGGCCAGACCGACTTTGGAAAAGCCCAGGTGTGTGCGGGCGGCATCACGCTCGACCAGCTTACGGATTCTCTGGAATCGGTACAGCACCCTGGTATTTTCTTTGCGGGAGAAGCCCTGGACGTCGACGGCGTCTGCGGCGGCTACAATCTCCAGTGGGCCTGGTCCAGCGGAAGTGCAGCCGGAAGAGCTGCAGCAGGAGAACATTCATGATTCGGATACAGCAATTAAAGCTTCCAGTCACCCACACACAGGAGGAACTGGAACAGAAAATAAGAAAAACACTGAAAATCGGAAAACACGATCTGCAGGAAATTGAGCTCTTACGCCGCTCAATTGATGCCAGAAAGAAATCCGAATTAAAATACGTTTATCAGCTTGATGTAAAAGTAAAAGATGAGAATGCCGTACTGCGGAAGGCGAAAAATAACCAGATCGTAAAAGCGGAGAAAAAGCCATATGTGTTCCCAAAATCTGGAGAACAGACTCTTGTTCACCGGCCGGTTATTATCGGAAGCGGTCCGGCAGGACTTTTTTGTGCCTATGTTCTCGCAAAGCATGGCTACCGTCCGCTCGTTCTGGAGCGCGGCGAATCTGCAGAACAGAGAAAGAAAAGTGTCGATGCGTTCTGGAAAACCGGCGTTCTGAACCCGGAATCGAACGTACAGTTCGGAGAGGGCGGCGCCGGTACGTTTTCGGATGGAAAATTAAACACTTCGGTGAAGGATCCATCCGGCAGAAACCGTGAGGTACTCCGGATCTTCACGGAATGCGGGGCACCGGAAGAAATTCTGTACGATCAGAAACCGCACCTTGGCACCGATCAGCTCATCGGAATTGTGACAACGATGCGGAAAAAGATCGAGGCATGGGGCGGAGAAGTCCGTTTCGGAGCAAAAGTGACGGACTTTGGGATTGAAAACGGCAGACTCACTTCTGTAACCGTCAATGAAACCGAGAAGATTGCCGCGGAGACTGCAGTCCTTGCGATCGGCCACTCTGCACGCGATACCTTCTTTAAACTCTGCGAAAATAAGATCTCCATGGAAGCAAAATCCTTCGCTGTCGGCGTCCGCATTGAGCATCCGCAGAAGATGATCACGGAGGATCAGTACGGACCGGAGGCACCGGATTTCCTTGGGGCAGCACCGTATAAGCTCACCAATCAGTGTGAAAACGGAAGAGGTGTGTACTCATTCTGCATGTGTCCCGGCGGCTATGTTGTCAACGCATCCTCGGAAGCGGAACGCACCTGCGTCAACGGTATGAGTTATTCTGACCGGGAAGGTAAAAATGCGAACAGCGCTATGATTGTCACCGTAACACCGGAAGACTACCGCCCGTACCATGTAGAGGGAACGCCGGACGTACTCGATGGTGTGGCATTCCAGAGAGCGCTTGAACACGCTGCGTGGGAAGCCGGAAAAGGCAAAGTTCCGGTGCAGCTTTTTGGTGATTTCTGTGAAAACAGAGTTTCTACAGCACTTGGAGAGGTAACCCCTTCCATCTGCGGAGAATGGACTTTCGCCAATCTGCTGGAAGTTCTTCCGACGTTTATCGGAGACTCCCTTGTGGAAGGCATTCGTGCATCTGAGCGGAAAATCCACGGCTTTTCCCGTCCGGACGCCGTTCTTTCCGGCGTGGAAGCGCGTACCTCGTCACCGGTCCGCATTGTAAGAAATGAAACGCTCGAAAGTCCGTCGCTTACCGGTCTTTACCCGTGCGGAGAGGGCGCAGGCTATGCGGGAGGCATCACTTCCGCAGCCATGGACGGATTAAAAACGGCAGAGGAAATTGCAAAAAAATATATGAATTTTTCATAATTCCTATACATCTGCGGAAAGTTGTGCTAGAATGATGGGTGATTCAAACCAATGTATTCCATGAAAATTCCCGGAAGAGTGGTGGGAGGAATACATGAGAAAAAATGGATTACGAAACCTGCCGACGATGGAACAGCCATATGAAAAATGCCTGGAAAACGGCCCGGAAAGCCTTTCCGACGCGGAGCTTCTGGCTGTCATTTTACGATGTGGGGCAAGGGGAAAAACATCCCTGGAGCTCGCAAGAGAAATTCTTTCCCTTCCCGGAAAAGAGGAGGGCCTGTTAGGACTCTATCACTGTACAAGACAGGAACTTCTGCAGATCCGCGGAGTCGGGGAAGTAAAAGCGATCCAGCTCCAGTGCATCGGTGAGCTTTCCAAACGAATGGCCGCGGCCGGAGCAAGAAAAGGTCTCTGCTTTCATGATCCGGCTTCCATTGCGGATTATTACATGGAACGTCTCCGCCACGAGGATCAGGAGGTTCTTCTCTGCATGATGCTGGACACAAAAAATCAGCTTCTCGGAGAAAAGGAAATCACAAGAGGAACGGTCAATGCGACGATGATTTCGCCGCGGGAGCTTTTTCTTGCGGCACTGCAGTTCCGTGCGGTTCATATTCTGCTGGTTCACAACCATCCAAGCGGAATCCCGGAACCAAGCGGTGACGATATTACCGTGACACGGCAGATCCGGCGGGCGGGCGAAATGCTCGGCATTACCCTGCTGGATCACATTATTATCGGGGATCACTGTTATACCAGTATGCTGGAACAGGGAATCTGATCCCGAAAATCCGAGGCAGAAATGCCCAAAGGAAGGGAACAAGTTAAAGGAGCACGATGCAGATTCGAAATGTATACGGCATAGACCTTGGCACCAGTACCGTCAAAATCTATGACCTGAAGAAAGACACAATCACAAAAGAAAAAAATATGATTGCCATACGCAACCGCGAACAGGTGATTGCCGTTGGAAATTACGCATATGAAATGCACGAGAGAACGCCTTCCAATATCGAGGTAATTACCCCCATGAGCAACGGACGCATTGCGAATGTATTGATGGTAGAAGCCGTTTTGCACACGCTTCTCCATCGCTGTACGCGCCACATGGGATACCGCCCGGAGCTGTATTTTTCAGTTCCCTGCGATATGACAGAGATTGAACGGCGTTCTTATTATACGATTGCACATAAGGGAGCCTTAAAAAACTGCCGCATGTATCTTGTGGATAAACCAATCGCGGATGCGCTGGCACTTGGCATTCCGATCAACCGCACGAAGGGTTCCATGATTGTCAACATCGGAGCGCAGAGCACAGAGATTTCTGTTATCGCCAACGCGAGGGTTATTTTTTCCAGAATCATCCCGGTAGGCGGAAAACAGTTCAACGAATCGATATGCAATCTGAACCGCCGCAAAAACAATTTCCAGATTGGCTCCAAAACAGCCAAACGTGTCAAGATTGCGCTGGCGGATCTTGGAACAGACAAAAAAGAGGCGCGGAAGGTGCGCGGCGTAGATGGTGCATCCGGTCTTCCAATGGAAGGGATCATTACTTCTTCCCTCGTAAACGAAGCACTCCTTTCCGGTGTTAATGAGATCGGCGAGGAACTCAAGCATGCGCTGGAGCGTACACCGCCGCAGATCCACGATCATATCCAGAAAGAGGGTATTTACATCACCGGCGGAAGCACAAGGATTCCGAACATTGACCGCTATCTTTCGAGACAGCTCGGCTGTCCGGTGCAGCTTTCCCAGTATTATGACCTCTGTACCATCTGTGGGCTCAAGGAACTGATCACGCACGATGCGCTGCATCGCTGGGCTTACACGGTAAATAAAAAGAAGTAAATCTATCAAAAAGGACCCGCTATGAATAAGAAGAAAAAATTTCAGCTAAAAAGCAAACATTTACTTTTCATCATGACGTTCCTGTGTCTCTCCGGCATTTTAGGCAGTGCAGCAGACAAAATGCCGGTCACGCCGATCCGGGAAGCCGCAGGCTTTGTGATCATCCCGTTTCAGAACGGAATTAACCAGATCGGTGCGTATTTGACAGACTGTCTGACCGGTTTCCAGAACGTCAAAAAACTGTCTGCCGAGAAAGAGGAGCTTGAACAGAAGGTCACGGATCTGACTGAGGAAAACAATCAGCTTGTACAGGAGCAGCAGGAGCTGCAGCGTCTTCAGGAGCTGTATCAGCTGGACCAGTCCTACTCGGAATATGAAAAAGTAGCAGCACAGGTCATCTCAAAGGATCCGGGCAACTGGTATGATACCTTTGTCATCAACAAAGGATCAAATGACGGGATTCAGAAAGATATGAACGTTATTGCAGACGGCGGTCTTGTTGGACTTGTTGAGGAGGTAAGTTCCAATTCCGCTACTGTCCGCTCTATCATTGATGACTCCAGTTCTGTGAGCGCCATGACAGCATCTACCTCGGATACGTGTATTGTATCGGGTGATCTGCGCCTGATCAGCGACGGAAAGCTTGCCTTTTCCCAGCTGAATACAACCGACACGGTAGCTGAGGGCGAAAAGATTGTGACATCGAACATCAGTGATAAATACCTCCGCGGTATTCTGATCGGCTATGTCAGTGAAATCACCGAGGACTCCAATCACCTGACGAAAAAGGGATACATCATTCCTGTTGTGGATTTTCAACATATTCAGGAAGTTCTCGTGATCAAAGAATTAAAACAGCAGGGAGGAGAGTAAATGCGCAGAAAAATCACGCTTGCCTTTCTGATTCTTGCAGCTTTCCTGTTACAGACAACTGTATTTCAGTATTTTCAGATCGCGTCCGTAACGCCGAACCTTCTTCTGATTCTGACGTCCGCCTTTGGGTTGATGCGCGGAAAAAAAGAGGGACTGATGGTCGGATTTTTCAGCGGTCTGATGATTGATCTGTTCTACGGCAGCCTGTTTGGATTTTACGCACTGCTCTACATGTATATCGGTTATCTGAACGGCTTTTTCTGCAAAGTCTTCTATGACGATGATATTAAGGTACACATTGTACTGGTCGCTGCCAGCGATCTTGTCTACAGTCTGCTGATGTATGTGCTGCAGTTCCTGCTGCGCGTGCGCCTGCACTTTTTCGATTATCTGGCGCATATTATTCTGCCGGAAATGGTATACACGGTAGTGCTCTCCATTCTGCTTTACCGGCTTTTATTTATCATCAACCGTAAACTGACCGAAAATGAAATGGAAGGACAACAGTCGCCATGGCTAAGAAGATAAGAAAACTTTTCCGCAGACTCGGTGAAAACCGCACCCTATTGCTTGGTGTGGTTTTCCTTGCTATGTTTGCCGTCCTGATCGGAAGACTTTTTATCCTGCAGGTGGTGCATGGAGAAGAGTATGCGGATAATTTTGAACTGCAAATCACAAAAACCAGAACCCTTGATAGTACAAGAGGAAATATTTATGACCGGAACGGAAAACTGATCGCTGGAAATAAGGTTTCCTACTCCGTAACCATCGAGGATAACGGAACGTACAACACGACAAAAGAACGTATTCTCTCTCTGAACGCAGAACTCTATCGTCTCTGTAAGCTGATTCGTGCAAACGGAGACTCGATTGACACCAGCACCTTCCCGATTGAAGTGGATGAGAACGGTGCGTTTGTTTTTACAGGTGAAGAGGGAACGACCCGCGACCGTTTCCGTGCAGACATTTATGGACAGAAGAAAATCGACGATATGACGGCAGAACAGAAGAGTTCCAGTGCCGAAACGCTGATGACATTTCTTGCCGGACCGGACGGCTTTGGCCTGGATGCCTATTCTGACGATGAAAAATACGCATATTCTGCCAAAGATTTTGAAGAGTATGGTCTTCCATACCAGACAGACGAATCCGGAAATGCGGTCCTTTCTCTTTCCAATCAGGAGCGTCTGGAAATTCTGGTGATCCGCTATAAGATGAAACAGACGAATTATCAGAAGTATGTCCGCGTGACAGTTGCTTCCGGCGTCAGCAGCAATACAACTGCATCGATTGCAGAGAATGAAGATGTTCTGCAGGGTGTCAGCATTTCGGAAGATTCCGAGCGTGTATATTATGACGGAAAGTATTTTTCCTCTCTGATCGGTTATACGGGCCAGGCGTCCTCAGACGAGCTGACAGAACTGAATGAAGAGCTGAAGAGCCAGGGAAAAGAAGAAACGTATTCCACGGAATCCATCGTCGGAAAATCTGGTCTGGAACAGTATATGGAGACAATCCTTCAGGGAACCGACGGATCAGAAGAGATTATCGTTAATAACGTCGGAAAAGAGCTGGAAACGGTAGAAGGATCCCTGGTTGAGCCAAAACAGGGAAATAACGTCTATCTTTCGATTGATTATGACCTGCAGATTGCGGTATATAAAATTCTGGAACAGAGAATTGCCGGCATTCTGAAACAGTATCTGAGTGATGTAAAATCCGTTGATACCTCAACACTTGCCAATACGGATGCCGTTCCGATTCCAATTTACGATGTATACAATGCACTGATCGAAAACAGCACGATTGATATTTCCCATTTCTCGGCGGCGGATGCCACGGAGCGTGAGCAGCGGATCTATGCACTGTTCCAGCAGAAGCTCCAGCAGGTGCTTGCCGAGATTACGCAGGAACTGACCGTTGAAACAGCAACCGTTTACAACGACCTCAGCGATGAAATGCAGGAATATGAGACCTTCATCGTGGATAAGCTGCTTTCCAGTACGATGGGTATTCTTTCTTCAACAGCAATTAATGAGAAAGACGCCACCTATCAGGCATGGAATGACGGAACGATTTCTCTTCGTGATTACCTGACGTATGCGGCAAGCCAGAACTGGATTGATGTCTCAGCACTGACGCAGGATGATGCTTACCTGGATTCTCAGGAGGTTTATCAGAAGCTGACGGAGGTTATTCTGGACCGTCTGGCAAACAATACAACATTTGCAAAAAAGATGTATCACTATATGCTGCTACAGGATATGCTCGATGGCTATGATATCTGCAATCTGATGTATGATCAGAACCTTCTGACGAAAGAGGATGACGATTATGCCGCTTATGTTGCAGGAAATATGACACCGTTCCAGCTTCTGTCCGATAAAATCGCCAAACTGGAAATCACCCCGGCACAGCTTGCACTCGATCCGTGTTCCGGTTCTGCTGTCATTACGGACCCGAATACCGGTGCTATTTTAGCCTGTGTTTCCTATCCTGGCTACGACAACAACCGCCTGGCAAACCAGATGGATACCGCATACTGGGCAAAATTGAATACCGATGAATCCAGCCCGCTGTACAACAAAGCAACCCAGCAGAAGACGGCTCCTGGTTCCACTTTTAAACCGCTGATGGCGGTTGCCGGATTAAGCGAAGGCATAATTACTCCGACCAGTACCATCAACTGCAACGGTCTGTTCGGGGAAGGACTTGTCAACGAATCTGACTATGTCCACTGCCATCAGTTGAGCGGCCACGGAGATCTGAACATTGTCGGTGCCATCCAGAACTCCTGCAACGTGTTCTTCTGTACGCTTGGATATCGTCTGGGACTCGATGAGAACGGCACCTTTAAACAGAAGCGCTCTCTGGAAATGATCCAGAAATATGCCGATATGTTTAAGCTGGATGAAAAGACTGGAATCGAAATTTCGGAAACCGATCCGAATGTAACCGATTCCCTCCCGATCCCTTCCTCGATTGGTCAGGGTACCAACAACTATACGACGACACAGCTTGCACGCTATGTCACAACGATTGCAAATTCCGGTACGGTTTATAATCTTTCCCTTCTGCAGAAAGCAACGGATTCGGATGGCAATGACATCGATATGGGCGCAGATTTCGGCCCGACGGTAAATTCAGAAATGGATGTTGATTCCAACATCTGGGATCTGGTACACGAAGGCATGCGAAAAGTAATCAGCGTATCCAATGCGACCATTTTCCCGGAATCCTGGCCGGTAGAGCTTTCCGGAAAAACCGGTACCGCGCAGGAAGACCGTACACGTGCAAACCATGGACTGTTTATCGGCTTCTCTCACTATGAGAGCAGAGACGATATTGCTCTTGCCGTCCGCATTCCGTTTGGATATTCTTCTATGAACGCAGAGTTGGTAGCTAAGGATATCTTAGATTATTACTATGGCCTCTCAGACGATATTCTGTCCGGTCAGGCAAACTCCAACGGTGTTGCAAGCGTGAGAGCAGACTAAGGAATTTTCCGGCAGAAACGAAGCCTGGGAAGAAAGCTGCAAAAGAGAAAGGATGCGTTTTTAAACAAAGGTTTGGACGCATCCTGCGGCATGAAAATGCAGAACAGTTTTCAACAAGGAGGTTCCAGATGAGTGAAGTCATTGTAATTACATCAGGAAAAGGCGGCGTCGGAAAGACGACAACCGCAGCAAATATCGGAATCGGGCTGGCACAGCTTGGAAAGAAAGTTGTGATGGTAGATACCGACATCGGTCTTCGAAACCTGGATGTCGTGCTCGGCCTTGAAAACCGGATTGTCTACAATCTTGTGGATGTTGTGGAGGGCAACTGCCGGATGAAGCAGGCGCTAATCCGCGACAAACGGTACGAGCAGCTCTACCTTCTCCCGTCTGCCCAGACGAGGGACAAGACAAGCGTAACGCCCGAGCAGATGAAAAAACTCTGCGATGAATTAAAACAGAGCTTTGATTTTGTTCTTCTTGACTGTCCGGCAGGCATTGAGCAGGGATTTGCAAATGCAGTTGCCGGTGCCAATAAGGCAATTGTTGTGACTACGCCGGAGGTTTCGGCCATCCGGGACGCGGACCGCATCATCGGCCTTCTGGAGGCGCAGGATCTGAGGGATATCTCTCTTGTCATCAATCGTATCCGGCCGGATATGGTAAAACGCGGTGAAATGATGTCGGTGGATGATGTACAGGAAATTCTTGCTGTTCCGCTGCTCGGCATTCTGCCCGATGATGAGCAGGTAGTAATCGCCACCAACCAGGGCGAAGCGATCGCTGGAAGCGGTTCCAAGGCAGGAGAAGCCTTTACGAATATCAGCCACAGGATCCTCGGGGAGAGTGTTCCCTACTTGGATCTTGACAGCAAAAAGGGATTTTTCCGCCGCGTATTCGGGCGATAGGAGGGAACTGGTATGGGTTTATTTTCAGGCAGAAAGCCGCACTCCGGCCTCGTTGCAAAAGAACGTCTGTCCAATCTTTTAATGGCAGAACGTCTGAACTGTTCTCCGGCATCGCTTCAGATGCTGAAAAATGATCTTTCTGCTGCTGCAGGAAAATACCTTACCGTTGAGGCGGATGAAATTTCCGTCACCATTACACAAACAACCCCTGTCATACTGACAGCGAAAATACCATTGAAAAGAAACGAGGAGTATCATGTTAAGACGATATAAGCTGAAAAATTATAATTTCCGGCTGGTCATTCTTCTGATTGCCATCAGCATTATTGGTGTGCTTCTGATCGGAAGTGCAGACAGTGCAGACCAGAAAAAACAGGCCATCGGAGTCGTATTGGGCGTAGTCATCATGATTATTGTCTCTTTGCTTGACTATAGCTGGCTTCTGAATTTTTACTGGGTTCTTTACATCGGAAATCTGATGATGCTTGGCGTTCTTTATCTCGGCGGTTCTACCGCAAAAAACACGTTTGGTGCGACCCGTTGGATTCAGATCGGAAGCTTTCAGTTTCAGCCGACCGAGCTGTCAAAAATCTTTCTGATCATGTTTTTTGCGATGTTTCTGATGAAGCATGAAGAAGATCTGAATACGGCGAAAACCATTTTTACCGCGATCGGGCTTCTGATTCCGCCGCTCGTTATGATTTACCGTCAGCCGGATTTGAAAAATACGATTACGGTCATGGTTCTGTTCTGCTTTATGATGTATGTGGCGGGCTTAAGCTACAAAGTTATCGCCGTTGTTCTGGTTTCCGGTTCAGCACTGGTACTTGCGCTTCTGCTTGTCATTACGCAGGTGAATTTCCAGCTTCCGGCGGCTCTTGACAAGACGATTGGTTATCAGCTTGGGCGAATTCAGGACTGGTTAAGCGATGATGCCGACAACGCCGACGGCCGTCTCCAGCAGCAGAATTCCATTACAGCCATCGGTTCCGGAAAGCTGACCGGAAAAGGACTCAACAACAATAAAGTTTCTTCCGCAAATAAGGGAAATTTCGTTTCCCAGAACCATAATGACTTTATTTTTGCAGTGGCAGGAGAGGAACTTGGTTTCTTTGGATGCTGCGGAATCATCCTGCTCCTGTTCCTGATTCTCGTCGAATGCATCCGGACTTCCCGGAAAGCAAAAGATCTGTCAGGAACGTTGATCTGCTGCGGTATGGCAGGACTCATTGCCTTTCAGAGCTTTCTGAATATCAGTGTTGCAACCGGAATCCTGCCGAACACCGGTACACCGCTTCCGTTCGTCAGCTATGGACTGACATCCCTTGTAACACTTTACATCGGAATGGGGCTTGTCCTGAATGTCGGACTGCAGAACCGGGATTTTGTAACCAGAAACTATGAATTACTAAGGAGGAAAACCATCAATGAACATCGGATTGATCGCGCATGATGCAAAAAAAACGCTGCTTCAGAACTTGTGTATCGCCTACCGCTCGGTACTTGCCAAGCATACTCTTTACGCAACCGGAACTTCCGGCCGTCTGGTAGAAGAGGCAACCGGACTTAACGTCCGCAAATATCTGGCTGGACACGTTGGAGGCGTTCAGCAGATGGGTTCTCAGATTGAACAGAATGATCTGGATCTTGTGATTTTCCTGCGGGATCCGGAACAGCCGAAACAGCATGAGCCGGATGTCCATCGGATTATCCGTCTCTGCGACGTACACAGCATTCCGCTTGCCACCAATCTTGCAACGGCAGAAATGCTGATCAAATCATTAGACAGAGGAGAAATGGACTGGCGTGAAATCTACCGGAGAAACGACTAATACTACAGAAAAAGAACAGAAACTGCCTGTAACGGAGAAAAACGGGACTGCTCCGGAAAAAACCGAACATATTTTAAACCGCCTGATCATCGGCGCGGGTGTCTGTGTTGCTGTTATTGCAGTTCTGATCGGTGTGAAACTGTACCGTCAGGACCGCCAGATGGACATTACAGAGCCGTTTGCGCGAAGTATGGTGCTCGCCTCCGATCCGCTTTCGGCAGAAAAACGGTTTCAGGCTGAAACGCTCTCTGCCGATCTCTGTGTCGGTGAGACGAGCGTACCGCTGAATGATATCTCGTTTTCTTCACAGGTAAAGGCCGGACTGTTTGATCTGGATCACAAAAAAGTATTGTTCGCGCAGAATATGTATGATCAGGTCTACCCAGCCAGCATCACGAAGATCATGACGGCTCTCCTTGCCATGGAATACAACCAGCCGGATACGCAGGTAACGATCACAGAAGAGGATCTTGCGCTGGAAGATGGATCCCAGATGAGTGGACTGGCCGTGGGCGATACGGTAACGATGGATCAGCTTTTCCATGCATTGTTGATTTATTCTGCCAACGATGCTGCTATGGCGATTGCCCGCCAGGTAGGCGGAAGTGTAGAGAATTTCGTTCAGATGATGAACGATAAGGCAGCTTCCCTTGCCATGACCGGTACGCATTTTGCAAACCCGCACGGTCTTCACAATGAGAATCATTACACTACTGCATATGATGTTTATCTGATGCTGTATGCTGCCTATCAGCATACGGAATTCCAGAATACGATGTCAATGTCTTCCTACACGCTGAACATAACGCATGCGGACGGTACGGCGGGAACGATCTATTTAAGCTCCACGGACAAATATCTGACCGGAGAGAAAAACGCACCGGAAAATGTGACGGTGCTCGGCGGAAAAACCGGAACGACCGATGAGGCCGGTTCCTGCCTGGCACTGGTATCCCAGAATGCATACGGAGAACCGTTTATCTCTGTCATTCTTCATGCATCAACAAAAGTGGAACTGTACGAGGACATGAACACTCTTCTTTCCAATATCAACTCCTGACGTAATCTTTTTGCAATCCCCCGGACGGCGTTTTTTCTGCCTATCCGGGAGATTGTCGTATCCGTTTAGAAAAACAGAGCTCCTTTCCCTGCGAATTAGAAGATTTTTCAGAATTTTTTCATTTTACCATTGAAAACGTTGGTGAATTGTACTATAATTAAACCATGAACTTAAAGGTTTTTGGTGAAAATATCTTATTCTAATCTAAGGAGGAAACTGCTATGGTTCAATTAATTGTAGGCAAGAAGGGAAAAGGCAAAACAAAACAGCTGTTAGACAAAGTAAATGCAGAGGTAAAAACCGCAAACGGAAATATCGTGTATATTGACAAGAGCACAAAGCACATGTTTGAATTAAACAACAAAGTACGTCTGATTTCCGCAACCGACTATCCTCTGAAAAACAGTGATGAATTTATCGGATTTATCTGCGGTATCGTTTCTCAGGACCACGATCTCGCAAGCGTTTATCTCGACAGCTTCCTGAAAGTAGCAAAACTGGAAGGAGAGGACATCACAGATTGTGTTGAACAGCTGGAAGGCATTGGCAAGCAGTATAACATTACCTTCGTATTAAGTGTCTCCATGGATAAAGAAGAGCTTCCGGAAGGCATGCAGGATAAGATTATCGTTGCACTGTAACCAAAACTGTATTATAATAATTGCATAGCGACAAAACCAAAGGACGGCGCTTACGGCACCGTCCTTTTAGCGCATGGATTAAACAATAAAAGGAGCATACATTTTGTCTAAGCAGAAAAAGAACAGCCGCCGGCATTCGAGAATCCGTTTCCCTTTTCCAGCGTTGAATATTGGAAATATCATCTTTGGAGCCCTTTTTTTCTATATGGCAGTTTCACTTTTCTTTTACCTGACCGCCGATCATATCAAATCTTTTCAGGTTGTGCAGGGAACTTTATCCCGGAATGATACCTATACCGCATTCGCCATGCGGACAGAGAGTGTGCAGCTTTCCTCCGGCAGCGGATATGTTCAGTTCTATACCCCAAATGCATCGAAAATCAGCCGCGGAAGCGCTGTTTATGGGATTTCCGCAACAGAAAATGCCGATACCTCTGGTATTTCGGCAGATGCGGCAACGAGAACGTCGCTTCGTTCCTCGCTCGCACGTTTTTCTTCTGATTATGATTCCAGTTCCTTTTCCGGCATTTATCAGCTGAAAACAGAACTTTCCGCAAAGCTGCTTGCCGCTGCCGCTGAAAACGGAGATTCCTCATCACAGACGATATTTTATGCAGATCAGGACGGTGTTGTCGTCTACGGCAGTGATGGATATGAAAGCTATACGGAGGACAGCCTTACGCCGGAGCTTTTCTCTACGAAAGCCTCTGTGGTTTCCTTTGATTCCGGCGCGCAGACGGAGCCTGGAAATGCAGTATACCGTCTGGTGACAGATGAGCAGTGGGAAATTGCCGTTCCGGTGACGAATAAGCAGGTCGTTACACTTTCCAATTTCAGTACGATAAAAGTTAAATTTCTGAAAGACGGAAAAACACAGACGGGAACACTGAATCTAAAGTCCATTAACGATCAGAACTATGCTGTCATTTCGTTTACAAGCGGGATGATCCGTTATGCGGAAGACCGTTTTCTTTCAATAGAGCTGGTCACAAACACTGGAAGCGGACTGAAAATTCCAAATACTGCCATCACGGAAAAAGATTTCTATAAAATCCCGGCGCAGATGCTCGTACAGGGCGGAGACAGCAATTCTTCCGGTTTCCTGCGGGAAAAGACCGATAAAAAAGGAAATGTCATGCTGGATGATAACGGACAGCCGGTGACAGAATTTGTAAACGCCACGATCTATGAGCAGGTCAATGATGAAAATGATAATCCGGTCGAATATTACGTCGACATGGCCGCTTTTAATGATGGAGATATACTTCGTGCACAGGATTCCGCCACAACGTATCAGATTGGAGAAACGGTTCCGCTGCAGGGTGTTTACTGCATCAACAAAGGATATGCTGTATTCCGCAAAATTCAGATCATCGATCAGAATGCGGAGTATTCTATCATAAAAAAACAAACGCAATACGGCATTTCGCAGTATGATTATATTGTGGAAAATGCATCCACCGTCAGTGAAGAAGATATTGTGCATTAAATACTGGAGGTTAGAAAGATATGCTGAAAGAGAACTATGAAGAAGTCCAGAAGAAAATTACAGAAGCCTGCAAAAGAGCCGGACGGAACCGGGAGGAAGTTACCCTGATTGCGGTCAGCAAGACAAAACCGGTCGAAATGCTTTCCGAAATCTATGATCTTGGCGAACGCAATTTCGGTGAAAACAAAGTGCAGGAGCTGACAGAAAAAGAGGAAGTGCTGCCAAAGGATATCCACTGGCACATGATCGGTCATCTGCAGCGGAATAAAGTAAAATACATTGCAGGAAAAGTTGCCCTGATTCATTCTGTCGATTCTCTTCGTCTGGCAAAAACGATCAGTGAGGAAGCGGTAAAGCACAACTGCGAAATCCCGATCCTGATCGAGGTAAACGTTGCCGGCGAGGAAAGCAAGTTTGGTGTCTCCGTAGAGGAAACCCTTCCATTGATTGAAGAAATCGCAAAACTTCCGGCAATTCATGTGGAGGGACTTATGACCATTGCACCGTATGTGGAAGATCCAGAAGAAAATCGTCCGGTTTTTCGCAAATTAAAGGAATTAAGTGTTGACATTGCCGCCAAAAACATTAATAATGTACGTATGGCCATTTTGAGCATGGGCATGACCGGCGATTACGAAGTAGCAGTAGAAGAAGGCGCCACTTTAGTACGGGTTGGAACCGGAGTCTTTGGCGAACGGGATTACAGTAAAAGATAACAGGAAGTCTTTCCAAGAAGAGTGACCCCGCGCATTCTGCACGGCTGTCTGGCCAAATGCCACAGGACTAAAAATAGGAGAGTATAAGAATGAGTGTTTTAGACAAATTTCTGGATGCCATCCGGCTGAACGACGATTACGAGGAAGAGGATGCTGATTCGGATAGCTTCTTCGATGAAGAAGACGATGATATAGAAGAAAAACCAAAGAAACGTTTCTTCCGTAAACTGGAGAACGAGGATGAGGACGAAGAGGAAGAGCCGCAGGCGAAACCGGTTCACACTGCACCGCGTAAACAGCCGGCGCCAAAGACCACCGCTTCAAGCCAGGCTGCTGCTGCACGAGCTCCAAAGCCAGCTGCTCCGGTTTCCTCGAAAGTTACTCCAATGAGAAAGAAAGCAGGTGCATTAAATATGGAAGTATGCGTCATCAAACCGGCTTCCATGGAGGATACCCGTGAAATCGCGGATACGCTTCTGGCCGGATGTACCGTTGTCCTTAACTTAGAAGGCATTGATGTGGATATTGCCCAGAGAATCATTGATTTCTGCTGTGGTGCATGCTACTGCATGAGCGGAAGTCTGCAGAAAGTTTCCAGCTATATTTTCATCCTGACACCGTCCAGTGTAGAAATTTCCGGCGACATCCAGGATATCTTAAGCGGAGCTTTTGATCTTCCAAATATCCGTACCGATTATTAAAGAAAATTATCTTTGCAGTAAATTAAAATGGATCTACTGGATCAATTATTGATTTACTTAGTAACAAAGGAAAAGCATCAGATGCAGGATTCTGATGCTTTTTTCATGAAAGAACATACAGGAGGCATAATTTATGAAAACACTTACCGTTAAAAGAGAAGGCACATCTACTGAATTTTCTTATGAAATTGTCTGGGACGGCAGCTACGAACGCCTCGCCGGCTGTGTGGAGAACTTAAAACTCCCTGCAAAAAAGGCCTGCATTGTCACAGACAGCACGGTTTCAGAACTGTATCTGGAAGAGGTAAAAAATGTACTGTCCCCGCTGTTTGAGACCGTAACCGCATTTGTTTTCCCGGCTGGTGAAGCAAGCAAAAATCTGGATACCGTCAAAGATCTGTACACGCATCTGATTGAAAACCACTTTGAGAGAAAAGACATTTTATTCGCACTCGGCGGCGGTGTCGTTGGGGATCTGACCGGCTATGCGGCGGCAACGTATCTGCGCGGCATTGATTTCATCCAGCTTCCGACGACACTGCTTGCACAGGTAGATTCCAGCGTTGGAGGAAAAACGGGCGTCGATTTCGACCAGTACAAAAATATGGTCGGTGCATTCCATCATCCACGTCTTGTCTATATGAATATGGCAACCTTAAAATCCCTGAACGGCGAACAGTTTGCCTGCGGTATGGGAGAAGTCCTGAAAACAGGTCTGATCCGCGATGAAAAATTCTACATCTGGACCATCAATCACATGTCTGAGATCGAAGAGCGGATTGAGCCGGTATTAACGAAAATGATCCAGAAATGCTGCGATATCAAACGCCAGGTTGTAGAAAATGACCCAACAGAACAGGGAGAGCGTGCCGTTTTAAATCTTGGCCATACGATCGGTCATGCCATTGAAAAGCTCAAAAACTTCGAACTGCTCCATGGCCAGTGCGTTGCACTTGGAACCGTTGCTGCTGCCTATATTTCCTACAAGAGAAGTTATCTCTCCGATGAAGAGTTTTACGAGATTCGTGATATGAACGTCGGTTTCTATCTGCCAATCACCGTGGACGGCCTGAAATCGGAAGATATTCTGGCTGCAACAAAATCGGACAAGAAAATGGAACAGGGTACGATCAAATTCATCCTTCTGGAGTCTGTCGGCCATGCTGTGGTGGACCGCACGGTTACAGATGAAGAAATGCTGGAAGCTATCAATTCTATTAATGGAGATCTGATCGATGAAGAGTAAAAAACTTTCTCCGCTGGCCGTTTATCTGGTTTGCGCGGCAGCAATTGTCCTTCTGCTTGCAGCAGATCAGTATACAAAATCACTGGCAGTGCAGTATCTGAAGGACCAGCCGTCGATCGAGCTCATTCCAGGGGTTTTGGAGCTGTTTTATCTGGAAAACCGCGGTATGGCATTCGGACTTCTGCAGGATCAGTACTGGCTGTTTGCTATGATGACGGTATTGTTTCTGATCGTCATGGTGATCGTCTTTTACAAGCTTCCAAAGACACGCCGCTTTTTACCGCTTTTTGCCGTGCTGACTGTTCTGACGGCTGGTGCGGTCGGAAATTTTTACGATCGTTTTCTGAATCACTATGTCGTTGATTTCATCTACGTTTCGCTGATCAACTTTCCGGTTTTTAACGTAGCTGATATTTATGTCACCGTATCGGTCGCTGTCTTTTTACTGCTGTATCTGTTGTACTACAAGGACGAAGACTTCGCATTTCTGCATAAAAACGCCAAAAAGGAGGAGTCCGATGGCTGAAGAAGAACGGATTTTGGAAGTTACACCGGATTTTGACGGAAAACGGATTGATCAGTGCCTGGCCGCATCTTTTTCGGACTGTTCCCGTTCTTTTCTGCAGAAGCTTTTAAAAGACGGAAAGGTTTCGATCAACGGAAAAACGCAGAAAGCAAGCAGTAAGGTTGCCGCCGG
This sequence comes from Blautia sp. TM10-2, assembly GCF_003480845.1. Classification (NCBI taxonomy): domain Bacteria; kingdom Bacillati; phylum Bacillota; class Clostridia; order Lachnospirales; family Lachnospiraceae; genus Blautia; species Blautia sp. TM10-2. The sequence continues at coordinate 112,790 of NZ_QUJZ01000011.1, read as the reverse complement.
TGATGCCGTTCTGGTGCTTCTGCCGGAACCGGAAGAACTGAACGTGGATCCAGAAAACATTCCGCTTGATATTCTGTACGAGGATGATGATCTTCTGGTCGTCAATAAGCCCAAGGGGATGGTCGTACATCCGGCGGCAGGCCACAGCAGCGGAACACTGGTCAATGCGGTTCTGTATCACTGCCGCGGAAATCTCTCCGGCATCAACGGCGTTCTGCGCCCCGGAATCGTCCACAGAATCGATATGGACACAACGGGTGCCCTGGTTATCTGTAAGAGCGATTTCGCCCACCAGAGCCTCGCAGAACAGCTCTCTGTACATTCCATTACCCGAAAGTACCGGGCAATTGTCCATGGGAATCTGAAAGAGGACGAGGGAACCGTGCGCGGTGCAATCGGCCGCCATCCGACAGACCGGAAAAAGATGGCGATTAATGAACGGAACGGAAAACCGGCGGTCACACATTACCGTGTGCTGGAACGCCTTGGAAATTATACGTATATTGAATGCCAGCTGGAAACCGGCCGGACGCATCAGATCCGTGTCCATATGGCAAGTATCGGGCATCCGCTGCTTGGCGATGCGGTTTATGGCCCGAAGAAATGCCCGGTGAAAAACCTGCAGGGACAGACGCTGCATGCGATGGTACTTGGATTTATCCATCCACGGACCGGTGCCTATATGGAGTTTGAGGCGCCGATTCCGGAATATTTTTCCAATCTGTTGCTGCAGTTTCGAAAAAATGTCTGAAACCGCTTAAAAAGAATGATATTTTAAAAAGTATATAGTTAATTTGTATAAGTTTTATCAAAATGTTCTGTACTTTCTGTGAATTCTGTAGTATACTGGATGTAACGAAAAAACGCGAGTTACTACATCTGTGAAAGCAGATTATTGTGACGGAATGGAAAGGAGCGGATTATATGAAAACTATCATAACGATTGGACGTCAGTACGGAAGCGCCGGACATTCCATTGGTAAGATTTTAGCGGATGACCTGGGAATTAAGTACTATGACAAAGAGCTGCTGGAGAGAGCAGCAAAGGACAGCGGATTATGCCAGGAATTGTTCGAAAACCACGATGAAAAACCAACCAACAGCTTTTTATACTCTCTGGTTATGGACAGTTACTCCTTCGGCTATGGATCTACCATGATGGATATGCCGCTGAACCAGAAGGTATTTCTGGCACAGTTTGATGCCATCAAGAAGATTTCGCAGGACGGTCCGTGTGTCATCGTAGGCCGCTGTGCAGATTATGCACTGGAGGAAAATCCGAACGTGCTGAGCATCTTTATTAAAGCAGATATGCAGGATCGCATCCGCCGTATCGCAAAGCTGTATGATCTTTCCGATGCAAAAGCAAAAGACAAGATCACAAAGATCGACAAACAGCGTGCAAGCTACTACAATTACTACACCAGCAAACGCTGGGGCGAGGTAGACAGCTACGACCTGTGCCTGAACAGCAGTGTATTCGGTATCGATGGAACCGTAGATATGATCAAACAGGCAATTGAAGTTAAAGAAGCGGGAATCCGCAAGATTTTCAGCACCTGATCAAAACAGAACATAGGAGAAACGACCCTCCTCTTAAAAATAAGAGGAGGGTCATTTTATGAAAGGATTTTAAAGATGAGAATTGTTATACAACGTGTAAAAAGAGCAAGTGTTTCGGTGGAAGAGAAGGTTGTCGGATCGATTCAGAAAGGTTTTCTGGTTCTGATCGGTGTCGGCCAGGGGGACGATGAAGCAACAGCAGACAAGTATATGAAAAAACTGCTGGGACTGCGTATTTTTGAAGATGAAAATGGAAAGACGAACAAGTCCCTGGCAGATGTGGATGGACAGCTTCTGATGGTTTCACAATTTACCCTGTATGCCAACTGTAAAAAGGGAAACCGTCCAAGCTTCACGGAAGCAGGCGAGCCGCACAGAGCAGAAGAACTGTATGAATATATGGTCGCGAAAGCACGGGAACAGGTTCCTGTTGTCGAAACGGGAGTGTTCGGGGCTGAGATGGAAGTATCACTGGTGAATGATGGGCCGTTTACGGTGATCTTAGAGGATCTGTAAATAAAATTTTTTTGTTTGCCGAATCGGTAAAACAGAACGTGGTTTGCGAGATCTGTGAAACCTGTTTTTGTCTAGAGATAGTGTACCATCATCGTACTGAATTGTTTGTATTTATATAGTTTACATAAAATGATTATGTGAACTTGTGAAGAGGAGAAAATCTTTTATGCCGCAATTTGACTATCAGCAGCTGTGTCACTTTGTCCTTCCGGAACAGGGGGGACTGTCGGTGGAAACAATTCTAAAACGTTTTCTGCACCTGACACCACGTGAAATCCGCCATGCCAAATATATTCCGGATGGAATTCAGAAAAATGGTGTTTCCTGCCGCACAAATGCAGTCGTCCAGACTGGAGATACGATCACTTTTCGATATGAGCAGAAGTGTCCCCACCTTTCCGAAGATCAGGTTCTGCCGGTATCAGGTGATTCTGCCGGCGTACGGATTCTCTATGAGGACAGTGATCTCTGTGTCGCAGACAAGCCATCCGGTATGGTCTGCCACGCTTCCCACGGCCATTATTTCGATTCCCTGACACATGCTGTCGCATCCCTGTTAAAAACACCGACAGCGCCTTCTGAACTCCGCTGCATCGGCCGTCTTGACAAAGATACATCGGGTCTGGTACTATTTGCAAAGAATCAGCTGGCTGCTGCCAGACTGTCCCGGCAGCGGGAGAGCGGCGCGCTGAAAAAAGAATACCTGGCTCTGGTACACCATCCCTTTTCCGAAGAAACGCAAAAAGAAACCATTCGTCTTTCCATGGAGCAAATTCCAGGAGATGACCCTGATTCTTTCGATCCGTCTGGGAAACGTATCACTAAAATGCGTATCTGTAAAGAAGGGAACGGCCTGTGGGCTATTACACACTACGAGGCTGTCCTTCAGGATCCTTTCTGGGCCGTCGTGTGCTGCCGTCTGGAAACCGGCCGCACGCATCAGATCCGCCTTCACATGGCATCTATTGGACATCCACTTTTCGGAGATCCGCTCTACGGAGTCCGCGACGGCGGTACCCGTGCCGCGCTCCATGCCTGGAAACTGCACTTTCTGCAGCCGATGACAGGAGAACCAATTGATCTGGAAAATATTCGAACGCACATGTTCGATTAAATATATTTGAAGTATAAGGAGAACATTTTATGGAAGAACAGAAAGAACACAAACGCCGCGTCCGCTACAAAGGCACACATCCGCGGAATTACAATGAGAAATACAAAGAACTGAATCCGGAGAAATATCAGGGGACCATTGAGCATGTGATCCAAAAGGGAAGCACACCGGCCGGCATGCATATCCCGATTCTCGTAGATGAAATCCTCGATTTTCTCAAGATCGAGCCGGGACAGAACGGACTTGATGCAACACTCGGATACGGCGGCCACAGCTCCCGTATGCTTGCATGCCTGCAGGGAAAAGGGCATCTCTGTGCGCTGGATGTCGATCCGATCGAGATGGCAAAAACAAAAGAACGACTGGCCGCGCAGGGGTACGGCTCTGAGATTTTAACGATTCTTCATCAGAATTTTGCCAATATTGATCAGGTTGCTGCCGAATACGGCCCCTTTGACTTCATTCTGGCGGATCTTGGTGTTTCCTCCATGCAGATTGATAATCCGGAGCGCGGCTTTTCCTACAAATATGATGGACCGCTGGATCTTCGCCTGAATCCGGAGGCAGGAATTTCTGCGGCCGAGCGTCTGCGCACGGTTGCACGCGATGAACTGGAAGGCATGCTCATTGAAAACGCCGATGAACCGTATGCAGAAGAAATTTCCCAGGCTGTTACGCGGGCACTTCGGAAAGGAAAGAAAATTGACACTACGTTTACACTGCGTGATCTGATCGCTGAAGCACTGGATTTTCTTCCGAAAGACGAGAAAAAAGAAGCCATCAAAAAATCCTGCGCCCGCACCTTCCAGGCACTGCGGATCGATGTAAACAACGAATATGAGGTTCTGGAAGCATTCATGGAAAAACTCCCGGATGCTCTTGCTCCGGGCGGCAGAGCGGCAATTCTGACGTTCCATTCCGGCGAAGACCGGCTTGTGAAAAAGTCCATGAAGGGACTGTATCAGATCGGTATTTATTCCGAATATTCAAAAGAAGTCATTCGTCCTTCCAAAGAAGAATGCATCCGCAACAGCCGTGCAAGTTCAACGAAAATGCGCTGGGCAATTAAGGCGGAGTAACTAAAAAAAGCAGGAGAGAAGTCGTCTCCATAAAAAAGAGGAATCAACGAATGGGATATAATCCCTGTTGATTCCTCTTTTGGTTTCTGATATGTTTTTATTCCTCATGCTCCGGCATGGACTCCCGCAGCCGTACCGCTGTGGCAGCCTGACGGCGCCTTGCATCGTCCATGGCAGCATAATGCTTCTTCGTCGTATTGACATCCTTATGGCCGAGAACATCCGCAACAAGATAAATATCGCCTGTTTCCTGATACAGCGTCGTACCGTACGTACTACGCAGTTTATGCGGCGTAATTTTCTTCGTTGTCGTCACCTGGGACGCATATTTCTTCACCAGATTTTCCACCGTCTTGACGTTGATCCGTTTTCTCTGCGCCGAATAGAAGAGTGCGTGTTCGTGTCCTGCCACAGGCGTAATACCTGCGCGGACTTCGATATACTTTTTCAGTGCCTCGGCAACTTCATCTCCAAAGTAGACAAACATTTCATTTCCACCTTTTCGAAGCACTTTGATGCCATTGTTTTTAAAATCGACATCCTCAATATCTAACCCGACACATTCCGACACACGGATTCCCGTGCCAAGCAGAAGAGTAATGATTGCAAAATCACGTTCCTTTGTTTTTTCATAGTAGGCCCGCTGATGATTGCTCAGCCCGTCGCCGCAGGATTCAATAAAATCGAGAAGCTCCGCAACCTCATTTGGCTCCAGACGGATAATTTCTTTTTCATGGAGCTTCGGCATATCGATAAGCAGCGTAGGATTTGTCTCAATCAGTTCCTTTTTGAAATAATAGGAATAGAACGTCCGAAGTGCCGACAATTTTCGTTTCAGGCCTTTTTCCCCGTTGGTGGTATAAGATTCCTGGGAACCGATATAAGCCTTTAAATATTCTGTGTATTCCTCAAGATCAAGTGCAGTGACCTGGTCAAGCACATCAACGGACATCTGATCCATGGGAATTTTGGCAAGTTCCGGATTTTCTTTCTGCAGATACTGAAAAAAGATCCGAAGGTCATATGCATATTTGATTCGTGTGCTGGTCGATGTCGTTGTGCTGATGCCGCGGAAAAATTCGGAAGTAAAAGAGGGAAGCGTCTTCAGAACCTCGCGGAGCTTCAGTGTATTTTCCATATCGGTTTGTTCGTGATACGTAATTTTTGATTTCATAACTGCAAATGAGCCTTTCTAAACAGAAAAACCGGGAAAATGAAAGAAGTATTTCTTCTATATAACTATTCGGGAAACGCAGGTTTTTCGAATAGTTGAAGAGTTACTTTCAGAAATCACCGGTTTTTCTTCTGAAACCGCCGAATTTTACAGGCCGATTTCTTGTTCGTTTTTTCACAACATTTTTTATTTTCTTCTTTTATTTTTCAGGATAAAAATCTTAATACTCCGATTACCTTTCCTACGATCTGCAGATCATTCACAAGGATCGGATCCATCTCATCGTTTTCCGGCTGCAGGCGGAAATAACCGTCTTCCTTGTAGAATGTTTTTACTGTAGCGGAATCATTGACCAGAGCGACAATTTTTTCTCCATTTTCCGCAGTTGCCTGTTGTTCCACAAGAACAAGGTCACCGTCTAAAATACCTGCATTTACCATGCTTTCGCCCTGTACCTTTAAAAGGAACGTTTCTGCGTTTGGCAGACGGTCTACCGGCATCGGAAAATATCCTTCAATATTCTCTACCGCAAGAATCGGTTCTCCGGCAGCTACTTTGCCGATCAGCGGAATCTGTGCAACCTCACTCTGGGATGCGGTGTCTTCCGATGCAATTCCCTGGATTGCACCAAGGCGGCCGGTATGGAATCCTTCATCGCAGATTTCAATGGCTCTCGGTTTTGTTGCATCTCGTTTGATATAGCCTTTCCGCTCCAGTGTTTCCAGATGTGCATGTACCGAGGATGTAGAACGAAGGGAAACCGCTTCGCAGATCTCACGCACAGACGGCGGGAATCCTCTCTGCAAAATTTCCTGTTTTAAATATTCGAGAATCTGTCTCTGTTTCTCTGTCAGTTTATTTTTGTCTCCAGCCATCGTATGTTCCTCCTGTCGTTTCGTTTTTTATATGAATTAGGGTAGTCCCCTCTTTCTATACGATATTTGCTTAAAATATACCAAATAAATTTTACCATAAATCCAACCGGAACGCAAACAAAAGTTTCGAAAATTTGTTCGTATTTCGTATTGACAAACATACGTTCTTTTATTATAATGAACATATATTCGAAAGAACAAATGTTCACGTAGCACAACTACTCTTCTATCACAAATCAAGGGGGAATTTTACATGAGTACCAATGCAAAGAAAAGAAAATCACTGAGAGAAAGACGAAAAATCCAGAGAAGAAAACTGCAGATCCGCGCAGCCGCCGCTCTCCTGTCTCTGGTTGCCGTCACATTTCTTTTAATCTTCCACTTCACGCCGCAGAATACGCAGGCAGACAGTGAGCCGAAAGCTCCAACCTACAAATACTACACCAGTATCCGCGTTTCTTCCGGCGATACACTGTGGGATATCGCCAAAGAATACCGTACAGAAGAATACTCCGATATTTCCAGTTACATTGCTGAGGTCCGTGAGATCAATCACCTGAGTTCCAACCAGATCACGGACGGTATGTATCTCTGCATTCCGTATTACTCCGAGGAGTATAAATCATGAAATTCAAGAAATAATTTACATAATTCGGTTATGTAAACAAAGCAAAAAAACAGCTTCCAAAATGCACGGAACCTTCTAAAACAGCATGTTCGGGAAGCATGGTTTACCAAATAAAGAATGAATGTGAAAAGCAGAAACGTCCCGCAAATGAAATTTCTCATCTGCGGGACGTTTCTGCTATCTTATGCTTTTTTTAATCCTCTTCAATATGCTCCTGTCCCTGTGCGATGATTGTCCGTACATGACCATCTGCAAGAGAGTAGAACACCGATTTTCCTTCTCGTCTGCTCTTTACCAGCTTATTCTGCTTCAGAATGCGAAGCTGGTGGGAAATTGCGGACTGTGTCATGTGCAGTGCTTCTGCCAGGTCGCAGACGCATACCTCTGCCTCAAACAGGACAAACAGGATCTGGATCCGCGTGGAATCACCAAATACCTTGAAAAGCTCTGCCAGATCGTAAAGCTCTGTTTCATCCGGCATGGTCTCATTGACAATCTTTACCAGATTTTCATGAACCTCACAGGAGTCACAGCACAGATCAGCTTCTTCCGGATTGATTTTTGCCATTTTGTGTCCTCGTCTTTCTATAAATTTTTCACAAACAGAGCACGAATTGCATTCAGAACCGCCAGAATCATAACTCCGACATCTGCGAAAATTGCCATCCACATGTTAGCGATACCGATGGCTCCCAGAAGCAGGAACAATACTTTGATACCAATTGCAAAATAAATATTCTCATAAACAATGTGAATACATTTTCTGGAAATGTGAATTGCTTTGGAAATCTTGAGCGGATCGTCGTCCATCAGAACGATATCAGCTGCTTCAATTGCTGCGTCGGAACCAAGTGCTCCCATCGCAATACCGATATCGGCACGGGACAGTACCGGTGCATCGTTGATGCCGTCACCTACGAAGGCAAGTTTTTCTTTTTCTGTCTTTGCAGCAAGCAGCTCTTCCACTTTACTTACTTTGTCACCAGGAAGCAGTTCGCTGTAAACTTCATCAATTCCAAGATCTGCAGCTACCTGATCGGCTATCCGCCTGGAGTCTCCGGTCAGCATAATCGTCTTTTTAATACCGGATTTCCGCAGCGCCTGAATCGCCTCTTTCGCATGCGGTTTGATCATATCACAGATCAGGATATGTCCGGCATACTTGCCGTCTACAGCAACATGGACGATGGTGCCGACGCTGTGGCAGTCGATATAATCAACGCCAAGGCGCTCCATCAGTTTTGCATTTCCGGCAGCGACATTTTTACCGTCTACCTTTGCTGTTACACCGTTTCCGCTGATCTCTTCGATGTCCGTGACACGGCTTCGGTCGATCAGTTTTCCATATGCTCTCTGCAGACTCTTGCTGATCGGATGGCTCGAAGCACACTCAGCAAGTGCTGCGTATTCCAGAACATCTTCCTGACTGATCGTATTGTGGTGAATACCGGCTACTTCAAAGACACCCTGTGTCATGGTACCGGTTTTATCGAATACAACGTATTTGGTCTGGGAAAGTGTTTCCAGATAGTTGGAACCTTTCACCAGGACACCTTCATGGCTTGCGCCGCCGATACCGGCGAAGAAGCTGAGCGGAATACTGATGACCAGTGCACAAGGGCAGCTGATAACCAGGAAGGTCAGCGCACGGTAAATCCATACGCTCCACTCAGGAGCGGCACTTAAAAACAGCATCCGTACCAGCGGCGGCAGGATTGCCAGCGCCAGCGCACCGTAGCAGACGGCCGGTGTATAGTATTTCGCAAATTTGGAAATAAAGTTCTCGGATCTTGATTTCTTGGAGCTGGAGTTTTCCACAAGGTCCAGAATTTTGGATACGGTGGACTCTCCAAACTCTTTCGTTGTTTTTACTTTAATCAGACCGGACATATTGATACATCCGCTGATGACTTCGTCTCCATCCCGGGCGTCACGCGGAACACTCTCTCCGGTCAGGGCACTGGTATTCAGTGTGGTGTTTCCTTCTTCGATCACACCATCGATCGGAATCTTTTCACCAGGCTGTACAACGATGATTGTGCCAACCTCAACTTCATCCGGATCAACCTGCTCGAGTTTTCCGTCTACCTCGATATTTGCATAATCCGGGCGGATATCCATCAGTTCGCTGATGTTCCGGCGGCTCTTTCCGACAGCATAGCTCTGGAACAGTTCGCCGATCTGGTAAAACAGCATAACGGCTACGCCCTCCGGATACTCGCCAAGCAGAATGGCACCGACCGTTGCAACAGCCATCAGAAAGTTTTCATCAAATACCTGTTTGTTCAGGATTCCCTTCCAGGCCTTTTTCAGGATATCGTATCCGATGACCAGATAAGGAACCATAAAGGTTGCAAATCGCACATAGCCGGTTGTCGGCAGTACCGCGCAGAGAATCAGAAGAACCGATGCAACGATGACGCGGATGAGAACCTTTTTCTGTTTCTTATTCATACATATGCCTCCTTTGTTCTTACCGCCGGATGAAAAAATCCAGCATTTCATCCCAGAGATTTACAGATCCAAATCCGCTGCTCCAGAGAGAAAATACTGGATTTTTCTCGAGCTGAACCGCAGACAGGTTTTAGAATCTATTCTGCTCCAGCTTTTTCTTCCATCCGCCGATGAAAGTTTTTTATTTTAGAGGAAGATCTCGCAGTCATCCTCAACTTTTTTGCAGTTTTTCAGAACATCCTGCATAACGCTCTTTGGATCCTGTCCGTCTTCGAACTCAACGATCATTTTGAGCATCATAAAGTTTACGGTAGCATCCTTTACACCTGCTGTGTTTTTTGCAGCCTCTTCCATTTTGTTTGCACAGTTTGCGCAGTCAACATCGATCTTATACGTTTTCTTCATCGCTTTTGATCTCCTTTTTCATTTTCACTGTTCATATGAACATTTATTCATATGTTTGTTTTTATTATAGCACCAGTGATGCAATTGTCAATGGAAAACTGAAAAAAATCAAAAAAATCTGCCCGTCGGATTTTTTTGATTCCTGTGGGCAGATAGATCTGTTATTTATTCCTCATAAAGAAACGTTATGTTCTGCTATTTTTCACTTTTCCGAATCACAATCTGTCCGAACCGTGCACATCCGTCCAGAACCTCTATTTTCAGAATGCCTTCTCCTGTAACGGTACCGAGTGTGAACCGTTCGAGTGTGTTCGGTGCTGTTTCATATGCAAAATATGGATGAACATCCGAAGTTACTTTCTCACCGGCAGGAGGCATTACCCCTTCAAAAAGAGTCTCTCCCTGAATAGCTGCCTGTACCTTCACCTCTTTGTCTGCACAGTAAGTTACAGAAACGGTATAGGTTTCTTTTTCACGGATTGTATAGGAAGCATACTCTCCTGCTCCCAGCTGAAGCTGTACATGATCTCTCGGATGTTTGATCGGACCCGGTGCGGCAAACCCGGCCGGTTCAGGATGATATCCTTTTTCATAAATCAATTCAAACCGGTCATACAGACGATATCCTGCAGCATTCGGAAGATCACTAAGACCACGGTGTGAATCCATCGGCAGCGCGTTGTAGCCGATCGCCGGGATCTCAAAATTGCCCTCTCGAAGCAGATAAGGATGATACTGCGTATTTTCTTTGCATTTATCGACCGCCAGGCATTCCAGGTAGCTGTCCCAGATGGCCTGCGCATGCTCGTAGGACGGTTTTGCAGCTCCATTAATTGCATAATCGGTAATCAGATGCCATTCATCCGGAACATTAAAGTTCAGAATCGAAGCACATCCTGCTCCCTCTACCGTTTTCCAGCACCACAGATTATAACCGGCGTGGTACTCGGCAAGAATCTCATACATCGTTGTCTGCCATGCGTGCTCATTTCTTCCTCCTGTCTCGCCCATCCACAGGCAGATCTTCTGTTCCCGGCAGGTACGGAGAACGCTGGCAAGAGAAGCTACCTCCGGAACAACCATCTCATACGCATGAAGACTGATGCCCCAGTTGTGGTATTCCGGGTCAAACTCATGATCAAAGAAATATGTAAGAGAGGAAAACTGTGTACCATTCAGCAAAAATAAGTGTTTCTGGTCGATCTTTCTGCAGCGGCGGATCATTTCCTCGTAAAAATAGACCAGCTTCGGTGTCAGCTCCTCGCGGCGCGGCGTCATGGAGATCGGCTCGTTGATACAGTCATATGCGCCGATGATCCAGCGGTCTTTGTATCTTCTCATAAACTCTTCCATCAGAAGAAACATCCGCTCCATCGATTCTTCATCGTCATACAGATGCTGTCCATTGTCCACGCCGTCATCACACGGAATTCCGGACTGGCCTGCCGTTGCCGCATGGAAATCTACGACAGCATAAACCTGATACGTCTCACACCAGTCGAGAACATCATTCAGCATGGCAAAGGAATCTTCATTATACGTAATCCCCGGCTCCTCATACAGAAAGCTTCCTGCGCGGATCGGCAGACGCACGGAATTGTAACCGCGTCTGGAGAGAAGTGCAATATCCTCCTCCGTCAGATACAGCCGTCTCCAGCGTTTCCAGAACTCCTCCGCATATTTCGTTCCGCAGGTCTCCCGTAGAATCTGGTCCATACTTCTTCCACGGTCCATGCGTCCCATCGGCGCATATTTTCCAGGCTCGAACAGTCCAAAGCCGCTCTGGGTGCCGAGCATAAATCCTTCCAGATTATCCCAGTTTCCCATGCCCCAGCCGCGGAGAATCACCTCTTCTCCGAAATCATTCACAATAATACCGTCCTGATTGTGCAAAAATCCCCTTACACGTTCTTTGTCATAATACCCCATACAAAAATACCACCTTTCCGCAGAAGCCTTCTGGTTCTGCGCTTTTTCTTCTATTATAAAAATTCTGGTTTTCTGTGTCAAGAAATAGATTTTTACTTTTTTCAGGGAAAAAACATGATATTTTTTTTAAAATTGCTTGACAAACCGAAAAATGAGACTATAATGCAAAGTGTTCAAAAGAAAAAAGGGATCAGAAAAAAGCAATGAGCAGGACAACATTTTTCGGGTGAGCCTTTGCAGAGAACCATCGGCTGGTGCGAGATGGCAGGTATCCCAAAGAACAATCCCCTGTGAGCTGTACAGACGAAACCAGAAATGGAAAGTAGTCCGGACCGGCCTCTCACCGTTAGCAGAGAAGAGATTCACCGGAAAGTGTATCAAATGGTTTCGGGGATCTTGTCTGAGTGATCGACCAAAAGAAACAGCCGATAATTAGAAGTGGTAACGCGGAGCGTTTTTTGAAAGCTTCGTCTTCTTGCATAAGTCAGGGAGACGAAGCTTTTTTTGTTTCCAAGCATACCCACACAATTTCCTTTTCCCTTTTCTTTTTCCATTTGAAATCCATGTAAACTGGAAATATCATTTTTGAACGAGGAGGAATTTTATTATGAACACGTTGGTTATTGTACTGATCGCCGCCGTATGTCTGATAGCAGGTTATACCTTCTACGGAAGCTGGCTGGCAAAGAAATGGGGCATCGATCCCAAAGCAAAAACACCTGCCGTTGCAAAAAATGACGGTCAGGATTACGTCCCTACCGATGGATGGACCGTATTCGCCCATCAGTTTTCTTCAATCGCAGGTGCAGGCCCTGTCACCGGTGCCATTCAGGCCGCTGTCTTTGGATGGGTTCCCGTCCTTTTATGGATCCTGATCGGCGGTATCTTCTTTGGTGCTGTTACCGATTTCGGTGCGCTGTATGCGAGTGTCAAAAACGAAGGAAAATCCATGGGACTTCTCATTGAGAAATACATCGGCAAAACAGGAAAAAAACTGTTTCTTCTCTTCTGCTGGCTCTTTACACTGATCGTTATCGCCGCCTTTGCAGATATGGTTGCCGGAACATTTAATGCTTACGAAACGGTTGACGGCGTCACAAAGCTTTCTGCCCAGGCAACTGTAAACGGCGCTGCCGGAAGCATCTCCCTGCTGTTTATCGCTTTTGCTGTTGTCTTCGGACTGCTCCAGAAAAAACTGCAGTGGAAAGGCTGGAAAGAAATGGTACTCGGCCTTGCATGCACCGTTGCAGCTTTTGCAATCGGCATGAATGTACCGCTTGTAACAAGTAAAGCAACCTGGACTTATCTGGTATTTGCCTACATCTTTCTTGCCGCTGTCCTTCCGATGTGGCTTCTGATGCAGCCGCGTGACTTTATGACAACCTTTATGTTTGCCGGCATGATCCTTGGCGCTGTTGTCGGACTTGTTGTTGCACACCCGAAAATGAATCTTCCAATGTACACCGGTTTCCACAATGCGGCATCCGGAGATCTGTTCCCGATCCTGTTTGTCACCGTTGCCTGTGGTGCTGTTTCCGGATTCCACAGCCTGGTATCGTCTGGAACCTCTTCGAAAACCATTGCGAATGAAAAAGATATGCAGAAAGTCGGATACGGAGCTATGGTTCTGGAGAGCCTGCTTGCCGTCCTCGCCCTCTGCGTTGCCGGTGCTGCTGCTTCTGCAGACGGTACGGCTGCTGTCGGAACGCCATTTGCGATCTTTTCTTCCGGTGTTGCCGGATTTCTGGAAATGTTCGGCATCCCGGTATACGGAGCACAGTGCTTCATGACGATGTGTGTATCGGCGCTGGCACTTACCAGTCTTGACTCCGTTGCACGAATCGGCCGTATGTCCTTCCAGGAACTGTTCACTGTCGATGATATGGAACATGCTGCCGGATGGAGAAAGCTGCTCTGCAATAAATATTTCTCTACCATTGTTACTCTGCTCTGCGGCTACATCCTGACCCAGATCGGATATGCCAATATCTGGCCGCTGTTCGGAAGTGCAAACCAGATGCTGAGTGCACTCGTTCTGATCACGCTCTGTGTCTTCCTGAAAGTCACCGGCCGTGAAAACAGAACCCTGTTCCCGCCGCTTATCATCATGCTCTGTGTCACCTTTACCGCACTGGTAGAGCGTGTCATTGCACTTGTAAAAGCGTATGGAGCAGGAACCGCTGTCTTCCTCGTTGAGGGACTGCAGCTCATCATCGCCATTCTGCTGATGGTTCTTGGTGTCATCATTGTCATCAGCTGTGGAAAAGAACTGTTCCGGAAGAAAGCGGGACAGGAAACGAAATAATATAGATGTTTCTTCAAAGAGCTTCCTAACGTAAAACGCCGTCAGACTACAACAAGTCTGACGGCGTTTTACATGCCATAGTTTTTTACGAAACAATTGCCGCCTTGGTCGCACCGATAATCGGGGAGCTGACTCCCTTCGCCCATTGCCATGCCAGTGCGGTCATACATTCAGGGCTTCCATTGTTTCCTCAATCGGAGTTTCGTAGTCAAAACGGTGAATGATATACAGATCCAGATAATCTGTTCCCAGCCGTTTCAGTGTACCGTCAATCTCTCTGTGAATGGCTTCTGCCGACAGATTGCCAAAATTTTACTCCGTATAATACTGTGCCTGCGCATTCCAAAGCTCATAGTATTTGCCGTTTGTATCCACAAATCCCCTGTTCCATAAGGTAGCATCCAGATACTTCGGGATCTCCCGGTTGACCGCCATAAAGGTTAAATGCCCCCGGCTGTCCTGCTGTAAAAGTGACATCCTCCACCACCTGTAGAGGTGGTGGAGGATGTCACACTTCATGACCTTATTCCTTCTCCGGAAACATACTCTTCAACAGATGCGTTCCCGCTTCCGTCCGAAATACTTTTCTGCAGAAATTTTCAATCGCCTGTTTTGAATATTCGCTCTCGCCGGCATTGACCAGAAAATCGGCTTCCAGCAGGATCTGGTAATCCATTCCCTCTACATTTGTATAGGTATGATGATGCGTAACCAGCCATGTGATGCGTTCGACATCCAGTTCTCCTGCCGGTACATCTTTGAAAAATTCTGCAACGAGCGGCGCACTTTCCTCTTCCTGATGCTTTCCGCTGGTATTTCCGTATTTTTCCCGACACAGCGGGCAGGCAATATCATGGACAACAGCTGCCATCTCCAGCGTTTCCTGTGTTTTTGGATCCAGTCCTTCCGCCTCGCCGATGTTCTTTGCAAAGGCCCATACCTTCAGAAAATGATAAATATCATGAATATTTCCCTTATAAAAATCTGTCATTTTTTCAATTGCAGCAGCAATTTTCATATCGTGTTTCCTCCTTCGCATCCTGTCTTTCTTCCCATTATATCACATGTTTCACGCATTTGAGTATCAGATTATCATCTGATCTTATCACAAAATATGCAAAAACAGGAGGCAGAACCTGCCTCCTGTAGCTTTTTAACACTATGATGTTCTTTATGCCAGCGATTTTCCTGTCAGCATCTCATATGCCTGAAGATATTTCTCGATCGTCTTGTCTACGATTTCCTGCGGCAGAGTCCAGTCGTGGTTTCCATCGTTGGCTTTGAGCCAGTCGCGCGCGAACTGTTTGTCAAAAGATGGCTGACCATGGCCTGGTTCATAACCATCTGCAGGCCAGAAGCGGGAGCTGTCCGGAGTCAGCATCTCGTCGCCGATTACGATATTTCCGTTTTCATCAAGACCAAACTCAAATTTTGTGTCTGCAATGATAATGCCTTTGCTTAAAGCATAATCGGCACATTTTTTATACAGAGCGATGGTGTAGTCGCGAAGCTTCTCTGCATACTCGGCTCCTTTTCCCGGGAAGTATTTTTCCAGATGGGCGATGCTCTGCTCATAAGAGATATTTTCGTCATGATCTCCGATTTCAGCCTTTGTGGACGGAGTGTAGATTGGCTCAGGAAGCTTGTCAGATTCTTTTAATCCTTCCGGAAGCTCGATGCCACATACTTTTCCTGTTTTCTGATAGCTTGCCCAGCCGCTTCCGGTAATGTAGCCGCGGACAATGCACTCGATAGGAAGCATTTCCAGCTTACGGCACATCATGCTGTTTCCGTCAAATTTCTCCTGCTGGAAAAATTCCGGCATGTCTTTTACGTCTACAGAGATCATATGATTCGGAAGGATGTCTTCTGTCAGATCGAACCAGAATTTGGACATCTGGGTCAGAACGGTACCTTTTTTTGTTACCACATTGTTCAGAATGACATCAAAACAGCTAATACGGTCGGTTGCTACCATGATCAGGCTGTCGCCGTTATCATAAATCTCGCGTACCTTACCCTCTTTGATTGGCTTTAATTCTTTCATCATGAATACCTCTTCTTTTCGTATAGGATAGTGAACGGAATTACACCCGATCCGGTGAAATTCCTTTGACACCTTTACCCTACACCACTCCTTATAAATTGTCAAGTATTTATTATTAACGCTACTAAATAAACCCCAAAAGGGATCTTTTATTTCCATTTATAATTCTGCTCCGTTTGTTTCTATCACGTGTTTATACCAGAATGCGGAATCTTTCATAATTCTCTCCTGATTTCTGTAGTCCACATATACGAGTCCAAATCGATCTGAGTAACCTTTGGCCCATTCAAAATTATCCATCAAAGACCACTGGAAATATCCTCTGATATCCGCTTCCTCTGCTGCTTTTCTCAGTTCTCGCAAATATCTTGCAAGAAAATCAATTCTGTTTGGATCATGCACTTTTCCATCTAATGAGATCACATCATGGCAGGATAATCCGTTCTCTGTGATGTAAATTGGCTTATGATATCTTTCATATAAAAACTTCGGTCCCCACTGCAGACATTCCGGTGTTACCGGCCATTGGATCGCAGTTTTAGGAAATCCTTCATATCGGCAAACCTCCTGTGGCTTTCCGTCTTCCCCCATACGGACGCATCTTCCATTATAAATATTCTGTCCATAGATATCGATCGGTTCTGAGATCAGACGCATATCTTCTTCTGTGATTTTCGGAAGATATTTTTCATAACGCACCAATCCCTCATCCGGATAATGTCCTAATAAAACCGGATCAGACCACCAGGATATCTTCCTCTTATTACTCTACTATTCTAATTATTTCCATTCCTCGATTCCCAGATTCTCTATATAATCAGCAAGTTCTCTCGCCATCTCATAGGTTTCTGGAATTCTGAGATGTCCTGGAGTCGCTGCTCCGTTTCTTTTAAAGATACAATGGGAAATCTTACGGTCTCCCATAGAAACCACTACATCGTCAATTGCTTTGTCCCAAGAACTGTCATGCTCAAGCAATGTCGTACAGCAGATGACCGATGCCTTCGGATATACCTGACGCAGTTTTTTTAAAAATTCTGTATAGTGTTCTCTCCAAAGAATTGCTTTCTCACACATATAGTCTTCTGACATGTAATCAAACGGATGATTATCATTCTGGCCAATTGCCACGACAACAACCTGCGGTGTATACTGATTAAAATCCCATTCTGTCAGTTCACCAAATGTTTTATTGAAGCGGATTTTATTCCAGGCACTTTCCATTCCAATCTGATCCGGCTCATGGAACCAGCCTTGTCCATCCAGCAATGCAATTCCGCCCTGTGCGATATCATGGATCTGTGCATTCAGCATACGTGCTGTCATCCATGCATAGGAATACCAGCTGTTAGAATAACCTCCCTGATGTTCAGGGTCCGTCTTTCCTGTATAATCCACTGCTTCTGTCACTTCTCCTGCTGATACAGAATCTCCGTAAACTTCAATTTTTCTTGT
The DNA here is from genome assembly GCF_003480845.1 of Blautia sp. TM10-2. NCBI lineage: Bacteria > Bacillati > Bacillota > Clostridia > Lachnospirales > Lachnospiraceae > Blautia > Blautia sp. TM10-2. Next base: position 95,246 of record NZ_QUJZ01000011.1, on the reverse strand, counting down.
CTGTGCATCCGGAAGTTCCAATAATTTTGCTCCGTCTTCAATTTCAAATCCAAGGATGTGCATCTCATGGCAGGAATCCTGACGTTTAAAGAAAAGAACATGATGTTCTCCGTTTTCATTCTCAGGAACACGAATCTCTATTTCATTCTCTTTCTCGTTATCCAGATAATAACACGACTGCACTCCATCTAAAATACATCCAAGATAATTCTGCCAGTATTCATTTTTGTTTCTCAGGAAAATTTTCAAATATTTTCCTGTAAATTTAAATTCCACAGATGTACATGGATAAACCCAGATTGGTTCTTTTGGATTCGCCCAGTCAATCCTTCCGCTATAACGTATTTTTTTATTATCAGGATTAATTCTCATCTTATCTCCTCCATATTTTACAGTAAACTTGCTGCACCGATCATTCCAGCTTCATTTCCAAGTGCTGCTGTCTCAATCTCCAGAAACCTCTCCTTCAAAAATCTTATGCAATAATTAATGACATCAGATAAAATGGAGTTGTATCCGTTACCTCTTCCGGAAGAATTGTTATATCTACCGTATGAATTTTCTTTTCTCCACTGCACTGCAGGAAGCAGTCACCTCAAAATGAATAGAATCCCCGGCTTTTTTCCCGATCCATCCATTTTTAAAATGATCAAGATGTCCTGTTTTCTCTTCCATATCTGCATGAAATCCGCAAAGTTTTGGTGAAATTTCACGGATTGTCAGGCGTTTTGCATTCTCGTATGCATTCTCCGTCATTGCCTTCGGAAAAACAGGTTCTTTTTCCTCAACTTCTAATTCTGCTTTCACGCTTTCAAGGAATTTTTCAATTTCTTCTGCAACAAGTTTGTGTCCTTTATCATTTGGATGAAGTCCATCTGGTGTAAGTTCTTCCCTTATATATTCACCAGCCTTCATTCGCTGATAAATCGTATCTCTTGCTTCAACCTTTGCAGCATTCACGAGAAATCTGTAATTTGTTCCGTAAGAATCCAATAGGCAGTTGGCCGATTTTTTCTTTTATGCGAAATGGAAACGGAACGTATAGCTGTATCTTCCCTTGCATACACGATATTCCGGGTGAATATTTTTCGTCCAGCCGGTATCTCCGCCAAGGCCTGCGTGTGCTGCATCCAGGATCAGCCAGGTTCCTGTCGTATGCTCCGGAAGTTCTTCCTCATATGCGGCTTTTCGATATTCTGCCATAGAATATGGAAGCGCACTGAAATGGAAATCATCACTGCCTACAATCTGAACAGTATGTGTTCCATCTGAAAGAACGGCAAATCGCGTATCCTCATGGCCACCGCATTCGCAAGGTACTACAAACGGAACGTGCTGTTCTGCTACAGAAGATGTGTAAAATCCGGTAAAAGCTGCGTCCTTTCGGTCTGCATACGTCTCCCAGGGTCCTTTTCCATACCAGCTGAGCGTATCAAACGCTGCAGGAAGGCAGAACGACTGTCCGACTCTTGCGATGGTCTCAAGGCCGCTGTTGTTTGTTACTTCGTTTTTCAGCTCCATTCCCTCACTGCCGATGCGATACAGAGTATGAGCGGTAAAGAGTACTGCGTTGTCCGGCTCCGCGGTATAGGAAGCCTGCACTTCAAGAAGCACCTGATTTCCGGCACTGACAGCCGATACTGACTGTACTTTCTTTTTCAGACGATCCAGACCTTCCGCGCGCCAGATATCATCGTAATCACTTTCATGGGTTCCCTCATCAATACCGGTTGGGGCACGATAAAATTCATCTTTTCCGCCGGTCATAAAAGAAACGCTCTTTGCCTGATATCTGGTAAATTCACCTGTCTTTTTATCAAAGATAATTTCGGTCTCTTCGCCGGTGATGCGAACATGATTTTCATCCTCCGCTACGGTCAGTGGTTTCTCCACAATCGTTTTCTCGTCTGCCAGATAAACACCTGTAGTAACCGGAATCTGACGGCGGTATAGTTCTGTTCCCGCCGGTGCATAGAAGGTATCTTGGGCAAGCTCAACGTAATAATTTACATACGCCTCGCCATGCAGTTTCGCCGGAAGCTCCGGAAGCGGAAGCGTCTCTGTTGTTCCGGCTGCCGTGTAAAATGCCGGATAGCTGCCTTTTGCAAGCGTTTCGCCGTTCTGCACAATTTCATAGCGCACCTGCAGATGAGAAAGATCGAGGGTATGGTAGCGGTTTGCCAGCACCCATATAGTTTCGCCGGTATATGGATTTTTCACCTGCTCAATCGTAACCGGGGACTGGCCGTTTCTCACCTCATAGGCGCCCGGTTTATAGGAAAGATCGGCAAAGACAACACCATTCAGACACATATCCGGAACCGGATCGGTCACATCCTCTCCGAACGCTCCGCCGTAGCCGTATTTGATATTTCCGTCCTCCTCGTGGATCGCAATCGCCTTGTCCGCGAAATCCCAGATAAAGCCGCCCTGGAAACGCGGGTATTTATTGACATAGTCCCAAAACTCCTTGAAATTTCCGTTGCTGTTACTCTTTGCATAAGCGTATTCACACATAATGAACGGGCGGAGATCGGAATCGTCTGCCATCACATCCTCAAGCCAGCTCATCGTCGGATACATTGGGCAGATAACGTCGGAAATATTACTCTTTGGGTTGCCGGACTCATACTGAACGTATCTTGTCTTGTCGTATTCGCGGATCCAGCCGTGCATCGCGGCATGATTCGCCCCGGCACCGGATTCATTTCCAAGGGACCACAAGACGATGGAAGGATGGTTTTTATCACGCAGTACCATACGGGTTGCACGCTCCAGATAAGCGGCTGTCCACTCAGCGGATGCACTGAGCTGTCCGCCGTAACCGTGCGTCTCAAGATTTGTCTCATCGACAAGGTAAATGCCAAGCTCGTCACACAGATCATACCATTTCACCGCGTTCGGATAATGGCTGGTGCGGACGGCGTTGAAATTGAGACGTTTCATTACAGCAATTTCTTTTCGCATCTGCTCCTCAGAAACGGTACGTCCCGTCTCGGCGCAAAAATCGTGGCGGTCTACGCCGCGGATCACAAGGCGCTTGCCGTTCAGGGTCAGAACGCCGCGGCCGTTGATCTCCACCTGGCGGAAGCCGACCTTGCAGCTCTCGATATCAACCGTCTCATTCTCTTTGTTCTGCAGCTCGACAACGAGGGTGTAAAGTGTCGGAGTCTCTGCAGTCCAGAGTGCCGGGTTCTCTACCGGAGCAGTAACGGTTGCGATAAATTTCGGCATCAGATAGAAGCCGCACTCAGCAAACGGTCTCGAAGCCATCTCGGTTACTTTGTTCTGTTCTGCATCATACAGCGTCACTTTGGCATGATACTCGCCGTACAACGGTTTGGAGTTGTCCGGCCAGATCGTGACAGAGAGAGTAGCTTTCGTGTAATCCGGGTGTGTGAACAGTGTCTCTGCCTTATAGTCCAGGATGTGCTGCACCGGTTTCGATACGAGGCGGACATCGCGGTAGATACCGGACAGATGCCAGTAATCCTGATCTTCCAGGTAAGTACCGTCACAGTAGCGCATCACCTGTACGGCGAGGGTGTTCGTTCCCTCCTGCACATATTCGGTGATGTCAAATTCCGCGTTCACTTTGCTGTCCTGGGAATACCCCACCTGTTTTCCGTTGACCCAGAGATAGAAGCAGGACTCCACACCGCCGAAATCGATGAGAAGCTGTCTGCCAATATAGTCTGTTGGAACCTCGAAGGTTCTGAAATAGCAGCCAGTCAGATTTTTCTCCGGCACATACGGCGCATTCAGCTCGTAGGTGCCTTCGATAATCTCGATCTCAAATGCTTCGCCATTTGCCTCCCGTTTGAACGGATACAGCATATTGGTGTAAACCGGCTTTCCATATCCCTGCAGTTCCCAGTTGGACGGCACCGGAATCGTATCCCATGCTGCGTGATCGAAATTCTCTTCATAAAATGCTTCCACCGCTTCCGGTGACGGATACATTTTGAATTTCCAGTCTCCGTTCAGATCCATTACAAAGCGGGACGCGTTCCGATTTCCGGCGAGCGCCTGCTCTACCGTCTCATACGCACCATACGGCGTATGCATCGGATAACGATTTTTCTGCGTTATATACTGATTTTCCCAGTCTCTTGTCTGTCTCATGTTCTTGAAACCCTCCTTGCCTTTGCTTTCGCATTTTCCGACTGCCTCTCTTCTTTTTATCCAGATTGGTGTTCCTTTTTTGCTTTCCTGTGATATAATACATCTGTGGATTTTCAGAAGATTCATGCAGTTATCTTATGATTCAGTATAAAACACTGCACGTGGATGAGAAATAGTTGATCTGGTGTTTCTTTTATCCAAAATGGGAAAGCAAAGGAGAAGTCGTATGATACCGGAATATCTGCTTGCAAAAATAGAAAAGAGCGATGTTATCTATCGCTGTATTGGAAATGAAATGAAGAACGGGATTCTGGCATGCGGTTTTATGCGGAAAGAGACGGCGGACCGCTCGCAGTATCATTTTTCGAACGAGTATTACAGCTGTTTCGTGCTGCTGCGCGGGAGCGGGGAATATATTGCCGAGGACGGCACCTCCTATCCGCTGCAGGCGGGAAGTATGGTCCAGCGTCTACCGGGTGTGCCGCATTCCACACGCGTAGACCCCGATGGGAAATGGCTGGAATTTTTTATCTCGATTGGGAAACCGTTTTTTGATTCTTTCTGCTCGCTTTCGGTTCTGAACCGGGAGCCGGTGTTAAAGGCAGAGCTGCTTCCCGGCGATCTCGAGCGGTATCAGAAGCTTCTGCAGTCGTTAAAGGCCACACCGGACAGTCTGCTGCCTTTGCGGATTCCGGAGATGGAAAAAGAGATTCTGCGAATGTACGGCTACCATGCGCACCGGGTGAATCTGCAGCGGGATCCGATCGAGGCCGCCTGCGATATGCTCTCGCAGAATCTTGATGAAGAAATTTCTCTCGAAGAGCTTGCCCGGTCACTCCAGATCGGTTATGAGACGTTTCGAAAAGTATTTAAAAAACAGACCGGCGTCTCTCCTGCACGGTACCGCACCAGGAAGAAAATGGAGCAGGCCCGTATTCTTCTCGAGGGCGGCGTACCGATGAAGGAAATTGCCGGTCTTGTCGGATATGGCGATGTCTATGCGTTCAGCAAGCAGTTTTCCCGGTTCTTTGGATTCCCGCCTGGAAAGTACCGCGCACGTCTTCACACGGATGCGCCGGATTTAGAACAGTTTTAAGATATCGTCCACGGTTTTACGTTTCGGCTTGTCCGGGTTGATGGCACGGTAGCCGACAGCAATGACAGCACCAAGGAGCTCATTCTCCGGAATGGAGAGGGCTTCACGGATAGCTTTCTCATCACGGATTCCCATAATCAGAGTATCAAGGCCGAGTTCTCTTGCGCGCAGGATCAGGTTTTCGTCATGCAGGCCAAGATCGTAATAGCCCCAGCCGTTTCCGACTTCATTGTCCGGTGTTCCGTCCTGCGTGAAGCCGGAGCGGTCTTTTACGAATGCTGTTACGACAAGTGCGGCTCCCTTTGAACTCTTCTGATTGAATTCTGGAAGGCATTTTGCGGAAAATTCTTCGACTTTCTCCGGTGTTACAAGGGCATAGTACCGTGTTGTCTGTGAGTTTTTCCAGGATGGTGCCTGAATCGCTGCCTGTACGATCTCCTGGATCTGCTCTGCGGTTACGTGTTTCTCCGGATCAAACGCGCGGATGCTTCTTCTTTCTTCCAGCAGTTTTGTAAATTCCATGGTGTATATCCTCCTTTTATTTATAAAGCCTCGTAATCTTCCCGTGAAAAACGGTGATACGTCAGGCCGAATTCATTTTCTTCGACACAGTAACAGTATTCATCTACAGACGGGTCTGAAAAAGAAAATACATGGCCCATCTCATGCTCCTCGGATGCGTTTTCTTCCACGGTAGTATGCATTTTCTCTGCATAGGAAGAAAAGCAGTTTCGAACCTGTTCCATTGTGTTTCCAGGCGTTGTGATCACCTGCAGAAGGTTCTGCAGGAGCTCCGGAACAGGAATTTTCCGCTCGATATAAGAACATCCCTCCTCCGGGATTTCCATGCAGTAGCGGTCCTTGACCGCTGAAATCGCAAGTGTTCCAAGACGCGGCTGTACTTCCTTACAGAACGCGGCAAGTGCCGCATCCAGGTCTTCTGTTTCGTCTAAAGAAAGGGAACGGCGCAGGGACTCCGCCGGGTAGTAGAGCTTCATCGTACCGCCCTCATAGCCGATCTTCACCTGCCATTCCCGAATCGTATCGGTAATATGTTTTTCCAACAGTTTTGCTGTCATGTTTTCTAAGTCACCTCCATTGTGCTGCATGTGCAAAAAACACAGTATTATTATCGCACGAATTGGGCATTGTGTGAACACTTAATTTTTTGTTTTTTACAAAAAGAAAAGAATCACTTTTTTACTCCTCGAAACGGCAGAAACCTCCGCCAGAAAAGCTGGAACAGAGGTTTCTGTGATTTCTTATGTCAGAAGAATTTCTCAGTTATTTCGTTCTGAATTACTCTTCGTCTTCGTTTTTCTTTCTGCCGCGGAGTTTGAATCCAAGTCCGCCGGCACCAAGAGATGCAACTGCCATGCTTACCCATCCCCAGATGTTGGTAGCATCACCGGTCTTTGCATTATCGCTCTTCTTGGAAGTAGAAGTATTGGATACTTTATTACTTGCAAGCGGAGTAGATGTTGCTTTCGGGGTGCTTGTCGGGGTCTTCGTCGGCTGCGTCGTAGGTATTGTGGTAGGAGCAGTCGTCGGGGTTGTGGTTGGTGCTGTTGTAGGTGTAACCGTCGGAGTCTCAGTTGGGGTTACGGTCGGGGTTTCCGTCGGGGTAACAGTCGGAGTCTCGGTCGGGGTTACGGTTGGGGTCTCTGTAGGAGTAGGAGTCGGCTCTTCTGCTGATTTCTTCCAGGTGAAGCTAAGATCCTGATATCCCAGTGAAGAAACTGTAATTTCAAAGGAATCGCCCTCTGCGAACGGTGCTGCATCTGTCTTTAAGGAACCATCCTCATTGAACAGTACAACAGCTCCTCTTCCGCTTGCTGCATATGCTTTTCCATTTACAGTAACAGAGGTAATGTTCTTCAGATAATCTGCAAACTCTTCATCTGTTGCATCCCCGTTCTTAAACAGACCCGGTGTTGTCGTATCTTCGTTAAATGCTGCCGGCATCTCTTCCGTGTAAAGGATAAAGTCTGCGGAAAGATCTGCATATTTACCATTCTTATCGCTGACAGTCAATGTATAAGAACCTTTCTCTGCATTCTTGAAGTACAGAGTATCACCGGACACGGTTCCCGTCAGACCTTCTACTGTATAGACAGCATCGTAATCATCCGGCAGGCCTTCCAGTTTAACAGAAGCATTTCCAGATGTGACAGACGCATTTTCTACAGAAAATTCATATGCAAACTTAACCGGTACATATACATCTGCGTCGACTTCGTAAATTCCCTTGCTGGTGTAATAGGTAATTTTGTTGATGGTCTGTCCCATCATGCTCTTGTAATGTTCCGAGGAGGTCGGGCAGTTATGAACGCTTGTCGTAAATCCAGTGCTCCATGCCAGCTCAGACACTCTCCAGATATTCTCCAGATGACGCATTCCGTAATCGTTGCCCTCTTTTGTGCTGACAACAACACCATATACGGTATCTTCGCCTGCTTTGATGGTATCAGTAAGACCATCCAGATCCAGCTGATAATCACCGTATTTGCTGTTAGTGGAGAGCTCTGCCGTTACATTTTCCAGCTTTGCTGCCTCGGTTCCCTGAACAGCACCAAAGGTTACATTGCCGTCTGCATCTACAGATGCTTCTTTGTAATAAGACGGAACCTCATGTAAAGTGTAATATGCATAGCTTGCATTCTCATACAGTGCATCTTTTCCGGTATACGTTGTGGTGGATGTTTGTCCACGGTTGGTAACGGTGATTTCTACAGAATCCTCATCTGTCACTTTCGTGTATTTGCTCAGATCCATATCCTCTGTTACTTTTACTGGGAAGGTGATACCTGTAATATCGCTTCCGTCTGCATTCACATGGTAAGATCCGCCGGAAAGTGAGGCTGTTCTTGTTTTGTTCTTGGTTGCGGAAGTAAATGCATCTACTGGAATATCGTTATGAACCTCTGCCTGATAGAACTCAGCATACGGAATGTTCATTAATACATACTGGGACTGAAGTGCTTCGATTGCTGCATTCAGATGCTCTGTTGCTTCGTCTACGGTTCCCTGGCTCTGTTTTTTCTCCAATGCTTCTTTTGCTTCTGCCAGTTCTGTCTGCATATTATTCCAGGAAGTTTCCGTGTAAAGCTCTTTATTCAGTGTATCTGCCTTTGCAATTGCCTCTTCCAGTGCTGCTGTGCTCTCTACCGGATCAGCTCCTACAATATTCGCTTTAGTTGCTTCAAAAGTGTAGGAAGCATCTGCATAGCCAAGTGCATGAATCGTAATCTTCCAATAACCGGTTCCATCCGTTCCCTCCGGTAAAGTGCAGCGCAGGGAATCGGTAAGGCCAAGCTGAATTCCCATTACTTTATGCATCCAGTTATCTGCTGCGAATTTTGTTCCATACGTTGCTTTTGCATTCGTATAAGTGGAATCATCACCGTAATAAGTCCAGGTTACGGTCTGCAGATTAGCAGCCAGATCGCCGTAATTTCCCGTTAAATCTACGCGAAGGAATTCTCCATAAGAACCTTTGGCTTCTTTCACGGTCAGTCCTACGGTCTCAGCATCCGGAGCTGTCTTCAGCGCCTGATCTTTGATTCCGGATTCACTTCCTGTTGTTCTTGCAGAGAAGGAGAAGCTTCCATCTGCATTTTTCACTGCTATCTTCAGACCGTTTGTGTTTTCTGTTACATCTGCAACCAGGCCTGTATAGCTCTGCAGTTTATTTTCAGAAAATCCACCGGAAAGTGTTCCGCCGTTTTCTACCACAACATACTTTTTGCAGAAATCTTCGTAATCATCTTCCGAAACTTTTACAGGCACATATTTCAGACCTTTTACTTCATAATGATCAATCTGGCTCTTATCGTAAGTTACGGTCTCGCCGTTGGTCAGAACTGCCGTGGTTGCTGCGGTATAATATGCCACATCATAGGTTGTGCCATCTTTCATGTAGATAGTCGCTGCGCACTGGAAGCTTCCTCTGTGCAGTCCATGGTTTGTGGTCGCACGGGTTACAACATCAAAAGCGCCTTTATCACTTTCTTTGCGACTGTCAGTTTCATCCGAACCAGCGTCGCTTCCTGCCGCCTGAACTCCTTCTGCTGCCCAATACTCAGCCCAGGTAAGACCTGCATATACATATTTATATGTTGTTTCTTTCTTCTCATAAGTAAAGGAAAGCGTCTTGTAACCTGTTGCAGTTACTTCGATTTCAAATTTATTTCCTTCTGCAAAAGCGGCAGCTGTCAGATCAAGCGTACCGTCTTCTTTGATCAGAATTATTTTCCGTTTTCCAGTTGCTGCATATTCTTTTCCATTTACTTTTACCGAAGTGATGTTCTTGATATAATCAGCAAAGTCATCTTCTGATGCATTCTCTGCTTTTACAAGCGCCGGAGCACTTCCTTTTTCGTTGTAAGCAGCCGGCATTGCATCTGTATACAGAGTAAAGCTCTGTGTCAGATCTGCATAAACACCTTTTTTATCATGAATCGTCAGAGTATACATTCCTTTTTTCGCATTTGCGGAATAAGAAATGGTATTTCCGTCTACTGCAAATCCATCCAGACCATCTACGGAATATTCTGCATCATAATCAGCCGGAAGTCCGGTTACGGTCATCGTTGTCTTTCCAGTGGAAAGAGAAGCGTCTTCTACGGATACACTTGCCTCAAATTTTGTTGGAACAAAAATATCATTCACCGGAATCGTGTAGATTCCTTTGCTGGTATAATAAGTAACCTTATTGATATGCTGTCCCATCATGCTCTTGTAATGTGCAGAAGAAGTCGGGCATCCATGCACCTGTGTTGTAAATCCAGTTGACCATGCCAGCTCTGTTCCGCGCCAGATATTTTCCACATGACGCATACCATAGTCATTGCCTTCTTTTGTGCTGACAATAACACCATAGATCTGATCGGTTCCAACATCAATCGTGTTCTCCAGTCCGTCGAGATCCAGCTGATAATCTCCATATCTTGATTCAGTCATAAATTCCGGAGATACATTGGTCAGTTCAATTGCAGTTCCAACTGTTTTTCCAAAAGAAAGAGAGCCATCTGCATTTACCGTTGCTTCTTTGTAGTAAGAAGGTGCTTCGCTTAATACATAATATGCATAGTCTGAGTTTTCAAATAAGGCGTCTTTTCCAGTGTATGTCTGTGTAGATGTCTGACCACGGTTTGTTACTGTAATACTTACAGAGTCAGAATCTGTTACTTTCTTAAATTTGGAAAGATCCACTCCTGTTACTTTAACCGGGAAGGTAATTCCATTGATTGCACTTCCATCTGCATTGGTATGATAAGAACCACCGGCAAGAGTGGCTGTTCTTGTTTTGCTCTTCGTTGCGGAAGAAAATACATCCACTGGAACAGAGTTGTTTACATCTGCAGCATAAAATTCATCATACGGAATGTTCATCAGAACGTAAGCCACCTGCTCAGTTGGAGTCTCGGTCGGGGTCGCCGTTGGGGTTGCGGTTGGCGTTGCTGTCGGGGTCGCCGTCGGAGTCGGTGCTTTAACAAGGCCTTTTACTGCAGTATTCAGCGCATCTTTCGCGGTATCAACAGCGCTCTGGGATTCTTTTGCAGAAAGAGCAGATTTTGCTGCGGTAAGAGCAGTCTGGACAGCTTTCCAGGAGTCTGCGGTGTAGTCAGCTTCCTTTAATGCTTCGGCATCTGCGATTGCTTTTTCAAGTGCTGTGGTGTCTACTGCTTCTGGAGTCGGGGTTGCTTTTTGGGTTGCTGCAAGAGCCGCGGTTTTTACTGCATTCGAAGTTCTGGTTGCACCCGATACAATATCCCATCCTTCAATGTTTTCAATCGTTGCATCTTTTCCAAGAAGTTTCGTTTTGAATCCTTTGCTGTTTGTAGCTGCTTTTTTAAAATATGTAGCATTTTCTGTATTGTATCCAGAACCAGGTGTTACTGCAATATCAGAAAACTTACCGTCTGCAACTGTGATTTTGACATTAACGTCATATTCATCCCATGCATTCTCATCCTCATCGTCTTCTGCAGTTCTGGTAACATGAGCCGTAGACTCATAAGTGCCATCTGCCAGCACGCCACTTGTAGCATCCGCCAGTGCGGTTCCCGGGAGCAGGCTCATGGTCATGGAAGCTGCCATTACGGCTGCTAATGATTTTTTCTGAAGTTCTTTTCTTTTGATCATAACTTCCTCCTTTTTCCTTTTCCACAGTTTTGCAGGAAAAACAGGGGCAAAACTGTCCTTCATTATTATATTAGTTTTCACTAATCAATAATTGTTTTAACTAACCGTAGATTATTCTACTAATTTTTGATCGTTTTGTCTAACTCTTAACTGATTATTTTTTCTCAAAAGAGGCACAGATTCTGCTTATTGAGTATTTTTACTATTTAATGATCCGATACTGTGAAGTTTGTGGGATGATTTTCGTTCCCACACAGAAAAAATTCCGTAGATATGGAGTTTTCACCGCGAAGAACTCTTTCGTCCATCGCGTTTTACCGCAGAAAGAATGCGGTCCGAAAGGATTCCGATCAGCATTCCGGTGATGACTCCGGCCACGAGAAGCGCCGGCAGATAATAGAACAGTTTGCGGTTCTGCACCACGAGAGCCGCCACGCAGATCTGCGCGACATTGTGCGTCACGCCTCCTGCAATACTTACGCCGGTGATACTAAAGCCCTTGATGTGTTTCAGCAGAAGCATCACAAGAAAGCTCAAAAGCCCGCCGGCAAGGCTGTAAAGGATGGACATTCCATTTCCGAACAGATACCCCATCAGAAGAATGCGGGCGACGGAAATCATCAGGACTTCCCCTGCCGGAAGGAAAAAGAGGCCGACGACTACAACCAGATTGGCAATGCCGAGTTTGATTCCAGGAACACCGAGGTTGATCGGGATCAGTACCTCCACATAACTGAAGATCATGGCAAGTGCCATCAGCATGGCGCATAAGGCAATTTTTCTGCTTGCAGTGCGGCTGTCTCTCATAAATTCCAATTCCTTTCTTCTAAGCTGGTATTATTTTACAATCACATCCGGCGCATCGTCGGCGTCGTCCGTTGTGGATCCGTCACTTTCTACCTCCGCAACCAGCTTATGCGGCAGGCACACGATCGTCTCATTTACCTGGGAAATCGTACCCTGTCTTTTGCAGTAGCCGTCCGGGCAGTCAGCTTCTTCCATATGGGCACTTCCGTTTTCGATCACCAGGACATTCGTTCCGTGACCCGTCTGAATTTTCACGGTCTGATTTTCTGCGAGTGAATACGTTCCGTAGACCTCGCCGTCCACCGTGACTTTCATGGTATTTCCATTTTCCGTTTTCGGCAGCCGAAGTGCCAGGGCAAGGATTCCAGCCAAGAGCAGAACGGCGCCTGCCAGAATCAGATCTTTTTTCTTCATATAGTTTTCCTTATTCTGAATCAGATGCCAGCCCATAACAGCAGTGTCAGCAGGAATACAGCACGGAACAGCGTAAAGAGGATTTCATTTCCGTGAAATTCCTTTACCCCGCAGCGGATATTACCTTTCGGACACGTATCAATACATTTCTGGCACTGGAAACAGTCGCCGGAGATCTCCACGTATCCATCGGATGGCAGTTCCACCGCTGACGGGCACTGTCTCGTGCAGGCGCTGCAGCCGCGGATGCAGTTTTCGCGTTTCCGGTGCAGAGTAAAGAACGGCAGGATCGGAAGCAGAGAAAAGACAGCTCCCATTGGGCACAGGAAACGGCAGAAAAAGCGCTCCTCAAAGAACATGCCGACCAGGATCAGCACCAGAAGAACAATGCCTGGAATATAAGAGGAAAGTCGGAAATTTCCCGCATGCAGCATGGAAAAGACATCCCACGGGCTTGTTCCTCTTGCTTTCTGATAAACTCCTGCAAAGCAGCAAAGAGCAATCAGAAGCAGAATGCCGTATTTGACCAGCGCCAGTTTTTTTGCCAGCTCCGGTTTGATGCATCTGGGCTTCTTTTTACGTTTCTTACAGATTATACCATAAATTGCGTGCATTGCATCCCCCAGACTTCCAAAAGCGCATGCAAAACCGCAGAAAAATCTGCCGAAAACAATCGTAAATGCACAGACAAGAAGCAGAGCCGACACAAACGCGGTCATCTCAATTTTTTCACCCTGTCCAAGCTGCGTAAAAATGTATTTCACTCCGTTAAATGCAGCGGTAAATACTGACGGAAGAAACAGGAAATATAAAAGCTGGATTCCGGCACGCAGGCAGGAAACGATCTGTTTTCTCTTCTTTGCCGGTAATGTGGATAGATCTAAATTTTTCATGTTATTTCTCCGCCTTTTCTATTGCTTCCTGCGCCGCATTTCTGATACCGGTGGAGCTGAATGTTGCTCCGCTGATCGTATCAACATCGGCGGACTGTGCCTCAATAATCTTTGGAATGATCGCCTCCGCGTTTGACAGATACGCACTGTCCTCGCCGTCGGCGGATGTGATGGCAAGATCGGTAATCTGGCCGCCCTCTACGGTTACTTCAACTGCAATGGTGCCGCCGAAGCCGTCAGCTTCACCGTCATACGTACCGTCCACGTACTGCCCTTCTGCTTCTGCTGCTTCACTTGCGGCCGTATCCGCCGTGTTGGATGCAGCTGCTGCGGCCTGCAGATTTTCCTTCTGAAGCTGGGTCGTCTCAAGCTCTGCCGAGAGCCGCGCGATCTGATCCTCTTTGTCTCTTTTATCGAGTACGGTATTGTAGCCGATCAGAACAGCAGCAATGACAGCGACATTCAAAAAACGAACAATCAATTGTCTCATCTGTTTTCCCCTTTATTGCGTTACTTTCGCAGCATCCAGCGCATTCCGGCATGCCTCAAGAATGGCTTTTGAGGAGCAGGTTGCACGGGAAACGGTGTCGATGTTTTCAAGCGTTCCGGTTTCCAGAATCTGAGCGGAAACGCCTTTGATTTTGGAGGTTCCTTCGGATGCGCGGCGGATGTAGGAGGCATTCTGACTGTCTCCGTCACCGGTGATGTTGCTTAACGCTACGATTTTATCGTTTTCAATTGTTACCGTCACAGAAAGCTGATAAGCGGTAAAATCTTCATCTTCATCCGGCTCGCAGACGGCAATCGCTGTGTATTCGCCGTCCTGATAGATCTTTTGTTCCGGAGTTTCCGTCGGGGTTGGTGTTGGCGTCTCAGTTGGCTCCGGGATTTCGGTCGGGGTTGGTGTTTCCGTCGGTGTCGGGGTTGGATTTTTCTTTTCCTCAGTTACGCGTTCTGCCTCTTTTAAAGCTTCCTCGATTGCCGCAAGAATTCCCCTGGAGCTGTAGGTTGCGCCGGAAACGGTGTCAACTTCCAGTGTCTGGTTTTTCACAACGTCCTTTGCTGTCTGTTTTGCGCGTTTTAAGAATGCTTCGTCATCTTCACTCTCGGTCACGAGAATTGCCTTGATCGTCTCATCCTGAATGACAACTGCCGTTGTAATGTCTCCCAGATAGCCCTCGCCGGTTCCGTAGTAAATGCCTTCCTCGTATGGGAATTTTCCTTCCGGAATCGTTGTGGTTCCGCCGCTGCTCGTTCCGTTATCCGGAACGGTCTCGCCGTTTGTTGCCTTCTTCGCATTTTCCAGCGCCTGTTTTACTGCGTTCTGGATGCCGCGGGAGCTGTACGTTGCGCCGGATACGAGATCCACATCGGTTTTCTGTCCGTCTACGATGCGGTCCGCTACGACTTTGGCACGGTTGAAGAATGTCTCGTCATCTTCGTTTTCCAGAATCAGTACCGCTTTGATCGTCTGATCCTGCAGGGCTACCGCCACTTTGATGTCTCCCTGGAAACCGGCGGCCGTGCCGTAATAAATTCCGTCCTGATAAGGGAAACTTCCCTTGGATGCAGACGAATTGTTATTGTTCTGATTATTATTCTGGCTGTTGTTTCCGTTGTTTGTATTGCTCTGGCTTCCTCCGTTTGTACTGGAAGACCCGTTCACTGCCGCCTGACTTAAGGCACTCCGCACAGCTTCAATAATACCGCGGGAGCTGTATGTCGCGCCGGAGACCGTATCCACATTCGTACTCTGTGTTGAGATAATCGTCGAAATCAGAGAGGAAGCACTGGAAAGGTAGCTTGGCGTATCGCTGTTTTCCACAATATCAATCGAAGCAATTTTTCCGCCGCTGACAACAACGCAGACTTTCATTGTGCCGCCAAATCCTGTTCCGGTTCCGTAATACGTTCCATCCCGGTAGGCAGCCGGTTCTTCGATTTTAGATACTGTAACGGTTCCGCCGGCAGAGGCTCCGCCGCCTGCCGCTCCTGATGCGGATGCCGGTTCTGAAGTGTCCTCCTGACCGGTCAGTGCATTTTTCACGGCTGCAAGGATACCTTTTGAACTGAAAGTTGCACCGGAAACCGTGTCCACATCCACACTCTGGGATGCGATGATACGGTCGATAACTCCCTTCGCACGGTTCAGGAAAGCTGCGTCCTCGCCGGGAGCGCTTACAATCGAGATCGACTGAATCGTTTTGTCTTTCAATACGACAGAGACTGTAATCGTACCGCCAAAACCTGTTCCGCTTCCTTCGTACGTTCCGTCCGCCAGCTCAAAGCTGCCGGAACCGACGGCTGCGACAAGTTCTGCTTCGGTATCGGTTGTCTTTTTGGTATCGTCCTTCTTTTTTGTATCATCTTTCTTTTCCGCTGCATCGGTATCCTGTTCCGGCTCCGGTGTCACCAGTGCCTCCGGCTGCTCTACGGCGTAAACCGGTGCAGTGTAGCCGTTCAGCGAAATACCGGCACAGGCTGCTACGATAACTGCCGCGAGAGCCGGTGCAAATGCTGTCAGTTTTTTCCATTTTCCCATGGTTATGTATCACCGTCTTTCCTGATAATGTTTGTCTCGTGATCGGATGTGAAATCGTCAGCAATTCCTTCGGTTACATACAGAACGCCGTCCGCATCCTCCAGAATGGTGTCAAATTCATCGCTGTGTGCACGCCAGTATTCGGCCGCCTTGTCCTTCCCCATGATGAAAAGAGAAGTAGAAAGGCCATCCGCCAGTGTTCCGTCAGCACTTACGATCGTCACCGACACCAGACCGTTATTTGCCGGATGACCGGTCGATGGATCGATGATGTGATGATATTTCATGCCGTCCTGTTCGAAATACCGCTCATAGCCGCCAGAAGTAATAACCGCCCGGTTGGCCGTCGAGAGAATGCCGAGATAATCATCCTCTGCCTCCGGACTCTGCACGGCAACGCGCCATTTACTGCCGTCCGTTTTCGTGCCGACAACCTGAACGTTTCCGCCGAGGTTGATGAGCCCGCTCGTCACACCGCATTCCCGGTAAATATCGGCGATTCTGCCGGAGGTATAGCCCTTTGCGATTCCGCCGAAGTCAATTTTCATGCCGTCCTTGGCAAAGCTGATGGATGCGCTGTCCTTGTCGTATAGGATATCATTGGCATCGGTCAGCGGAAGGAGGCTTTCGATCGTCTCATCCGAAGGAATCGTATAATTTCCGGTTGTAAAACCCCAGGCGTCCATGATCGGATAAATTGCGATGTCGAAAACGCCGTTTGTGCTGTCATACAGATCCAGCGAGCGTTCCAGCAGATAGGTGGTATCCTCCGATAAGGTTCCGCCGCCGTTTGCATTGATCTGCGCTACTTCACTCGTCTTCTCTCCGGTCGACAGAAGTGCATCCAGCCGCTCAATCTCCTGCTGCGCCTGATCCACCGCCGTTTCTGCATTCGGACCATAGGCAGTGACCGTCATGTACGTATCCATCGCAAAAATATCTCGGCTGCTCGATGCATCTGCGGCATCGGAAGAAGCTGTGGATGATGCGGATTTCTGCGTGGAATTCTCTTCCGAAGCGTCAGAACTGCTCGAAGACTCCGAAACAGACGCCGGCTGTGTCTGACTTTCACTGCTCTCCGGCTGCGCTGCTGTCCCCGCACCGGAACATCCGCCGACCGTCATCACCATGGCAAGACAAAATGCTGCAACAATTTTCTTTTTCATAAATAAAACTCCATTTTTTCTTATGTTAGGAAATCCTAACTTTGGTATTATAACATTAACTCGTAACTTACGCTATGAATTACTTGATAAAAGTTTTTCAATTAGCGTTCTGCATCTGATAAATTTTCTCATTTTATGTACTCTAAATCAAGTGGATTTTACTGGAATTCAAGCAGCGATATACAAAAAGCCCCCACAGCCGCATTGCTGCGGCCGCGGGGGCTTTAGAAATAACATTTTCAGAAATTACATATGATCGTGGCAGGTACGTGCAATTACGTCCATCTGCTGCTCTTTTGTCAGGTCGATGAATTTAACTGCATAGCCGGATACACGGATTGTGAAGTTTGCATACTCCGGTTTCTCCGGGTGCTCCATTGCGTCGATCAGTTTTTCGGTTCCGAATACGTTTACGTTCAGGTGATGTGCACCCTGCTCGAAGTATCCGTCCAGAACGTGTACCAGGTTCTCGGTACGCTCTTCGTCGTTGTGGCCAAGTGCGCCCGGGTTGATGGTCTGGGTGTTGGAGATTCCGTCCAGAGCGTCCTCATACGGCAGTTTTGCTACAGAGTTCAGGGAAGCAAGAAGTCCGCTCTTCTCTGCGCCGTAAGACGGGTTAGCTCCCGGAGACAGAGGCTCACCGGCTTTTCTTCCGTCCGGCAGAGAACCAGTTGCTTTACCATATACAACGTTGGAAGTAATGGTAAGGATAGAGGTAGTCGGCTCAGAATCACGATAGGTATGGCAGTATTTCAGTTTGTCCATGAAGGTACGAAGCAGCCATACAGCGATCTCGTCTGCTCTGTCATCGTCGTTGCCGTATCTTGGGAAGTCGCCGGTTGTCTCGAAGTCAACAGCCATTCCTTCTTCGTCACGGATAACTTTAACTTTAGCGTATTTGATTGCGCTTAAGGAGTCTACTACGTGAGAGAATCCTGCGATACCGGTTGCAAAGGTACGTCTTACATCGGTGTCGATCAGAGCCATCTCTGCTGCCTCATAGTAGTATTTGTCATGCATGTAGTGGATCATGTTCAGAGTTCCAACGTACAGATGAGCCAGCCAGTCCATCATAACGTCGTATTTCTTCATAACCTCATCATAGTCCAGATACTCAGCAGTGATCGGCTGATATTCCGGAGCAACCTGCTGTTTTGTCTTCTCGTCTTTACCGCCGTTGATCGCGTACAGAAGGCATTTTGCAAGGTTTGCACGAGCGCCGAAGAACTGTATCTCCTTACCGGTCTCGGTAGCAGATACACAGCAGCAGATGGAGTAATCATCGCCCCATACCGGACGCATTACATCATCGTTCTCATACTGGATGGAGCTTGTCTGTACAGAAATATGAGCTGCATATTTCTTGAAAGCTTCCGGAAGATTCTCAGAGTACAGAACAGTAAGGTTCGGCTCTGGGGACGGTCCCATGTTTTCCAGTGTATGCAGGAAACGGAAATCGTTCTTTGTAACGATAGAACGTCCGTCGATTCCCATACCGGCAACTTCCAGAGTAGCCCATACCGGGTCACCGGAGAACAGCTGATTGTAAGACGGAATTCTTGCGAATTTAACCATACGGAATTTCATTACCAGATGGTCGATCAGCTCCTGAGCCTCTTTCTCGGTCAGGATTCCTTTTTCGATATCTCTTTCGATGTAGATGTCAAGGAAAGTAGATACACGGCCAACGCTCATTGCAGCACCGTTCTGAGTTTTGATAGCTGCAAGGTATCCGAAGTACAGCCACTGAACAGCTTCTCTTGCGTTCTTAGCCGGCTCGGAAATGTCATAGCCATAGGACTGTGCCATAACTTTCATATCCTGCAGTGCTCTGACCTGGTCAGCGATCTCTTCTCTTAACTGGAAGTCACCACGACGCATTCCCTGACGATTTGTTGCAGCGAAGTCTGCTTTTTTGCGCTCGATCAGGTAATCAATACCGTACAGAGCAACACGACGGTAGTCGCCTACGATACGGCCACGGCCATAGGTATCCGGCAGACCGGTCAGGATTTTATTATGACGGGCTTTCATCATCTCTGGTGTGTAGATGTCGAATACACCCTGGTTATGTGTTTTGTGATATTTAGTGAAAATTTCATGAAGCTTCTCACTTGGTTTGTAGCCGTAAGTCTCGCAGGACTGCTCAGCCATTTTAATTCCACCATACGGCATAAATGCACGTTTCAGCGGTTTGTCTGTCTGAAGACCAACTACCTGCTCCAGATCTTTCATGCTGTCATCGATATATGCTGCGCCGTAAGCTGTGATTCCGCTTACAACGTCTGTCTCCATATCCAGAACGCCGCCTTTTGCACGCTCTTCTTTCTGGAGTTCCTGTAATTTGCCCCACAGACGGTCTGTAGCCTCTGTTGGTCCCTCCAGGAATTTCTCATCTCCGTCATATGGAGTATAGTTGTTCTGAATAAAGTCACGTACGTCGATGCCTTCTTTCCAGAGTCTTCCGGTAAAGCCATCCCACTGTTCAAATTCTCTCATTTGCTTTGTTCCTTTCTGGTGTTATTTTGTTTCGTCACGCTCCGGCATCTTCTTTGCACCGGGCATGAACACCTCCGCATGCATAATATAACAAATCTCTGCTTTCCGCGCAAGATATGCACTTGAAAAAATACAAGGAAAACCACAAAATCTTGTATTTTTATAAGAACAAAATCTACATGTGGCGCTTTTCTTTTATGCCCCGTATCCGATTTCATATATCTGCTCTGCAAAGTCACAAATAACATATGTTCCATCGGAAAATTCACTCTTCTGTACGCTTCCGTCCACCGTCATACACTCGTGGCGTACCAGTTCCAGGAGTGCCGTTTTTTCATGCAGCTCCGTTACAACGCGGCATCTTTCTGTCATCTCTTCCAGACTGATTTTCTCCCCGTCAAATGCACCATCTGTATTCGGATATGCGCCGTCCCGTACAAGATACGGTGCACCGCCTGCAAGAAGCGCATACAGCATATAGTCCTCGTCTTTTGAAACACGGTCCATCATCCACGGCTCGATCACACAGTCATGATACACAAGATTAAAGAGCGGCACCGGGATTCCTTTTTTCGGTGTCTCTGCCGGGCGCAGCATAAAGTCGTACGGCGCATAATGGCAGAATACCAGATACGGAACGGCCCAGTCGCTGACCTCCTCGGAGCTTGAGAGAATCCCCTGTGATAGCAGCCAGGAGAAGCAGTTTCCGCGGTACGTATAGCAGTCTCTTCTCGTCATCACATGCTCCGGATTTGCGCACTCGTCGCCCTCGTTGCACGTAAACACATCGAGGTATGCACCGTCAAGCCGGATTCCGTTTTTCTTCAGCTCGGCAAAATTCCGTTTCACATAGAACGGTGCCTGCGTTGCACAGAGATAGCTCTGCGGTCCGCCCGCCCAGTAACTGTGTCCCGGTATCGTTCTATCCGGAAGGCGGCAGGCATAATTTTCATCGTAGCTCGGCGCTGCATGGTAATAATCGCGGTACTGGTCGTGAATACCGAATTTGTAGCCGAAATCATGCATCGTATCGACAAGCGATTTCATGTCTTCCCATCCGCCGGCCGCTTGGCATGCCGGTGTGTAGTCCGGATGCTGGTTGTCATACCCCGGTTCTGCCCAGCCGTCCAGATGAAGATAGACTTTCTCTACGCCGAGATCATGAATTTCGCGGATCTGCTGTTCGCGCACGGAAAACGGCACTACGCGGTTATTTTTCTCCGGATTCTGCGGATCGAAAAAGCCGGACTCCGGCTGCACAACCGTCTTGATTCCCGTATGAACAAAACACGTTCCCACAAGATCGTGAATGGACGGATTCTGTACTGCCTTTTCTTTCAAAGTGCGCAGATGGCCCTGTTCCCGTACATACTGACGGTATGTTTTGCAGAGGTCGTTATAATCGCAGTTATTTAAAAACGTATAACGGAATACGCGGCGGTAATTCATTGTTCCAAGGCTTGGCTCCAGCCATGCCCCCACGCTGGTATACGGGCCGCCTGCCGGGTGCTCTGCCTGATAACCGACGTTCCACGGTGTTGTACAGATCGCTGTATAGCCGCATCTTTCCTTCACCTGGCCAAACCACGGCATATAGCCGCCGGAGGTCTCAAATCTGCCGTCAAACGAAAGCTTTCCAAGTTCCGTCTTCCAGGTATTCGGAATCAGAAGTCCCTGTCCCTCGGTAAGGAGTGTATACCAGTCATCGCGCCCGTTTGTAAACTCCATTGCCGTCGGCCACAGCACCTTTACCGGATGCAGTCCCTCCTCGCAGAGCGGAATCCACTCCATCCAAAATGTTTCATCCACAGCTTCGATCCAGATAATCGTCTCGAAGGCATACGGTGTTCCCGCAAATCCCGCATAACGGCTCCGGATGCCGCATCCGACGCCGAAGGAATAGACCTCATGGGAAATCTCCTCTGCATCCAGGAAACGGTATGTTCCCTCTGCAAAAATCAGTTCCGGTGTCTTTTTCGGATCCGTATTCCAGACAACGCCGTCTTTTTCGATCCTAAGTCCCAGCGTCTCTTCATCGAGCATCACAGCAAGCGATCCGCTTTCTATTTTTTTCATCGTGTGATATTCCCCTTTTTCTTTATCATATGCGTTCCAAACACCAGAAAGGCGCAGAGAACCCGTCCGCCTTTCTCTGCACGGTTCCGGATTTTCTGCGCCTTTTTCCACCTAACTTACATAATCTCTTCTTTTTCTACGACTTTACCGTCTCTCCAAATTCTCTCCAGATCGTAGAACAGGCGGTTCTCCTCATCAAAGATGTGGATGACAACATCGCCGTAGTCCATCAGAATCCAGTTTGCGGTCTGATAGCCTTCGATCTGTTTTGGATGTACGCCGGCCTTTCCGAGTACCTCCTCCACGTTGTCTGCCATTGCCTGCACCTGGTTACGGTTGCTTCCGCTGGCGATCATGAAATAATCTGCCAGGGTAGAAACATGGGTAATGTCCAGAATGCGGACATCCATTGCTTTTTTATCTTCCAGTGCTTCCAGTGCAAGTTTTGCAGTCTGTTTTGCTTCGCTCATTTATACTTCCTCCTTTGCCGTCCGTTCCCGGTGCAGTGCCTCATAGAACTGATATGCCTGCTCCGTCATCGGGTCCATCGTCTTCGGGTTTTCCGACAGATACGCCATACTGTCTTTTAAAATTTCATACATGCATTCGTCGATATCGGTGAATGCCAGCTTCCGAAGGCGGGTAAGATGAGGCGCCTTGTTTCGTGCCGGCTCGATATAATCTGCGATATAGATGATCTTCTCCAGCAATGTCATATCTTCTTTTCCTGTCGTATGCCAGGTGATGGCGCTTAAGATCTCCGGATCTTCCACCTTATACTTGTCCTTCGCCAGAAATGCACCGAGCTTGGCATGGATCAAAAACGGATTGTTCCGCTCAAACTCAGTGATTTCAATCTTATTTTTCTCACACATGGTGATTTTTTTCTTATTCGGAATGCATTTTGCACAGTCGTGAAGCAGTCCCGCGACACGGGCTTTTTCGAGATCCTCGCCCCATACCATCGCCATGGATGATGCGGTAAACATCACACCGAGCGTGTGATGATAGCGGTCTTCATCGACTTCCTTCTGGAGTTTTTTGTCCAGTTTCCATAAATCGTACTGTTCCATCCTGCTCTTCCTCTAATCCTGATAGATTTTCTGCTCCTGAATGTAGGAAATCACAGAATCCGGCAGATAGTATTTCACGGATTTTCCTTCCCGGATCCATTCCCGCAGTTCGTGGGAAGAAACATCCAGATTCGGTGTGTCGAGTTTCAGAAAGGTACCGTGAAGTTTTTCTGCATTTCGTTCCATACAGGCCAGAAGCTCTTCCTCTTTTGCCAGATCCCTGGTCGCCACAAGGATCTTTGCCGCGGCGCAGATCCGCTCTGGATTTTTCCACTCATCAAAATAGAACAGGGAATCCGCTCCAATGATAAAGTAAAACTCCGTGCCCGGATGTTCCTTCCGCATCGCCTCAAGCGTCCGATAACTGTAGGTATAGCCCTCATCTTTCATCTCTTTGGTGCAGAGCACAAAATGCGGATTGGATGCGATGGCACGGCGCACCATCTCGACACGCTGTGCATCCTTTGCCTGTCCCGCCCGGTTCCGCTTATGTGGCGGATTTCCGGCCGGAAGAAACCAGACTTCATCAAGCCCGAACTGCTCGTACGCCGCCTCGCCAAGGATCAGATGACCGATATGAATGGGATCGAATGTGCCTCCCATAATGCCAATTTTTCTGTTTTTCTTTTCCATACGTTTTCCTCAAAAAGCGCCGGAACTGCAGCGGTATGCTCCGGTCCCGGCGGTTCTTTCCTGCGGATTATTTCGGAAGCTGAATTTTCTTTTTCTCTTTTTTGCCCTCTTTGTACAGCACGATCTTTTTGCCGATCACCTGTACGACCTGGGAATTGGTGCGTTCTGCCAGAACTTCTGCGATCTCTCTTGGATCATCGAGGCAGTTCTGCAGTACATTGATTTTAATTAGTTCTCTCGCCTCAAGTGCCTCTGCTACAGCAGCGGTATGCTCCGGCGTGATGCTGCTTTTTCCTACCTGCAGGATCGGTTCCATGGTCATGGCAAGGCCTTTCAGGTATGCTCTCTGCTTGCTGGTCATACGTCTCCTCCTTCGTTATTTATTCGTTCTATTTATAATAATCAAATTCAAATCCATACATCTTGACGGTATCGCCTTCCTGGATGCCGGCCTGCTCGAGTTCGTCTAAGATACCGGTATCTTTTAAGAACCGCTGGAAGAAAGCAAAACCTTTCTCGGAATCCAGATTGGTGTAGCCGAGCATTTTCTCGATCTTCGGTCCCTCGATGATGAAGCGGTGCTCGTCCTCCGGGTCCTGCTCGACGGTGTACGGCAGGTTCTCGGCAAGAAGCATATCCTCCGGGAAGAATTCCTGCTCGAAGACCATACGCTCTTTCGGAAGCTCATCGAGTTTTTTCTGTACGGCATATAAAAGCTCTTTTAAGCCTTTTCCGCTGACGGCAGAAATCGGATAAACCGGGATGCCTTTCGGCTCGAACTCTTTTTTCAGACGTTCCACCGGATCCTCTTCGCCCTCTTCTACATAGATCGCATCGGTCTTATTGGCCGCGATGATCTGCGGGCGTTTTGCGATCTCCGGGTTATAGGCTTCGAGCTCTTTGTTGATCTTGTTGATATCATCCACCGGATCTCTTCCCTCGGTCGATGCAACGTCTACTACATGGATCATCACGCGGGTTCTCTCGATGTGGCGCAGGAATTCATGGCCGAGGCCGACTCCTTCCGATGCACCCTCGATCAGTCCCGGGATATCTGCGATAACAAATCCGCTGCAGCCCTCAAGGTCTACGACACCGAGGTTCGGGGAAAGTGTGGTAAAGTGATAATTTGCGATTTTCGGTTCTGCATTTGTCACACGGGAAAGAAGGGTCGATTTTCCAACGTTCGGGAAGCCGACGAGTCCGACGTCCGCGATGACTTTCAGTTCCATTCTTACTTCCAGCTCCTGTGCCGGCTGGCCTGGCTGGGCGTATTTCGGAACCTGCATGGTAGCGGTTGCGTAATGCATATTTCCGTTTCCGCCTTTTCCGCCTTTTAATACAACCTGACGGCGGTTTTCACCGGACATATCTGCGATGACTTTTCCGCTCGCAGCGTCCATAATGACGGTTCCTTCCGGTACTTTCAGGACAATATCTGCGCCGTTTCCGCCATGGCATCTGCGTTTTCCGCCCGGCTCGCCGTCGGTAGCAGAAAACTTTCTTCTGTGGCGGTAATCAACCAGTGTATTCAGTCCTTCGTCAACTTCAAAAATAACGTCTCCGCCTTTGCCGCCATCGCCGCCGTCCGGCCCGCCGTTCGGTACAAAAAGCTCTCTGCGGAAACTGACATGTCCGTCTCCGCCCTTACCGGAGCGGATCAGAATTTTTGCTCTGTCTGCAAACATGGTATTCTCCTGTCTTGTTTTATCTAAATCCAAATCGGTCTGCTGGACCTTTAATTATTATTAACAAAAACGGCTTCAAACCTCTTAAGATTTGAAGCCGCACCTTTGTCTTACTCTTCTGTTGCTACCGGATATACGGAAACCTGTTTTTTGTCACGTCCTTTTCTTTCGAAAGCTACGCGTCCGTCAACCATAGCGAATAAGGTATCGTCTTTTCCGATTCCTACGTTCACGCCTGGATGAATCTTGGTTCCACGCTGTCTGTAAAGAATGTTTCCAGCCTTTACAACCTGTCCGTCAGCTCTTTTTGCTCCTAATCTCTTGGACTCGGAATCTCTACCGTTCTTGGTAGAACCAACTCCTTTTTTATGAGCGAAAATCTGAAGGTTCATATTTAACATGGTATTACACCTCCTTGAATGCGATCTCTAAGTATTGTGCTCCATAATCGCGGCGGATACTTTCGAGGCCCAGCAAAAGTGATTTTACAAGAAGTGCGGTACTTTCAGAATACCCATTCGGGAATGAAAAATACACGTATCCATCTCCAGCCTCACTTATAATCAGATCCTCTGTCAATGTTTCCACGGAATTTACGGTGTTTACAATCAATGCGGAGACAGCGGCACAGATGATATCCTGCCCTTCCTCTGCATAGCCTGCATGACCGTTTGACTCCACGGAGATGTACTCGCCGTCAGACTCTGTTACGGTTATACAAATCATAAGACTTAAGCGTTGATTTTTTCAATCTTCACTTCAGTGTACTGCTGTCTGTGACCGTTTTTCTTATGATAACCAGTTTTTCTCTTATACTTGTAAACGATAACTTTTTTGCCTTTACCGTTTCCAACTACAGATGCGGTTACGGATGCATTTTTAACGTCCTCGCCAACTTTCAGTCCGTCATTGCTTACTGCAAGTACCTGATCAAAAGTTACGGTTTCTCCAGCTTCAACGCCAAGTTTCTCTACTCGGATAACATCGCCTTCAGCTACCTTGTACTGTTTACCACCTGTTGCAATAATTGCGTACATATGGCACCTCCCTATCAATTACTCGCCAGATTCGGTGGTCTTTCGACTCTTTTACCTCTCTGTGCGGCATACTTCTACAATATATCATCACGTCTGCTGTTTGTCAATAGTATTTTTCAGGAAATTGCAGATTTTTTTTCACATGCAATTGCCAGTGCGCCAGGTCCGATGTGGCAGGCAACGCTTAAGGACAGTGGATGCGCATCGACTTCAAAATCCGGGAAGGCTTCTTTTACTTCGACAATCCATCCATCGATTACTTCTTTGTCGTTTGCGGTATAGGCAATGTGAAGTCCCATGATGCCGGCTGCACGCTCTTTTGCGAAGCGTTTGTCCATATCTTTTTTCATAGCCTTGATCATGGCTTTCTTTGCCTGTTTCACACCGCGCGCTTTTTCAAACGCGTCAAGCTTCTCTCCCTGGATCGTCAGCACCGGTTTGATATTTAAAACGGTTCCGATCATGGCTGCTGCCGGCGTAACGCGGCCGCCTTTTTTCAGGTATTTTAACGTATCTACCATAATATAGATACTTGCATCCAGCGCATCCTCTTCCAGAATTGCTTTGATGTCTTTTGCTGCCACGCCGCGGTTTGCCATTTTCTTTGCATCCAGAACAGACTGCTGCTGCGTAACGGAGATTCTCTGGTTGTTGACAACCTGCACTTTTCCTTCGTAGTCCTCGGACAGCACGGTCGCTGTATCACAGGAGGTGGAAAGGCCGCTTGACATCGGAATGTAAACAATGTCATCGTACTCTTCGAGAATTTTGTTCCAGAAATCCATCAGATCTCCCGGAGACGGCTGAGATGTGGAAACAGCCGCATCCTCTGCCAGAATCTCGTAAAACTGTTCCTGTGTCAGGTCGATATCCTCAAACTGGATTTTTCCGCGCATGAAGAAAGGCATCGGAAGGACAAAAACGCCCAGCTCTTTCGCCTGACTCTGTGTAATACCGCTGTTGCTGTCGGTAGCAATAGCTGTTCTTGCCATAGTTCTTATTCCTGCTGTCTCTTGTTAGAGAAACAGCTTTTCCTTTCTGTAATATCGTGTAACGCTTGATTTGCTGTTATTCTATCATAAATCGTACCTGTTTTCTACCCGGCTTGGACATTTCTGCAAAATTGCCCAAACTGCTTTTGATTCTTTTTACATCATACCAATACCAAGGAAAAACAGTCCGCCAAGGATCAGCAGAATGGTCGGAATTACGATTTTTGCAATGGTCTTTTTTCTTCTCTCCTTCGGGAAAAATCCTTCGCTTTTTGTCTGCTGGTACATCAGAAGACGGCTTCCCATATAAAGACCGATCGGCATCAGCGCCGCTTCGATCAGATACATGCCGATGTACGTTTCCGTTGCGTATCCGCTGCCTGCTGCTGCGTTCCCCTGCGAGAACATATAGAGGAAGCTTGCCGCAATGCTCGCCACAATCGTCGATGCGTTATGGACGAAATGAAACAGCGAGCTGTAAAACATGTTGTCGGTCTTCATCCGCACATACGAGAGAACGATTCCCATCATCATCATCGGAAGAAAACGGACGATGCTCATGTGGAAAGCGCCAAAATAAACGCCCATCAGAAGCAACATCACCCATTTCTTTTTGATTCCGCGCAGGCTGTACTGCAGAAGACCGCGGTGCAGTGCTTCTTCACAGATGGCCGGTGTCAGCGCAACGACAAGCAGCTCGCCGAAACAGGAAAGGCCCGCCATACTGCTGTCCATGGATTCCGAGAGGCTTGCGTATTCCTGCGGGAAAATCCATTCCATCAGAAGGAAAAGGGCAAGCACACCGCGGTACGTCACATACCACATCAGAATGGTTCCGAGGATTCCGGCTCCATCCGGCTTTTTTAATGGGAACACTTCTTTTAACGGAATATGAAGTGCCCGTACGACGAGAATGGATCCGATCAGGAATACAATGATCTCGTCCAGCGCATTTCCATACATCCCTCCTGCAAGAACCAGCGGGATTCCGGCGAGATTAAAAAGAACCATCAGAAAGGCAAACACAAGCAGGCCCTGCCATGGTTTCAGTATCTTTTCTTTTTCCGCCGGATGCGGCCGTTTTGCCGGCATCTGGTTTCGAAAGGGTTCGTAAAGATATGGGGTATCATTTTCATTGAGGTGAATCGGTTTCTTTTGTGGTTCCATATTCATTCCTCCTTTGTAAGGTCACTGTCATTTCATCTGTTCTGCCAGCGGCCGGCGGATTTTCTTTCTCGTCAGTTCCACGAGATGAAGCGCCGTCATATCCACAACTTTGGTCGGAACGGGATCTTCCCGCACAAGACCCTGCAGGAAGCCGAGAAGGCGCTCCTCCTGCTCTTTTTCCGGCATGTTGATAAAGTCAACCAGGATCAGACCGGAAATCCCGCGCAGGCGGATCTGGCGGGCGATTTCGCGGGCTGCCTCCTGGTTTACGCTGTACAGAAACGTATTTTTCCGTCCGCCGAGCTGCTTTCCGCTGTTCACATCGATCGCGGTCAGCGCTTCGGTCGGTTCGATCACGAGGAATCCGCCGGAAGGCAGATCCACACGTTTGTCGAGTGCCTGTTTTACGTGATTTTCGAGATTTTCTTTCTTTGTCAGTGTGGTAAGCTGATCCTCATACCAGGTCAGGCGGCAGTCGTGAAAATCATGGCGCTCCAGATATTCTCTGCAGATCTCATACGTTTCTCTGTCATCTGTCACAAGTTCTGAAACTGACGGTGCATACCGTTTGACGAGCTCCGGCACGGCATCTGACGCCCGATACAGGCAGGAGTACAGGCTCCGCATCGTTCCATACTGGACAATCCGCGCGAGTTTTTCGGACAGCTCGAGATATTCCTGCCGGATCTCTTCTTCCGAAGCATCAGCGGATGCGGTGCGGAAGATCACGCCAAACGGAAGGCTTCCGCCGGAAAGCTCTGGAAACATCCGGCTTCCCAGTTCTTTTAACCGTTTTTTCTGCTCCGGCAGAAGGCGTCCCGAGCATGAGATTTCCGGCTTTCCATAATAGAGCGCCAGGGCACTTCCCGAAAGAGAAAGTTCTGCTGTCGCCGACGGAAGCTTCGTTTTCTGCGCTTCCCGCTGGATCTGCACGACAATTTCATCTCCGACATGCAGTTCCGTTCCCGGTGCTTTTTTCAGAAGATACCCTTCTTTTACACGGGACAGATCAAGAAAACAGCTCTGCTGCTCCGCAAACGAGACAAATGCCCCGCGGATCCCGGGCGCCAGTTTTTCCACCCGGCCGACATAGATATTGCCAAGCAGCGTTTCCTTCTCCCTGCAGAGGGCCGTCAGTTCGACCGGTTTTTCTCCTTCCACCAGCGTGTGTACCAGGTAATCTTTTCCCTCCCACGGCAGATGGGCAATGACAACTCGTTTACTCAACTTCTTCTCCTAATGCTTCCAGCGGAACCAGCTTTCGCTCTTCTTCCGTTCCGATGTCTGCG
Source organism: Blautia sp. TM10-2 (assembly GCF_003480845.1). Classification (NCBI taxonomy): domain Bacteria; kingdom Bacillati; phylum Bacillota; class Clostridia; order Lachnospirales; family Lachnospiraceae; genus Blautia; species Blautia sp. TM10-2. The sequence goes on along the minus strand of NZ_QUJZ01000011.1, from coordinate 65,602 downwards.
TAAACTTCCTCGCGCAGAATCGTGTATGCAAACGGCGGCAGTTCAACCCCGCACCATTTGCAGAACGCTTCCATCACGAGCTCCGGTTTCAGGTTCGAAACACTTCCGGTGGAGAGCTGCATCCAGACACCGCTTTTCTTTGCTTTCATATCGTAAATCCATGGGCGGATATCGGTCAGCTTTTCGCTTCGTTTTGTCTTTCGCATGATCTCAATCTGCGGAAGTGCAAAAAACACCGGTACTTTCGTTTCCAGATCAATCTCCGGCATTTTTCCCTCGCGGAACTGCACGAGATAATCGGCTCCTGCTACGAGAGACATTGCCTTGCTTGCTTTTCCATCCGGCACATGGCGGGCGGAAAGCACTTCCATTCCCTCAACCATCGTCGCATTCAGACGTTTTACAATCTCGTCGGTTTTCATATCTTCCGCGAGCACCATATCGAAATATTCACCGGTGCTGCTGATGCCGACACCGAGCGGAGAAGCAAACGACAGCAGCATGTGCGGGCTGAAGCCCTCGGAATAAGCGATCGGAAGTTCTGCACGGCGGATTGCTTTCTGGAAGTAACGCATCACATCCAGATGACCCACAAATTTCATCACACCTGTTTTGGCAAACTTAATTCTGATTTTCATAGCAGACACCTCCTCCGAATGATTTTGCTCCGCAGCCGGAACACTGCATCTTACAGTTCGGGGTAACGGTTTCTTTCTGTGCCCGCTCCCATTCGCGGATCAGGAATTTTTTCGTCACGCCGATATCAAGGAAATCCCACGGAAGGATCTCATCGGTGCTGCGCCCACGGCAGGCATAGAACGAAACGTCAATGCCGGTCTCTGCAAACGCTTCTTCCCAGGCATCTTTCCGGAAATACTCGGACCAGGCATCGAAAATAGCACCTTTTCTGTACGCTTTTTCAATAACTTCGGCACATTTCCGGTCACCGCGTGCAAGGAATCCCTCCAGAAGGGAAATATCTGCCTCATGATAAATGTAACGGATGCTCTTCTGATTCAGCTGTGCGCGGACCTCTGCCTTTACAATCGCCGCTTTGTCAAGAAACTCCCTCTCCGTGTTCATCGGTGCCCACTGGAACGGGGTGAACGGCTTCGGGATAAAGAACGAGGAGCTTGCCGTAATCTGGCATTTTCCGTTTCTCTGGTCTTTCGGAATCTCATAGTAACGCTCTGCGATCTTTTCCGCCAGATGCGCAATTCCTTTGATATCATCCTCGGTCTCGGTCGGAAGGCCCAGCATGAAATACAGTTTTACTTTATTCCAGCCGCCCTCAAACGCTTTTCCGGCTCCGTCGAGAATGACTTCCTCGGTCAGACCTTTATTAATAACATTCCGCATCCGCTGGCTTCCCGCCTCCGGTGCGAAGGTCAGGCTGCTCTTTTTGATATCCTGTACCTTGCTCATGACATCGAGGGAAAATGCGTCGATTCGAAGAGACGGAAGGGAAATATTGACACCTTTTTCCGGGCAGCTGTCGATCAGATAGTTGACAAGCTCCGGAAGATGGCTGTAATCACTCGAGCTCAAAGAACTCAACGAAATCTCATCGTGGCCGGTATTGCGCAGCATATGGGTCGCAAGTTCTTTTAACTTCTCCACATCGCGCTCTCTTGTCGGACGGTACACCATACCCGCCTGGCAGAAACGGCAGCCGCGGATACAGCCGCGCTGGATCTCCAGAACGACACGGTCCTGTGTTGCCTTGATAAACGGCACGACCGGTTTCTCCGGATACGTTGCCTCGGTCATATCCATGACGAGCTGTTTTTTGATCTTTTCCGGTGCTTCCGGAATGGACGGCGTAAAGGCCGCGATCGTTCCGTCCTCGTGGTACGTTACTTCATAAAACTGCGGTACGTAAATACCAGGGATTCGGCATGCCTTTTTCAGGAAATCCTGACGGGTTCCGCCGTTCTTTTTATTTTCCAGATACGTGTCGAAAAGCTGGTCGTACACAACCTCACCCTCTCCGATGTAAAACAGGTCGAAGAACGGAGCGATCGGCTCCGGGTTATACGTACACGGGCCGCCGCCGATGACGATCGGGTCCTCGTCGGTACGCTCCACCGCATGCAGCGGGATTCCGGCAAGGTCGAGCGCCTGCAGAACGTTCGTATAACACATCTCATACTGCAGGGTGATAAACAGGAAATCCTCGTTTTTCACCGGTTCCTGGGATTCCAGGCCGAACAGCGGAATGTTCTGTTCACGCATCACGCGGTCCAGATCCGGCCATGGGGAATAAACTCGCTCGCACCACATGTCCTCGCGTTTGTTGAACATATCGTACAGGATCTGAATGCCAAGGTGGGACATACCGATCTCATACACATCCGGGAACAGGAATGCGCCGCGCAGGGCTACTTTCTCTTTGTCTTTTACGACACTGTTGAATTCATTTCCAATGTATCGCGCAGGCTGCTCAATCTGGAGCAGCACTTCTTCTGGCAATGCTAATTTTCTCATGCAATTCTCTCACTTGTTCTTATTTTTATTTGTCCAGATACGCCGCAAGCAGTTCCAGCGTATTCTTCACGCCGTCCACATGGCTTCTCTCATATCCATGGGATGCGTACACACCGGCGCCGATCAGGGCATGGCGTGCGTCTGCGCCGCCGCGGAGCGTTGCCTCCACGTCAGATCCGTAGTGCGGGTAAACATCCGCCGCATAGTCGATTCCGTTTGCTTTTGCTGCCGCAATCAGCTCGCCGGTAAAATCGTAGCTGTAAGGGCCGCCGCTGTCTTTGACGCAGATGGATACCTGATGCTCTTTACACTCCAGTCCGTCGCCGACACAGCCCATATCAACGGAAAGGATATCTGTTACACCCTCCGGAACGGAAGCAGATCCGCCGTGGCCGACCTCCTCATATACAGTGATATGCTGATAAACCGGGCGGGACAGTGTTACGTTTTCTTCTTTTAAATACTTCGCATAGCCGAGCAGGATTGCAACGCTCAGTTTATCATCGAGAAAACGGCTCTTGATGTAGCCCTTCTCCGTGATGCGGGTTCTCGTCTCAAAGCAGACGATATCACCGGTCTCGATGCCGAGCGCCTTTGTCTCCTCTTTGGAGAAGACCATCTCATCCAGAACGACCTCCATATTGTCGTAGGTGCGGTCCTGCTGGTCGTAGGAACCGTTGACATGGATCGACGGGTTGTTCATCTGGAAGCAGCCCTCGTACCGTTTTCCGTCTCTTGTGATGACAACGCAGTTTTCCGTCTCCGCATTGTTCGGATTCATACCGCCGAGCGCGGTGAGACGAAGACGGCCGTTTCCTTTCACTTCCGCTACCATGCCGCCGAGCGTATCGGTATGTGTCTCCACAAGGACACCGCCGTTTCCTTCACAGCCTTTGGCAAGCTGCACCAGAAGGCCGCCCTTTGTGGTGATCACCGGCGCATAGCCCATCGCTTCGTACTCTGCTTTCAGCCATGCAATGGCATCTTTCGTGTAGCCGGTCGGGCTGTCGATGGAGAGCAGTTTTTTCAGTTTCTCTGTTATAAAATCAACATAAACCTTTGTATTTTTCATGTTTCTTCCTCCATTTTTGTTTCTGTTTTTTCTTCTTTTTTCGAAACATTTTGAAACAGAAACTGCAGATTTTTTTCTTTCCGAAAAAAGATCCTGCCCTTCATCATACCACAGAAATAAATTGGATACAACCATCGGAAAACGGAAAAATGGAAATAAGGAAAATGTAACTGGACAAACTACCATATGCCATGCTATGTTTGAAGAGGGGGATACATTATTAGCTGTTATTCAAAAAAGTTTCTTCTATAATAAAATAAAGGTCGCCTCAAATTCAAATAAAGGAGCAAAAAAATGGACACAAAAGAACAGGCATCGCAGCCTGCATTACAAACGTTAAAAGAATATGCTGTCATTACCGCAGCTGTTCTGATCATGGACATTGGAATTTATGTTTTTAAATTCCCCAATAATTTTTCTTTCGGCGGTGTATCCGGTATGGCCGTTGTCATCTGCCGGTTTCTTCCGTTCACTGCCTCGCAGATCAACCTTTTTATCAACCTGCTGCTTCTGCTGGTTGGTTTTGCTGTGCTGGGGCGGAACTTCGGCGTCAAGACAGCCTACGTGACCGTGCTTTCCTCGGTTCTTCTGAACATTTTTGAAAAGCTGTTTCCTATGGCACATCCGATTACCGATGAGATCATGCTGGAGCTCTGCTTTGCCATTATTCTTCCGGCACTGGCGGCAGCACTGCTGTTTTTTGAGAATGCCTCCGGCGGCGGCACAGACATCATCGCCATGATTATTAAAAAATATTCTACAATGAATATTTCCACTGCCCTGCTGGTGACCGACCTCATCGTTGTCATCCTTGCTTTCCTGATTTTCGATACCTTAACCGGACTTTGTTCGGTTCTCGGTCTGATAGCGAAAACACTGCTGATTGACAAAACGATTGAGCGGATGAAGCTGAATAAATTTTTTACGATTATCTCCAACAATCCGCAGCCGATCTGCGATTTCATCACAAAGGATCTCAATCACAGCGCAACCCTTTACGACGCCGTCGGCGCTTACTCCGACCAGCAGCGGACAGTCATTCTCACGGTTGTGGATGTCAAGCAGGCCGTCTATCTTCAGCGGTTTATTCATGATACCGAGCCGACCGCGTTTATTGCGATCACAAAGAGCAGCGAAATTATCGGAAAAGGCTTCATGAGTTATATCTGATCGATTCAAACCATATTTTTCACGCAAAAAATCCGAAGGTTTTTGACGCCTTCGGATTTCTTTGTATGTGCTTATTCTGTTTATTTCTCTTCTGCTTCTTCGGTATCTTCTGCCGGTGCTTCTACGTTGTGGGAAGCCATCAGACTTACGACAATGGATTCCGGATTGGTCTTTATGGTGATATCCGGGTCAGCGGCCAGGGACAGATCTTTGACGCGGATGACATCACCGATCTTCATCCCTCCGACATCGACCATTACCTGATCGACCAGGGATGCCGGGTATGCCATGTAGGCAACCTCGTTCAGATCCTCCTGCAGAACGCCTTCTGCGATCTTTTCATGGTTTACAAGGACAATCTCTGCAACGGAATGAACTTTCTCGTTGCTGACCAGTGCCTGGAACTCGATCGAATCGATCTGTCCGGCTACCGGGTTATAATCAACATTTTTGATCAGGACATCGTATACGGTTCCGTCAACATCCAGCATAATCTGGCTGCCTTTGTGGTCTGTCTTCAGCAGTTTCTCGACATCTCTTTTTACCATCTTAACTGGAATGGATTCTTTCATCTCTCTGCCGAATACATTGCCGACAACGTATCCTTCTCTTCTGAGTCTTTTTGCTTTTACATCCAAACTTCTCTTTTCAGCTTTTAAAGTATTCATTTACCTTTTCCTCCAAAAATCTGATTCTTAGCAGGCTTCTTATCTTGTGAAGGGTGTTAAGTTTGCTTTGCCTTGTGGCTATGAATAAGTTTCTTGGAACAGGATGTTTGGGAACATGCAAGGAAGAATTGGTTTCTTGTTGATTCCTTTTCTTTGTTCTAGATGTAATATAATACCACAAACACGATTTGTCAACCCGGATTTTCCGATTTCACAGTTTCTTCACATTTTCAGCACGCTTCCTTATATTCCATCAGTTTCTGGCGTGCTGTGCGGTTCAGACTGCGCGGTACAGCAATCTCAATCGTCGCATAATGATCACCGTGCACGTTCGCATCTTTCATCGATACCATGCCCTTGCCGCGCAGACGGAGCTTACTGCCGGACTGTGTTCCTTCCTTGATTTTGCAGACCACATCTCCGTACAGTGTCGAGACACGCGCTTCACCGCCAAAGACTGCCGTTGTGTATGGAATCTGAATCGTCGTGTAGATGTCCATTCCGCGCCGTTCAAAGCCTTTCTTTTCTTCTACATTGACCTTCAAAATCAGATCGCCGCGGCGGCCGTTTGATCCTGTATGGCCTTTGCCGCGCAGACGGATGCTCTTTCCGCTCTCGATACCGGCCGGGATTTTAACCAGCAGCGTATTGGTCGTTCCATCCGGATTCCGCAGGGTAATCTGTTTTTCACAGCCCGATGCCGCTTCCTCCAGGCGGATCGAAACCTCAGCGTGCAGATCGAGATCCTCTGCCGTACCGCGGCCGGAAAATGCATCTTCAAACGGATGTCTGCTGCTTCCCGAACGCGTATACCGCTCGCTTCCGAATCCACGGCTTTTGCCATGAAACATCTGATCAAAGAAATCGCCGAACATATCGTCCGCGTTTCCTTCAAAGTGAAATTCGTGATAGCCGCCGTTGTTTCCGCTTCCGCCGAACGGGTTTCCATACGCACTGCCGTACGGATTTCCACCGCCCTGCTGGCCGTACGCGCCGGCTCCCTGGTCGAACGCCGCGAATCCGAACTGATCGTACATTTTCTTCTTTTCCGGATCGCTTAAGACAGAATACGCTTCTGTCACTTCCTTAAATTTCTTTTCCGCATCCGGGTTTCCCGCATTCGTATCGGGATGATATTTTTTCGCCAGTTTCCGGTATGCACGCTTGATTTCTTTCTCGTCTGCATTCCGGCTGACGCCTAATACTTCATAATAATCTCTCTTTGTTTCCATCATCAGGCACCTCCAGTCAAGCCTTTTCCTGATTTCCCAGGTGAACAATTCCTGGCTCTTTTTGTCTGTTCTATTTGTACTATAACACGTATTTTTCACACTGTCAATTCTTTTCACGGAAGATTCAAAATTCCTATACGAATTGAAAAACCTGCCGTGCACTGTTACAATAAGAGATATACGATTCTCACGATTTTTTATGGAGGTACTTGGTTGATGCATTCCATTTTCTGGTTCCGCACCCGGCAGTGGGTGTTGAGCCGCGTTCTTCATCTGACAGAGCATAAGAAACAGACACTCCTTGCAGCACCGGATGCCGTTCTGCTGCTCCCCGCGTTATTCCGGAAACGCCGGATCTCCCGGATTCTCCTGGTGACTACCCCCGGCTTTGTCCGCCGCGGAACACTGACGTCTCTGCTGGATGGCTGTAAAAAAGAAAACATTTCCGTCACCATTTTCTCCGAAATCGCCCCGGATCCGCAGATTGAGAGCGTGGAACAGGGTTTCCGTCTTTATCAGCAGATTCAGGCTCAGGCTATCCTCGCCATCGGCGGCGGATCCGTTCTCGATGCAGCAAAGCTGATCGGTGCCCGCGTCTGCTGTCCGAAAAAGACGGTTCCTGCGATGCGGGGCCTCCTGAAAGTCCGTCGGAAACTTCCGCCGCTGTTTGCCGTGCCGACGACAGCCGGAACCGGTTCGGAGGCAACGGCGGCAGCTGTCATCACAGACTGTATCGACGGGAAACCATACAAATACGCCGTCAATGACCTCTGTCTGATCCCGGATACGGCAGTTCTCGATCCGCGTCTTACGATCAGCCTCCCGTCCTCTATGACCGCAGATACCGGTATGGATGCCCTGACCCATGCCATGGAAGCTTTTCTGAACCTCTTCGCCTCCCGCAGCGTGCAGAATGCATCCATCGAGGCAGTCTGCGAAAATTTCCATGCCCTGCCCGAAGCCTGGCGTGACGGCTCCCGTCTTGCCGCACGGCAGGAAATGCTTCATGCATCGTATCTGGCCGGTTTCGCTTTTACCAACAACTTTGTCGGCTACGTCCATGCCATCGCTCACGCCGTCGGTGCACTGTACCACATTCCGCACGGAAGAGCCAACGCGGTTCTGCTGCCTGCTGTTCTGCGCGAATACGGTTCCTGCATTGTGCCTAAACTTGCCGTTCTCGCCGATGCGCTTTCTCTCGGCGGAGATACCGTTTCTGAAAAGGCTGAGCGGATGATTGCAGCTATCGAGGCTATGCGCGATTCATTTGACATTCCATCCACTCTGCCACACCTTTCGCCGAATGATTACACAGAAATAGCACGCCGTGCTTTAAAAGAAGCAAATCCCACCTACCCTGTTCCGCAGATCTGGGATTCTGAAAAAATCTTTTCTGTGCTCCGCCGTGTACAATCCTAAAGCCGCTGTTTTCTCGAATTTAAATTTGACAGAAGGCAAAAAACATGGTAATTTATTAGAGATATCGCATAGAGGAGTGAATAAAATGAATAAAAGAACCATGAAAAAAATGGCCAAAGCGAAACAGCAGGCTGCAGAAGCTGCAAAAACAGCGGAAACCGTTGTAAAGACAGCGGCACCGGCAAAAGAAGTAAAACCAACGACTGAAAAAACCTTACATACAGAAGCAGCCGAAGGAAAAGCAGAAGCTGCAAAAGAGCCGAAAAAAGCAACCAAAAAAGAAACCGTTAAAAAAACAGTAAAAAAGGAGACCACGGAAACCATGGCAGAAGCAACCAAAACCCCACGTAAAATGACAAAAGTATCTGATACCGTTCTTGAGATCTTCGAGACAAAAGTATCTATGAAAGACCTCGAAGCAGTCATCAAAAAAGAAGTAAAAGCAAACGGATTAAAAGGCGAGATCAAAATCTACCTGAACGCAGAGCAGAGAGCAGCTTACTACACCGTAGACGGACAGGGATCTGACGATTTCAAAGTAGATCTGACCACTCTTGCTGAATAATTTTTCTGTCAGCTGATCTATCAGAACAGACCAAAAGCGGCATGTCCGAAACAAAGTCTTCCGGATTTTGTTTCGGGCATGTTTTTTGCTGTCTGTTCCCAAACCTAAAAAACGACAAGGTATTTTTCTATGAAAACTGTAAACCATCTCGGAACCGACCCGATCGGAAAGCTGGTTCCCCGTATTGCTTTTCCGAGCATGCTGGCACAGTTCGTGAGTGTTCTGTACAGCATTGTAGACCGTATGTACATCGGCCACATTGCCTCTGTCGGTGATCTGGCGCTCGCGGGTGTCGGCGTCTGCGGTCCCATTCTCACCATGATCGGCGCGTTCTCCTCCCTCATCGGGGTCGGCGGCGCACCGCTGCTCGGCATCCGGCTCGGAGAGAAAAATGAAAAAGAGGCATCCCGCATCCTGGCTAATGCGTTTCTGATGCTTGTTTCCCTGTCCCTCATTCTGACAGCCGCGGCGCTTTTTTTAACCCGCCCGATGCTGATGGCATTCGGATCCAGCACCGTTACGTATCCTTACGCCAGAGCCTATTTTATGATCTACGTTTCCGGCTCTGTGTTTGCGCTTTTATCGACCGGCCTGAACCAGTTTGTGATCTGCCAGGGTTTTGCCAGTGAGGGAATGAAATCTGTTCTGCTAGGCGCCGTCCTGAATCTGCTGCTGGACCCTGTGTTTATCTTCGTTCTGCATCTCGGCGTGCGCGGCGCGGCAATTGCAACCGTGCTCTCCCAGATCGCAAGCTGTATGTATGTGCTGCATATTCTGTTCGGAAAGACAATTCCAATCCGCATCACCTTCGGCGGGTATTCATTTGCGATCATGAAACGCATTCTGACAGTCGGTTTTACTCCGTTTCTAATCATTGCCATCGACAATGTGATGATCATTGCGATGAACGCCGTCCTGCAGCAATATGCACCCGCCGGACAGGGAGACAGCTTCATCACCTGTGCAACGATCGTTCAGAGCTTTATGCTGATTATTACGATACCGCTCGGCGGAATCAGCGGCGGAACGCAGTCAATCCTCGCATACAATTATGGAGCTGGAAATTCCAGGCGTATTCTTGAGGCACAGAAAACCATCATCGCACTCTGTGCCGGATTTACGACCTTGATGTTCCTCATCTCCAATACCGCCGGAACGCTGTTTGCGCAGCTTTTTACTTCCGATCCGCAGATCGTCTCGATGGTGGTCCGCGCGATTCATATTTCGACACTCTCAGTCATTCCGCTCGGCATTCAGTACGAGATTGTAGACGGCTTTACTGCAATGGGCTGCGTGCGCTATTCGTTTGCACTCTCCTTCTTCCGAAAATTCGTCTACTTTACCGCTCTGTTTCTTCTGCCGCGGTTCTTTGCACTGGAAAATATCTTCTACGTGGAACCTATTTCCGACCTGATCGGGCCGGTTGTCTCAATGATCGTTTACTGGACTTCGATTCAGAAGATTCTGAAACAGCGGGAAGAGGCGGTACGGCTGATGCACACAAAAAAAGCATAAAAAATCTCATATCAAAAAAGCTGTTCTTTTCCGCGGAGTTTTCAAAACTCGCACCAGAAAAGAACAGCTTTTTCTGCTTCTGTTAAAATGTCTTCGGCATCGGAACGGCTTCCTGTACTTTCAGACCGTATTTTGCTGCCAGCTGCAGTGCCTTCTGTTCCATCTCCGGATTCCAGACGGCTTTCGGCGTATGGGCATCACAGCCGAAAACGGCGGTGTTTCCTTCTTCGCCGGCGATCTTCCAGAACTTCTCGTTCGGATACCATCTTTCTTCCATCAGACCAAGGAAATTGATCTCCAACGGAATGTTTCTCTTTTTCACCTCACGGCAGAGTCTCCGGTATTCCCGGTCGAACACTGCTTCGCCGCCGTTGAATAAAAAGAGATCCGGGTGTGCCAGATACAGGTATTTTCCGGTATCAATGCCTGCCAGGCACTGGTCCACATACTGTTTCAGATAGCTTCCGTCTGTTGTTCCATGGCCGCTGTAGAGAATCTTTTCGATCTCATTTCCCAGGCTGTGCTGGCCAAGCACAAAGTACTCAAACGGATAGTCCGACAAAAAATCAATCAGCTGATCCCAGAATCTCGGGAAATACTCTGTTTCGAGTCCGAGATGGATTTCAATATCCTTGTCATACTCTTTTTTCAATGCCAGCACGGTATCTACATAGCCTTCCACCTGATCGAGCCGCATCCGCATGCCGGAATCGTAGCCGTCCGGGAACGGATAAGGCGAATGGTCGGAAAAACCGAGAATTTTAAGGCCGCCCTCAATCGCGCGCTCCACATACTCCCGCTCCGTTCCGTCCGCATGGCGGCACCGCCATGTATGGGTATGGTAATTTGCAATCATGATCTGTAACCTTCTTTATTTTGTATCTTATTCTGCTGCTTCTTTGGAGATATCCGTTCCAAAATATTTTTCCGAAAGCTCTGTCAGTGTTCCTTCTTCTGCGAGCTCGCCAAGTGCTTTGTTGACTGCCTCAAGCAGCGTCTTGGCCTCATCGCCTTTTTTCATCGGAATACCGACTTTTGTGGATTCCGGATCGAGACATGCAATTTTGATCTCTGCATCCGGGTGTGCTTTCATATAATCGTAATACGTTACCTCTGCGTTCAGAGTTGCATCGATACGGCCGCTTAAGAGAAGCTCGAAAGTCTGCTCCAGATCGTCAACACCGGTAACGGTTGCGCCATATTTCTCGGCAACTTCTGCATACGTACTGGAAATGGTGTTCGCGGTGCTCTTTCCGTCGAGATCCTCCATGGACTGGATTTCATCGTTAGCAGAGTTTACGATAACAGCGGTGCGGTTGTATGCGTATGGATCGGAAAAGCTGTATTTCTCAGCGCGCTCCTCTGTGATATCTACGCCGTTTACCATGATATCGTACCGGCCGGAATCGATTCCTGCAAGAAGGCCGTCCCACTCACCCTCTACAAAGGTTGCTTTCACGCCGAGTTTCTCTGCGATCTGCTGTGCCACTTCTACGTCATAGCCGACCAGGTTGTCGTCCTCATCGTGATACGTCCACGGCGCCCAGGTTCCTTCCATTGCCACAACGATCTCACCCTTGCTCTGGATCTGCTCTAAAAGATCCCCAGACGCACTTGCGGAAGATGCTGATGAAGAGGAAGAAGCACTGCTGTTATCTGCCGTGCTGTTTCCACATCCGGTCAGTAAAAAGGATGATGTCAGGATACCTGCCAGAAATACTGCTGCCATTTTCTTTTTCATAATATTCGCCACTCCTTTTTTGTTTTGTTCTGGAAGAAGCTGCCTTTGCTTCTTCTGTTTTCTTTATTGCAAACTGTCCGGATTCCGTGCTCCGGGCAGGATTTGCCGCTTTGCGGGATACCTTACTCGTAATGCTGTTCAATATTCTGCAAAAATGTTCTCGTCCGCTCTTCCCGCGGATTTGCGAAAAATTCCTTCGACGGACCTTCCTCAACGACAACGCCGTTTTCCATAAAGACAACTTTGTTCGAAACGTTTCTTGCAAAGCCCATCTCATGCGTGACAACGAGCATCGTCATTCCCTCTTTGGCAAGCTGGCGCATAACACCAAGCACCTCGCCGGTCAGTTCCGGGTCGAGTGCTGAGGTCGGCTCATCAAAATAGATAATTTCCGGATCGGTTGCCAGTGCACGGGCGATTGCCACCCTCTGCTGCTGTCCGCCGGAAAGCTGATGCGGATAGTAGTCCGCCCGGTCCAGCATGCCTACTTTTTCAAGTGCTGCCCGCGCTTTTTCCTCCGCCCTGGCTTTTGGCATTTTTCTGCCGATAATCAGGCCCTCGGTTACGTTATGAAGGGCTGTTTTGTTCAGGAACAGGTTATAGTTCTGAAATACAAATGCGGTTTTCTGACGGATCGCCGCGATATCTTTTTTGCTGATGTTGTGAAACGGATATTCTTTCCCGTCAAAGATCAGGCTGCCGCCGTCCGCATGCTCCAGAAAGTTGACACAGCGCAGCATCGTCGTTTTTCCTGAACCACTCGGACCGAGGATTGCAACAACATCGCCCTGTTTTACTTTTAAATCTACACCTTTTAATACTTCCAGGCTGCCGAACGCTTTCTTTAATCCTTTAATTTCCAGCATGGCTTATTCCCCTTTTTTCTGATATGTACTCAGTTTCTTCTCTCCGATTCCCTGCAGCTTCGTGAGCACAGTGGAGAACAGCAGGTAGATCAGTCCTACTTCAATATACAGTGCCAGCGGCTCATGGGTGCGCGCTACAATCCGCTGCGTTACCATAAACATCTCCGTCACGGTGATATTTGCGGCAAGGGAAGTATCCTTTACCATGGCGATCAGAGAGTTGGAAAGCGGTGGGAATGCGGTGCGCATTGCCTGCGGAAGAATGATTCTCCGCATGATCTGCAGATACGACATGCCGACGCAGTAACCGGCTTCGAGCTGGCCTGCCGGAACGGCTTCCAGGGCCGCACGCATCGTCTCGGCACTGTAGGCGCCCTCATTCAGGGAAAAGACGAGAACTGCCGCCGGAAACGGATCGATCAGAATACCGGCGCGCGGAAGTCCGTAAAACACAACGAAAAGCTGGACCAGAAGCGGGGTTCCGCGGAAAATCCAGATATAGAAACGTGCAATCTGACGAAGGCCTTTGATGTTTGCAAACTGTACCATAGCCATTGCCGTCGCAATTACAAGTGCAATGGAAAACGAGATTACAGTAAGCGGAATCGTCACCTTAAGGCCCGGCAGAAAAATTTTCCAGAAAGAATCCAGAAGAATATTCCATAATCTTTCGCTCATTTCGATATATCCCCCTTATTTTGCATTTTCCTAGATAGGATAACACTTCAAGTCCGCTTCAAGTCAAGTGTTTTTTCATATACCCCTCCCCCGCATGCAAGAATCCCCGGGAAACACGTTTTTCAACGGCCCCGGGGACTCTTATTTATGGTTGGTTTTAAGAGGAAGGATCTTGTCTTTTTTTATGGTATTATGTTATTTACTGCTTAGTCCTGTGTCACATTAAATGCTCTTGCACCAGGGTATACAGCGGCCGTTCCAAGTTCTTCTTCGATTCGGAGAAGCTGGTTGTATTTTGCAACACGCTCGGTACGGCTCGGTGCACCGGTCTTGATCTGGCAGGTGTTCAGGGCAACAGCCAGGTCTGCGATGGTGGTATCCTCGGTCTCACCGGAACGGTGGGAGGAAATTGCGGTGTAGCCTGCTTTGTGAGCCATTTTGATTGCCTCAAGGGTCTCAGATACAGAACCGATCTGATTCAGTTTGATCAGGATGGAATTTCCGCAGCCAAGGGAGATACCTTTTGCCAGACGCTCAGTATTGGTTACAAACAGGTCGTCACCGACAAGCTGTACTTTTCCGCCAAGCTCTGCGGTCAGCTCTTTCCAGCCTTCCCAGTCTTCTTCATCCAGAGCATCCTCGATGGAGATGATCGGGTATTTCTCTACCAGTGCCTTCCAGTGAGCGATCAGCTCTTTGGAAGTAAATACAGTGCCGGCTTTCGGCAGTTTGTATTCACCCTTGGTACCTGTCTTCCACTCGGAGGAAGCAGCATCCATCGCGATCTTGAAGTCTCTGCCTGGCTCGTAGCCTGCTTTTTTCACGGCCTCAAGAATGGTCTCGATGGCTTCTTCATCGGATTTCAGAGCCGGTGCAAAACCGCCTTCATCTCCAACCGATGTTGCCAGTCCGCGCTCTTTTAAGATGGCAGCCAGTGCATGGAATACCTCAGCGCACCATCTTAAGCACTCTTTGAAAGAAGATGCTCCAACCGGCATGATCATGAACTCCTGTACATCCAGGCCGGAAGAAAGTGCGTGGCATCCGCCGTTGATGATGTTCATCATCGGAACCGGCAGACGATTTCCGGAAACGCCGCCGAAGAAGCGGTACAGCGGAATCTCAAGTGCGTTTGCTGCTGCTCTTGCGCAGGCAATGGATACAGCCAGAATGGCATTTGCACCCAGGCGGGATTTATCTTTTGTTCCGTCCGCATCGATCATAGCTTTATCTACAGCGTAGGTATCGGATGCATCCATACCTTTTAAGGTATCGTTGATGACGGTGTTGATGTTTTCTACTGCTTTCTGCACACCTTTTCCAAGGTATCTTGCTTTATCTCCATCTCGTAATTCCAGTGCCTCAAACTCACCGGTAGATGCGCCGCTTGGTGCCATGCCGCGTCCTACAACGCCTCCTGCAAGAACAACCTCAGCTTCTACGGTTGGGTTTCCTCTGGAATCCAGAATTTCTCTTCCTTTTACTTCCTCAATTTTCAGGCTCTTCACTTTTCGTGTGCTCCTTTCTCGTTTGTTTCTGGAGTTTCCCGCCTGCGAAGTGTCCAGGATCCGCAGACGGGAGATAACAATGATTGATTCACTTTGGTTAGCCATTACTAACTATAATTCATTATAACTAATTTTTTAAAAATTGCAAGTGGGTAAAGTGATACTTTTTCTCAGAAATGCAAAAAGTTTTTCTGTTCTTATTTTTCCTGTTTAAATGCCTCTTCCAGCGTATGCCATCCAAGCACTGCACATTTCACTCTTGCCGGCATGTGGGAGATATCTTTCAGTGCACCAGCCTCCTCGAGTTCGTCAATCTCCTCGTCGGATGCTTCTCCTTTGATCATGCGCAGAAACAGATTTCCCAGGCGCAGTGCCTCGTCCTTCGTCTTTCCGATGATCATGCCGAGCATAATGTCCGCCGATGCCTGCGAAATCGCACAGCCGTCGCCCACGAACGCACCGTCCGTGATCACATCGCCGTCGACTTTTAATTTCAGCCAGATATCATCGCCGCAGCTTGGGTTGACGCCCTCGAGTACGATGTCCGCATCCGGCAGATCATGCTTGAATTCCGGACGCAGATTGTGCTCCGTCAAAATTTCGTTATAAAATCCTCTACTCTCCATAGCCCATTCTCCTTCTGATTGTGGATACACTTTCGATCAGTGCATCAATCTCTTCCGGTGTATTATAAAACATCATGCTGGCTCTTGTCGAACTTCGGACGCCAAGATATTCCAGAAGCGGCTGTGCACAGTGGTGGCCTGCCCGCACATCGATGCCGTCAGAAGAAAGAATTTCGCTCACATCGTGCGGATGCACGCCGTCAATCGTAAACGAAACGATGCCCGTATGGTTGGCCGGATCTTTGGAACCGAGGATATGAACGTACGGCAGCGCGCCGAGTCCTTCCATAGCACGTTGCGTCAGTTCCAGCTCTTTTTTCTGGATATAATCAAATCCTTTTTCCTGCAGATACCGGATCGCTGCGGCCAGCCCCACCGCACCGGCTGCATTTACCGTTCCCGCCTCAAATTTCTGCGGAACCGGTGCAAAAACGGCTCCGTCGCGGTGAACGGAATCGATCATCTCGCCTCCGGTTAAAAACGGCGGCATTTTTTCCAGCAGTTCCCGTTTTCCATACAGACAGCCGATTCCCATCGGGCCCATCAGCTTATGGCCGGAAAAGGCGAGAAAATCTGCATCCAGCGCCTGTACGTCGACCGGCATATGCGGAACGCTCTGGGCGCCGTCCACAACGACAACGGCTCCTACGCGGTGCGCCATCTCCGTGATTTTCTGGAGCGGATTCACGCAGCCGAGCACATTCGATACCTGCGCAACAGTCACAAGACGTGTTCTCTCATTAATGCCCTTTTGGAGCTCCTCATCGGTCAGCTCGCCCTCACTGGTACATTCCAGATAATGGAGCTTCGCCCCAGTCATACGCGACACCATCTGCCACGGAAGCAGATTGCTGTGATGCTCCATGATTGTTACAGCGATCTCGTCGCCTTCCTTTAAAAAGTTCAGGCCATAGCTGTATGCCACAAGGTTCAGGCTTTCCGTTGTATTCCGGGTAAAAATAATCTCCTCCGGCTCTTCTGCATGAATAAACTCCTGTACGGTCTTCCTTGCCTCCTGATAGCTCTCCGTCGCCTCCAGGCTTAAAGGATAGAAGCCTCGCAGAGGATTTGCATTTTTCTGTTCGTAAAATTCCTGTACTGCAGCAAGAACGCATGACGGGCGCTGTGCCGTCGCCGCGTTGTCCAGATAGATCGTGTCCATTTGCTGCAGAAGCGGGAAATTTTTTCTGATGTTATCTGTTGTCACGGTCAAGCACCTCCGCAAGCTGTGTTTTTACTTTCTGTTCGATGTCCGCATCGCCGATCTTCTGGATTTTTGCTTCCAGTTTCGCCCGCGCTATCGTATTTTCTGCCTGTGTACGGTCCATGCCGCGCGCACCGAAGTAAAACAGTGTCTCTTCATCGAGTTCTCCGATTGCCGCGCCGTGGCTTCCCTGTACGTTTTCCTCTGCACAGAGGATCACAGGAATCGTCTTGTTGACTACATCATCGCCGAGCAGCAATACCTGTTCTGTCTCTGCTCCGACGGAATCTGCCGAACCGCGCACAAAGTCGATTGTGCCGCGGAAGATCTTTTCCGCCGCATCCATCAGCGTTCCGTCTACCTGGATCGTGCTCTTGGTTACTTTTCCGAAGTGGCGCACATTCAGATTGACATCAAATTTCTGCTGATTCTGCAGAAGATAGCCGATTTCTGCCTGCAGTGATGCGTGATCCTTCTGCAGTTCGGTCCAGATACCGTCATAGACATCGCCTTTTCCGACAACGACCTGTAAAAGATCCAGTGCACCATTTTCCTCGCAGATGCATCCGACATCATTTAAAAGCTCCTGTCCCTCACCGCGCATCATCACCTGCACGAGCCGGATGCGGCTGTTTTTTTTCGCGTAAAGTTCTGTCCGCACCGCGAGCTGTCCCGCTGCCTGTGCCGGTTCAAATACCTCGAAAACGGTAAGGGAAGCTCCCTCTTCTGCCGCCGCGCGGATCTTTCCGGATGAAACCGTCTCTTTTCCCTGTCCGATGGAAAGCGTGACCTGTTTCGTCTGCCCCTCCTTTGCAGAGACACTCCAGTTTTTCGTCTGCTCCGGTGCAAAAAGGACATCCGTCTCTTTTCCTGCCCCGGTATTCATAGCTTCCGGAAAACCCGTTATCTCATCATCCGCAGACGGCTCTTCCGCGCAGATTTCACACGGCGCACCCGCCGCCCATTTTACTTTTGTATCATTTAATCCCAGCCAGTACCATGTTTTCGATGGAAGCTGGTTGATTTTCATGCTGTTCTGTTCTTCCATGTGTCTGGCCTCCTTATCCAATGCTACCCTTCATCTCGAGGCGGATCAGATTGTTCATCTCCACCGCGTACTCCAGCGGCAGTTCTTTTGAAACATCATCCGCGAATCCGCTGACGATGCACGCTCTCGCATCCTCTTCCGTCATGCCGCGCGACATCAGATAAAAGACGGCTTCATCGCTGATGCTTCCGATCTGTGCTTCATGGCCGATGTTCGCATCTTTTGTACGGATATCCATCGCCGGAATCGTGTCCGACCGGGAGATATCATCGAGCATCAGAGACTGGCAGGAAACGGCTGATTTCGTGTTCTTTGCCGCTTTTGTTGCAGAGACTGACGAACGGAAGGTGCTGATGCCGCCGTCCTTCGAGATCGATTTCGTGTTAATATAGGAACTCGTATCCGGCGCGCTGTGGACAACCTTCGCTCCGGTATCGAGATTCTGGCCCTTACCGGCGAACGTGATGCCGGTAAATTCCATCTTTGCGCCTCTTCCTTTCAGCACGCTCATCGGGTACAGGTAGGAAACGTGGGAGCCGAATGAACCGGAAACCCACTCGATTTTTCCGCCCTCCTCGACCTGCGCGCGCTTCGTGTTCAGGTTGTACATATTCTTCGACCAGTTTTCAATCGTAGAATAACGGAGTCTTGCATTCTTTCCGACAAACAGCTCCACACATCCGGCATGGAGGTTGGCCACATTGTATTTCGGTGCGGAACAGCCCTCGATAAAGTGAAGGTCCGCGTCCTCATCGACAATAATCAGCGTATGCTCGAACTGGCCTGCGCCCGGCGCATTCAGGCGGAAATACGACTGCAGCGGGATTTCCACGGAAACCCCCTTCGGCACATAGACAAACGAACCGCCGGACCAGACGGCTCCGTGCAGTGCGGCAAATTTGTGGTCGGTCGGTTTCACCAGTTTCATAAAGTGTTTCCGCACCATATCCGCGTACTCACCATGCAGCGCACTCTCCATATCGGTATAGACAACACCCTGCGCCGCAACTTCCGCGCGGACGTTGTGATAGACCAGCTCCGAATCATACTGTGCGCCCACGCCGGCGAGTGATTTCCGCTCTGCCTGCGGGATGCCGAGACGCTCAAACGTATTTTTGATGTCATCCGGCACATCGGACCACTTTGCTTTCATTTTCGTATTCGGGCGGACATACGTTACGATGTCATCCATGTTCAGACCCTCGATCGACGGACCCCAATCCGGAATCGGCATCTGGTTGTAGATCTGTAAAGAACGCAGACGGAACAGCTGCATCCAGGCAGGGTCTTTCTTCTCATCCGAAATTTTCTGTACAATTTCCGGCGTCAGGCCGGCTTTTACTTTATAGGCATCCTTTTCATCGTCTTTGAAATCATAGATGCTTCGGTCAATATCCTCTACATAGCTTTTTTCTCTCACAGCGTTTTCATCCTTTCTGTACCTTCGGTTTTACGCCAGTGACTTTTCGTATTTTCCAAATCCGTCCCGGTTGATCTCCTCTACAAGAGATGCATCGCCGGTTTTGACAATTTCACCTTCCACCATGATGTGGGTCTGATCCACCATCAGCGATTCCAGAATCTTCGTGCTGTGCGTGATGATCAGAAGACTTCCTCCGCATTTTCTGCGGTATGCCTCAATTCCGGCAGAAACGGTGCGGACCGCATCGATATCCAGGCCGGAGTCGGTCTCATCGAGAATGGCAAGGGACGGCTCGAGCATCAGAAGCTGCAAGATCTCGGCTTTCTTTTTCTCACCGCCGGAAAATCCGACATTCAGATCACGGTCTGCATACGACGGATCCATCTGCAGAACTTCCATTGCTTTTTCCAGTTCTTTCCGGAACTCAAACAGACGCATCCGTTTGCCAGTTTTTAACTCGACGGCGCTGCGGATAAAAGAGCTTAAGGTTACGCCAGGCACCTCAAGCGGATTCTGAAACGAGAGAAACAGTCCCATTTTGGCGCGTTCATTGACCGGCTCTTCTGTGATGTTCTTTCCCTGGAACCAGATTTCGCCGCGTGTCACGTTATATTTCGGATTGCCGAGCAGCGTATTGCCAAGCGTCGACTTTCCGGTACCATTCGGTCCAAGCAGCACATGCGTCTCCCCTTTTCCAATCGTAAGATTGACGCCGTGCAGGATCTCTTTTTCTTCTACATTTACCGTTAAATCTTTCACTGTTAAAAGATTTTTTCCCATATTGATATCCTCCTTATTTTGCTTCGAGGTTAAAATCTCTGTTTTCGCCTCCGATTGTAGACCTTTTTTCCGAGTATTTCAATCGGATTTATATATTTGAAAAATTTTATCAAAAAACGCACCTGCCGCCGGATTTTTTTTCCGCACGACAGGCGCGTTTTCTATCAACATCGTTTCAGCCGATTCCGCCAAGCACGATTCCGAGAATCAGAACCAGCACACAGATCGGCACGTAGATATATTTGCAGATCGGATAATACAGATCCGTGAATTTGCTGCTTCTTCCCTTGTCTACCTGGGACTGCACATACTTCTTTCCGCAGATCCAGAAGAACATGACTCCGGCAAGGCCGGCGCCGAGCGGGCAAATGTAGATCGACAGAACATCCATCCACTGGGATACAATGCCCTGGATCAGAAGAGATACGACCACACCGATAACCCCGATCACACCGCAGGCTGCTACTCTTCCGAGATGAAATTTTTCCTGTACCGTTGCAATCGGTGCTTCGTACAGGTTAATCAGAGAGGTAAGGCCGGCAAAAAAGACAGCGACAAAGAAAACGATTGCGATCAGCGCGCCACCCGGCATAGACTTTATCAAATTCGGAAGGAAAATGAACAGAAGTCCAGGTCCTCCTGTATTTAACTGTGCTCCCGTAGTTGCCATCGCCGGGATAATAACCAGCGCAGCAAGCATAGCAGCGAGCGTATCAAAAAATGCTACTCTTCCGGCGGCGGCCGGAATATTTTCCCCATCTGACAAATAGGAACCATAGATCAGTGTTCCGTTTCCGGCTACAGACAGGGAAAAGAATGCCTGACCAAGTGCAAAAATCCAGGTCTTCGGATCTGCAAGTGCTTTTGGTTCCACACGGAAAATATAACGGTATCCATCCGCTGCACCGGGCTGAAAGGCAACATAGATACCAAGTGCAACAAACAGGAGAAAGAAAACAGGCATCAGCACCTTATTGACCTTCTCAATTCCCTTACCAACACCAAATGCCAGAATGACCATCGCAACCACAAGAGCTGCGATCTGCCAGAAATTGTTTCCAAACGCAGATGCCATGGATTCAAACGCTCCGGCAAAATCCTCTACGCTCACAGCTGACAGTGTCTTTCCGGTAAAGGTTCCGATCATGTACCTGAAAATCCACCCCATGACAACCGTATAACCGATCGCCATTGCCAGGGAACCCAGCACCGGAATCAGACCAAGCGCCTCTCCGGCTTTTCGTTTTCCTTTCGTTTCACACGCAAAACCGAACGCATCAACCGGACCGGATCTTGTGGCACGGCCAAAACTCATCTCCCCGCTCACACCGGTAAAGCCGATCAGTGCAACGAACAGGAAATACGGAATCAAAAAGGAACCTCCTCCGTACAAGGAAACCCGGGTAGGGAACATCCAGATGTTGCCCATTCCAACTGCAGAGCCGATGCAGGCCAGGATAAATCCCCACCGACTGTTAAATGACTCTCTCTTTTTCATACTGCTCTCCCTTTTTCTTACTTTTTCTGAAGATATCATGGCCAAAGTACCTTTTGACTCCAACATCTTCTGAATATTTTATCATAAGCTATTGGGAAAAGCTATAGCATTTCTCATCTTCCTGCAACTTCACTTTATATTTTATGCTTTTTCCGCCTTGCTGCTGCCATTCCCGCGGAGAACATCCGCAGTGGCGTTTGAAATAGCGGCTGAAATGAGACAGATTGGAAAAACCGCAGATTTCCGCGGTCTGTCCGATGGAAAGTGCCTGATTTGTCAAAAGATTTTTCGCCTTGTCGAGCCGTACTTCAATCAGATCGCTGTGCGGGGTGCTGCTGAAAAACTGTTTGTAATAAGAATAAAACTGACTTTTTTCCATATTGGCCATCTGGCAAAGCTTTTCTGTCGTCCAGTCTTTCTCATAATGGCTCAACATCTTAAGGCGCAGCTCCTGGAATTCCTGATACAGTCCGGCCGGCTCCTCTGCCGCTTTCTTGTACAGCCGCATACCGCGCGATGCCGTAATCATCATCTGACGAACCAGTGCTTCCTCATATTCCACTGCGTATGGATCTTTCACAATGTATTCCCTCTGCAAAAGGCGAATCAGCTCATCAATTGCTTCCGTGTTCTGCGGATAAAAAACAGTATTCTGCGGAATTCCATACGTTTCACCCAGATTCTCACCGCACCAGAAATGGACATAGCTGTTGCGAAACTTCTGAACAGCCTGATAATGCTGCTCGTGATCCGGCGTGTAAAAAAGGCAGGCATTTTCCTGTGCAATGAAAAACGCAGTTCTGTCATACACCTTCATCGGCGTTTTAAACAACAGAAACAGATAGTCCCCGCTGCCCTCCGGCCGATATATCGTCTCATAATCGGCGTTGGATCTATTATATTCACAAATATGAACTGAAAATTCCATTCTTCTCGTTTCCCCTTTTCTTTTCTTCTCCCTATTTTACCGCAAAACCGGAAAAAAAGTCAAATTTGTCGGACAAAAATCTCTGGTTTTTTTCTATCTTCCTGCTAAAATTGAAACTATCCAAAGCGAAAGCGAAACGGTGGAATAAAATCATAGACACGCCGGTGATCCTTTGTTTTTCTGGATCGTGTCTGAAAACGAACATTTCTTTTAACAGGAGGATTTTTAAGTATGAAAAAAGCAGAGATTATCATTGACAAATATTTTCTTACCGGAAAAGTTGACAAACGAATCTTCGGTTCCTTTATCGAGCACCTGGGACGCGCCGTTTACGAGGGCATCTATCAGGAAGGAAGTGTTCTCTCCGACGAGCAGGGCTTCCGAAAAGATACCCTGGATCTTGTCAAAGAGCTTCAAGTACCGATCGTCCGTTACCCGGGCGGAAACTTTGTCTCCGGTTTTCACTGGGAAGACAGCGTAGGCCCGAAAGACAAACGGCCTGCAAAACCAGATCTTGCCTGGGGCGTGATTGAGACAAACGAATTCGGTCTGAATGAGTTTGCTGACTGGTCGAAAAAAGCCGGCAGTGACATTATGATGGCCGTCAATCTCGGAACCCGCGGACCGGAAGACGCAAAAAATGTGCTGGAGTACTGCAACTTCAAGGGCGGCACCTACTACAGTGATCTGAGAAAATCCCACGGTTACAAAGATCCACACAACATCAAACTCTGGTGCCTCGGCAACGAGATGGACGGACCGTGGCAGATGGGACATAAGACCGCTTCTGAGTACGGACGTATTGCAGCAGAGACTTCCCGTCTGATGAAATTCATGGATCCGACGATTGAAACTGTTGCCTGCGGAAGCTCCAATCTTACGATGCCAACCTTCGGTTCCTGGGAATATACGGTTCTGGACGAATGCTATGATGAGGTGGATTACCTTTCTTTACACCAGTACTACGGAAATTATGCAAATGATACTGTCGATTTCCTGGCAAGCTCCAAGGGCATGGATGATTTCATCTCCGGTGTAGTTGCGATCTGTGATGCAGTCAAAGCGAAAAAACACGGCAAAAAGCAGATTAACCTTTCCTTCGATGAGTGGAACGTATGGTATCACAGCAATGAGCAGGATCAGAAGCTGGAGAAATGGGTACGCGCACCTCATCAGCTTGAGGATGTTTACAACTTTGAGGATGCACTTCTCGTCGGAAGCATGCTGATCACACTCCTGCGCCACGCAGACCGTGTCAAGATTGCCTGCCTCGCACAGCTTGTCAACGTTATCGCTCCGATCATGACATCCGATACCGGTGCATGGCGTCAGACGATCTTCTATCCATACATGCATGCAAGCGTATACGGCCGCGGAACCGTCTTAAATACACAGGTTTTGACACCGGTTTACGAGAGCAAAACGTACGGCGAAGCTCCGTATCTCGATTCTGTCTGCATCTGGGATGAGGAAAACGATGCACTGACCATTTTTGCAGTCAACAAGAGCCTGGATGAGGATATGGAGGTTTCCTGCGATCTGCGTCAGTTCGAAAGATGCCGTCTGGCTGAGCACATCGTGCTGACAAACGACGATATGAAAGCGGTCAACACCGAAGCAGATCCGAACCACGTTACTCCGACCCATTCCGATGCCACCAAACTGGAGAATGGAAAAATGCACACCGTTCTTGGAAAACACAGCTGGAATGTGATCCGTCTTACAAAATAATGGAACCGTATAAGGTATGGCCTGAAAAACAGAACATCTGAATTTTTCATCCAAACATATGCATAAAGGAGTTTTATTTTATGGCACAGGCATATTTATTTGTTCATTTTCGGGAAAAAACAACACCGGACGGCGAACAGGTTTATTTCGGCATAAGCCGCGATGGTTTCCACTGGGAAGCTGTCAACGACGGCGTTCCGGGTGCCGGCCAGGGATATGTGCCGTTTGTTGCAGACAGCCTTGCTTCCGGAAAATTTGTTCGTTCTGATGCTTCCTTCTCGTTCCCATACGGCTACAAGCATGGAACGATTCTTCCGATTACAGAGGAGGATTACGAGCGGATCAAAAACCAGGACTGGTCAGATCACGGATATCAGTAAAATCGCTGTCCGCCTGATGGGATTTTCATACAAAAAGAACTGCGGCAGGCTTCCTTTTGGGGAAGTTCCTGCCGCAGTTCTTTTTCGCTTTTCTTTTCCGACAAAACCCATCCGCTTCCTTTTTGTTCTGGCGGACAGTACCTTTTCTGCAGATTGGTAAATGTATCGTTTTGATGGTGTCTGAATTTTTCTTTATCTCTGTGCCTGTGCAGCGGTTCTTGCATGGAACATGCGGAAGACGCCGGTCTGCTCGATCAACTTCGTCAGGCTATAGAAAATGATGGAATCGATCGGCCACATAATCAGGTTCTTTAAGGCACGTGCCGGAAGAAGCACCATGATTCCTTTTCCATACAGCATGCTGATCCACAGGGTGTTCAGCAGTACGTTGACAGTCAGCATAACGATGAACTTGGCTGCAAGCACACGTTTGATGGTCAGTTTTTTGCGATAGTAGAAGCATCCATACATAAAAGATGCCAGCATCGCATTAAAGGTGAATCCGAAGAAGAACGGGCCGCTCGGTTTCAGGAAGTATTTTACGACATCAAGAATGCCGGAGAAAAGACATCCTGTCACTGGTCCGAACAGGTAATCGACAAGGCGGTTCGGGATTCCAGAAAATCCGATGCGGACATAAGGTCCGATATCAATCGATGCTACCTGGTTCAGAATCATCGCCAGCGCTGCGAACATGGCACAGGCTGCGAGGGTTGTGACTGCTTTCAGCTCTTTTGCTGACTGCAGAAACATGTTTTTTGTTTCTTTTGCTGTTTCATTTGCATTTTTCTGCATAAAAAAATTACCTCCTTTACAGATATCTGACTACAATAGGAGATAATCTCTTGTCTCTATCTTCTGTTGCAGCGAGATGCAATTCATATACCGCAAGATTTTCTCTTTTCGTCTCCCTGGCTACTCTCTATCCCGGGAGCACTTTACGCATATGAACTTACTCTGCAGTTGTTTTTGTCCTGCTCATTATATAGTAAAATCCCCTTGGTTTCAAGAGGATTTTACATTTTTTTCTAATTTTTTACGATCAAATATCAGCCCTGCATTTTACGGTCTTTCCGGTGATAAAACGGAGACAAACGCAAACTTTTTATCCAGCAGTTTTCCCATCAGCACAATACCTTTTCCCATCGTAAAAGCAGCTGCTACCGTTCCGATTCCAAATATTCCGTCGGAGTAACCGCAGGTATGTTTGAAGTCACATAATCTGCTGTATTTCTTGTAACAATATATTGTGCGCAAAATGATTCGGCACATTCCATCTGCAAACAGTCTTCAAAATCTGAAAATGTTTCATTTTTCAGACCTTTCATTAGTTTTTCTGAATCAATTCCTTCTACATCAAAAATTTCAAATAAGCTAAGGAGAAGTTCTCTTCTTTCTTTTACGTCATATGTCTTTCTTAAAATAAAAAACATATTAGAAACAGAGTGTGCGGCAATGCACGCATTTATTTTTCCTCTCTATAAGATGCCAATTCAGCATCGTCATCCTGAACATTTCCTTTTTTTCTTATTTGCTCCATTCGTAAAAAAGCATCTTTTTTCGATTCAACAGCACCGCTATTATAAAGACTGTTTACACCCTGCATAATCTGAATAATAAACACTAGTTTATCTTCTGGCATTTTTTCCAATAATTCAAATGCTTCTTCTCTCATTGCTGTCATTATGTTTTTGTCTCCTTTCTATGACCGTACCTGTCCATTCCCATATACCACAAATTTAATCGAGGTCAGCGCCAGCAGTCCCATCGGGCCTCTGGCGTGGAGTTTTTGGGTGCTGATTCCGATTTCGGCACCGTAGCCGAATTCGAAGCCGTCGGTGAAGCGGGTGGAGGCGTTGACGTAGACCACCGCTGCGTCGATTTCGTCCAGGAATTTCTGGGCGTGGGTGTAGTCGTTGGTGATGATCGCCTCGGAGTGTTTTGTGTTGTAGCGGTTGATGTGCGCGATCGCTTCGTCGATAGAGGAAACCGTTTTAATGGATACGATATAGTCGAGATACTCTTTTCCCCAGTCCTCTTCTGTCGCTGCTTCTGCTCCCGGCATGTATTCTCTTGCCTTCTCGTCTGCGCGCATCTCCACCTGTTTCTCTTTCAATCGTTCTGCGAGAACCGGCAGCAGTTTTTCACGCACGTTTTCATGCACTACGATGGATTCACACGCATTGCAGACGCCGACACGCTGTGTCTTTGCATTCAGAATAATATCCACTGCCATGGAAAGATCGGCTGTTTCATCCACGTAGATATGACAGTTTCCGGTTCCCGTCTCAATGACAGGAATCGTGCTGTTTTCCACGACAGCACGGATCAGTCCGGCACCGCCGCGCGGAATCAGAACATCGACATAGCGGTTCATCTTCATAAACTGTGCCGTTGTCTCACGTGAAGTATCTTCGATCAGAAGCAGCGCATCCTCCGGCACCTGCTCCTCCTTCAGTGTTTTCCGCAGTGAGGCAACAATCGCCATATTTGAGTGGATCGCATCACTTCCGCCCTTCAAAATCACGACATTTCCCGTCTTAAAGCAGAGTGCAAACGCATCCGCTGTTACATTCGGACGTGCTTCATAGATGATTCCGACAACACCAAGCGGAACACGTTTCTGCCCGATCAGAAGACCGTTCGGCCGTTTTTTCATACCGAGAACTTCCCCGATCGGATCGTCCAGCTCGGATACCTGACAGAGACCTTCCGCCATCGCCTCGATGCGACTCTGATCCAGAAACAGCCGATCCAGAAGACCTTTGGACATTCCTTTTTCTCTTCCATGCTCCATATCCAGCGCATTTGCCGCGATAATCGCATCGGCATCCGCCACAAGATTTTCCGCTGCTTTTTTCAGCACACGGTTTTTCGTCTCTGTCCCCATGATGCGAAGCACAGGTTCCGCCCCACGGGCTCTTGTTCCGATTTCTTCCAGACTTATCATATTCGTCTCCTCCTCGTGTTGTCTTATCGTGATTGGCTGCTAACGGTAAATCTTCTGCTCTGTCACCAGCATCTGCGGCAGAACATCCGTCTCTTCAAACGGCACCGCATCAAACAGCTGAAACTCAAACGCCGCTGCAACCGTTGTAAACCCTGGATGTGCGGCAAGAAAGCGGTCATAAAATCCTTTTCCATATCCTACTCTGTGGCGCGCCGGATCAAAGGCCACACCGGGTACCAGCAGAAAGCCCTCTTCCCGCGTGCAGACCTTTCCGCCGTCCGGCTCCATAATGCCAAAATAGCCGGATTTCAGCGTGGAGAAATCTTTGATCTCATAATAAACCATATCATCGCCTTCCACGCGCGGCACAGCGACCGTCTTTCCCATTTGCAGGGCCTTCTCGATCAGATCCCGTGTCATGACTTCTTTTTTGAAGTCCATATACGCAAAAAAGCAGTCCGCATCCAGAAACTCCGGCAGAGCCGTGATTTTTTCATAAATCATACGGCTCTTTTCCTGAATTTCTTCCTGTGTGGCTGCTCTTCTTCGGGCAAAAACTTCTTTTCTAATGTTTCCTTTTGCTTCCATAGCGCTCCCCCAGATTTACGATTGTTCCGTCTTTCTCCTGCACATCAATATTGTCGAGCTGGGTACGGAGGTTCATTTTCACGGCTGCAATATATTCTCTCCGCAGCTTCTGCTGCTCTTCTTTCTCCGCCGGCGTCAGCCCCTCTGCTTTCGCCTTGCGGGCAAGTTCGTTAATTCTCTGTATATTAATTTCCATTTTCTGTATTTCGCTCCTTTAAATTACCGGAATTTTCTCTTTATCTTACCGCAAAACACGGTATCTGTCCAGCAGATCCGCGAAAAATCTGAAATCCGGTTTTCAATCACCGGATTTCAGTCTCGTCTGTATAATTATCCAGTACAATCAGAACCCATGTTTTTCCAGGATTCAACTTAATCTCATCGCCATTCCCATCCCGGTATTTTGTGACGCCCCACGGATCATCCTTGCTCCATGTCACGTCGATGGCCTTTCCGCTTGTGATATACGTTCCCGTTCCGCCGTTTACCACATCGATATCGAGATATTCCGCATTGTCATCATACTTTTTCCAGGAACAGTACTGCACGATAATGTTCTTCACCGCAAGCTGTTCCTGTGTCATCTCATCGATCTGCGGTTCCCCGAACTGATAACGCAAATACGTGCCGCTCGCCTCATCGTACGAAAACCACGGATTGTTGTGGAAATATCCGCCCGGTGCCACATAGGCGGCATTTCGTCCCTGTTCCAGCGTTTCCGGTTCTGTCTCGGATGCAAACTGGAAAAATCCGTCATAACCGTCTTTGTAAGATGTCCGGTAGCCGCAGAGATCGATTCCCGCTGCAATCCCGGCCGCATCCAAATACGCATTGTGCGGCGACGGACGATCCGACGTCCGGTAATACACCTGTTCCGAATACTCCATGCCATTCACATTGTCTATGTGATCCGATTCGAGCAGCGGAATCGCATACGCCGCCTGTCCGTAATGATAATACAGGGCATCAAAACCAGCCGCCAGATACACATAATATTCACGGCAGCTCCGCACCGATCCGATCTTTTCGAGATCATCATAGTTTTCAAACAGCCCCATCAGGCGCGTAATGCCGCCTTCGACCGGCGCTTCATAGATCACTCCCGCACGGCTGATACCGCTCTGCGGGCAGGCGCTGATGATATTACTCAGCATAACCGCCACCGGGCGCCTTCTTCCCTGTACTTCGGCGACAGGTTCTCCTGTCAGATAACTTTTCACCATACCTTCCGGCAGCGCATCCTCCGCGGGTGTCGGCTCAATCGCTTCCGGAACCAGCGGTTCCGGTGCCGGATCTTCGGTCGGGGCCGGTGGTTCCGTAGCTTTCGTTTCTGTCTTGCTTTCCCCTGCTGTCTCTTCTGAGACATAAGAAGTTCCTGCCGATGCAGTTTCCGGTGCCGTTTCCCCAATTTTCCGGCATCCGAACAGCATCATGCTTCCCAGCAGAGCAATCCCCAATGTGTAAAACCCTCTCTTTTTGATAAAGACCCCTCCTTTTCTTCTTTCAATCAGTCTCTTGTGATACCGAGACGCTGCAGCACCTCTTCCTGCTTTGCCTCCATCACGGCTGCTTCCTCCGGTGTCATATGATCATAACCCAGAAGATGCAGCATACTGTGTGCAACAAGAAAAGCAAATTCGCGTCTTAAAGAATGACCGTATTCCTCCGCCTGCGCTCTTGCGCGCGCAACAGAAATCACAATATCACCCAGCATCAGCTCACCGCTGTCCGGGTTAAAACAGTCATCTCCCTCTTCCGTCTCCAGAAAATCGAACGAAGCCGGAGAAGGATAATCTACCATCGGGAAAGAAAGCACGTCTGTCTCCCGGTCAATGTTTCTGTGTTCCCGGTTCATGGTGCGGATATTTTCCGGATCAGTCAGAATCAGTTCTACTTCTGCCTCATACGGGCACGCTTCCTGATCCAGCACACCATTGATTACCGCTGCTGCAACCTCTTCCGGATCAAATCCAAGGTCAAAATCCTGTTCATTTTCAAACGTCAGTGTCATTTATTTTCCCTCCGTTTTCTCGTCGTACTTTTTGCTCTGCCGCTGTGATTTTCCGGCTTTGCTTTCTTTTCATATTCATCGTAAGCCTGTACAATCTTCTGCACCAGCGGATGACGGACAACGTCCTTGCTCGTCAGCTCGCAGAAGGAAATTCCGTCTACTTTTTTCAGTACCTGCATTGCCACATCAAGGCCGGAGCGTGTACCGGAAGGAAGGTCCTTCTGAGAGGCATCTCCGGTTACAATGACTTTGGAACCGAAACCGATACGGGTCAGGAACATCTTCATCTGCGCCGGTGTCGTATTCTGTGCCTCATCAAGGATAATAAACGCATTGTCGAGCGTACGGCCTCGCATGTACGCGAGCGGCGCAACCTCAATCAGGCCTTTTTCCATGTTTTTCTGGAAGCTCTCTGCTCCCATGATCTGATACAGCGCGTCGTAGAGCGGCCGCAGATACGGGTCAATTTTACTCTGCAGGTCGCCAGGCAGGAAACCGAGTTTTTCACCCGCCTCAATCGCCGGACGCGTCAGGATAATACGGCCTACCTCATCGTTTCGGAATGCCGTGATCGCCATCGCCATCGCAAGGTACGTTTTTCCGGTTCCGGCAGGGCCGACGCCGAAGACGATCATCTTTTCCCGGATCGCATCCACGTACGCTTTCTGACCGAGTGTTTTCGGTTTGACCGGACGGCCTGCAACGGTGTGGCAGATGCAGTCGCTGTCGATTTCCGCAAGGCTGCTTCCGCTGTCCTCCATAACAAGTGAAATTGCATAATTGACGTTCTGTGTCGTGATATCGTTTCCGCGGCGTGAAAGCTCCAGAAGCTGTGTCAGACATTCCTTTGCGCGCGCTGCATTCGATGCCGGGCCTACAATTTTTAAAACGCCGTCCCGGGAGATCAGCGTAACCGCCAGGGATCTCTCCAGGATTTTGATGTGTTCATCAAACTGGCCGAATACTTTCTTTTCATGTTCGATGGGCAGTTCCATCTGCAGTTCTATCATGTTGTTATTGCTGTTCATCTACCATTGATTCCTTTCCATCCGACACCTTCTGCATTTCGCAGGGCTGTGCTTCTACGGCCCGTTCTATCACACGAAGTGTCCCTTTTGTGATACATGACGTATCGTTAAGTTCTATTGTAACATGATTTTCCGATATTTGAAGTCCTTTTTCTGATAAATTTCTGTGGAATTTCTGATAATTCTGCGAGGCTTTTTCTTTTGCCTCGTGTTCTGAGTAAGTTTCTTTCTGAACTTCAAAAGGAAATTTCTGACGGTAGCCGAAATAAAACGGAAGGGCAAAGTTTTCTGTCAGATAAAGCTGCTGAAGGGACACTTCCTCGTCTGCTCCATTTTCCCTTTTCTCTGTTTTCTGATCCGCCGTTCCGGTCATGCTCCGCAAACTCGCCACAAAATTCTCCGGCAGCAGATTTCCAAGGAAAAATCGGTAAGCAGAAATCTGGAATACCGGCGTTTTTTTCTCTGCTTTCTGATATGTCCGTACCGTATGGGAAAGC
The DNA here is from genome assembly GCF_003480845.1 of Blautia sp. TM10-2. NCBI lineage: Bacteria > Bacillati > Bacillota > Clostridia > Lachnospirales > Lachnospiraceae > Blautia > Blautia sp. TM10-2. The sequence goes on along the minus strand of NZ_QUJZ01000011.1, from coordinate 33,989 downwards.
GGAAAGGTATCATAATAGTACCACGTCGTCTCGAGATCGATATCCGCATCTGCGTGGACATAAGAATAGCCGTACGTCTCCCCGCTGTCATTCACAAGCGGAATCTCGCCCTTTACGAGAATATCACCTGCCTGGCACGTATCGCCTGGGAGCACCTGCGGAATGCCGTTCCGTGTGATAATGCGCACGACCGTCCCTTCTTTTTTCGCCACAAGATTCTGCGGATCATCTGCTTTTTCTTCGATCACATAGCCGTCTACGTTTTCTTTTACCGCAAGGACAAGCTGCGTCCCTTCTATTTTTGCGGACACCCAGGTCAGATTGGGAAACTGCTCCCGCAGATACGATGCGGTTTTGCTGCAGTCCACTCGTTTTTTCCAGATTCCATGATGAATCCCGGCCGCATCCAGGCTGTTTAAAATCGTCTGCGTACTGTTCGCGTAGTTTCCTTCCACATGAATATTCCAGATAAACTGCGACAGTATATAAAGTCCCGCCAGACAGAGAAAAATGCCAATAAAAAACGCCTTTCTTTTTAAACTTCGCCGGTAAAAGAAAGGCAGTCCCTGTTTTTTCTGTATTCGGATGCGCACACCGCTCTTGCGGCGGATCGGCAGGAGACGGAAGAAATCTTCCGGCAGAAGGCTCATCTCAAAGCAGTCCTGATGTTCTGTCACGTCCCACAGTGTGATGTTATGGTGCCCGCACAGATTGAAAAAACGCTCCGGTTCACGGCCCGTCACACGAATCCGCACATTGCCTTTCCAGAAAACCTTTCCCCTCTGCAAACGCACACCCCCTTTTCAGCATTGGAATGATTGGAATCATTACACTTATTGAAACGTCACCTGATCGATTCTCCCTTCCACCCGCATCTCCTCCCCGGAATACGAAACAATCCGGATTCCCTCTCCCACAAGGAGCAGCCTGCCGTATTGTGTAAGCACACAGAGGCGGCACGCATTATATTCCAGAATCCTGCGGTAATTTTCAATCTGCACTTCTCTCCCGCCGTAAAACGTCACAACCGGCTCGCCAAAAGCAAGATCTGACGGAACCTGCATCGCCGAAAGCAGCTCCCCGCCCGGCGGATGGAGTGATTTTTTCTGCTTTTTCTTTTTTCGCATCCAAAACCTCCTCCGCTTTGCGGGTCTGCTTTTTGTTCTATCGCTATTTTATGCAGAAAAAAGCACAAAAATACCCCACAGCCGCTGGGGTTTCCTGCCCGATCAGGCTGCGGGGTTTCATTTCTCTTTTTTAAAAACATTTTTTGCAGGGTTCATACCCCTGGGCTTCTGCATTTTCTCTCGTCATCTGATATGCCCGATCCGGATTCATTCTGCCGCAGTTATTTTTGTTATGGTACTTCGATCCGGTCTCTGAAATCCACACGAGCTGTCCTCCATACGGATCCGATTCCTGCGGTGCTTCCGTTACCTGCGGTTCTTCGGCAGTCACTGCCAGCTGTGATTCTTCCGCTGCCTGCGTTTCGACGGTTTCTTCCGCCGCAGCTTCTATGGTTGGCTCAGGTGTCGGCGTCTCGGTCGGGTCAGCCGTTGGAGTTGGGGTAGCAGTCGGAGTCGGGGTAGCGGTCAGCGTTGGTGTTTCGGTCGGTGTTGCTGTCGGCGTTGGTGTTGATGTTTCAGTCGGGGTCGGCGTCGCTTTTTTCGTCGGCGCTGCCGTAACGCTGACGGAAACAGACTCTGCAGATGCCTTCTGTGTTTCCTTACTGCTGTACGTCACAGGTGTCAGCGCACAGGCGGAAACCAGCAGCAGCACAGGAAGCAGCACAGGAAGTGCTTTCGCCACATGAAACCGTTTCTTTATCGTATTCCAGGTAACCGGAAGCAAAAAGATTCCAAGCAGCAGCAGTGACAATGCATATGCCTTCTCCTCTTTCCAGTAACCGGCTCCCGCCAGCATCATCAGAATACCGAACAGATACCTGAGAAAATTTCCTGCCTTTCTCAGCATATTTCATTCCCCCTCTTGTGTATTTTCTGAATTTCTTACAGCGAAATCCTCTACTGTAAATACGTTTGAAAGAATGGAAAATTACATCACAGATTACGATTCTTTATAGAAAATCATGCTGAACCATATGACCATATGCTCGCCGAGGTAATAATCCATCATGTTTTTTTCAATCAGGTTTGCAACAACGATGCCGTGGCTCTCGATGCATGGATGCATCAGTTCAAGATGGCGGCAGCCGCCTCTCGGGTAGGTACATTTATCGCAGAGCTGGCAGGAATCGGAGGAAAGGGCGAAGGTGAGCAGGGTTTTGTCTTTTAAATGCTGCTCGATTTCGCGTGTGATTTTTTCGTGCTCCGATTTTGTTTTTAATGTCTCATCCATATCCATGATGTTGTCCACTTCTGCGATGCTGGAGAAGAACAGAACGTGATCGTAGTTCATGCAACGCTCCTTACAGACTTCAACAGTGCCTACCGCCGGCGGGCAGGACCAGGAGGCTCCGTAGCGGGAGCACTCCTTTTTGCAGATCTGGCGGACCCGGTCATTGAATTCGATGTCCTCCGGTTTTACAAATGCATACTGATAGATAGGAAACTGGGTAATATATTCTTCGATTTCTGTCTGTGTCATTTTGTCATCCCTTCTCTTTTGTTACAGATCTTTTTCCAGAAAAGCAAATACCATATTCCAGTACGTCTGGAGCATGCGCCCTCTGGTTCCAAACAATTCATGCTTTGCGCCCGGTACTTTTACCATTTTTGCCATGCCGGGACGGCGTTCTGCCATTTTCCGGATCATCCGCTCCTGGGCACGGTTGGACACAAGATGATCGTTCTCCGCCTGAAATAAAAGGACAGGAGCCTCGATCCGTTTCCATCCGCTCCGCATCAGATCGCGGTACAGATGTGCGGCGGCATGGAGCCATCCGTAAGAAGCGGCATTTAGGTGATACAGCGGCTCTTTTTCCCGCTTCTGCTGGTAATAGAGAAAGCGCGGACGGGAGAGGGACGAACTTTGTTTAAAGCTTTCGATTCCCTGGTATGGTTTCTGTCCTACCACATACTGTGTGCCTCGTTCTGTGGCACAGGCAAAAGCTGCGATCCGTTTTGCATCGGCGAACGGCACTTTTCCGGTCAGCGGACGGATCATCGGCGAACTCAAAACCACTTTCCGGAACAGATGCGGCGCTTTGGCGGCCGCTGCTGCTGCGATTCCTCCGCCCATCGAGTGAGAATAGAGAACGAGCGGAAGACCGCATGCCTCTGCTTTTGCTTTTCGTGCAACAAAGAGCAGATCTTCTACATAACGATGGTAGGAATCGACATAAACAAGCGACGGATCCTCCACCAGACGGTAGCTCTTTCCGTGGCCGCAGTGTTCCGGCAGATAAACATGAAAATGCTCTTTGATAAAATAATACACGATCTCTTTATATTTCTCTGCATTTTCCGTAAAACCGTGTGAGATTACAACAACACCTCTCGGGCGGAATGCGCGGTAACGAAGAACATGAATCGGATGACCGCTCTCCCTTTCCCAGTAAAATTCTTCTGCATGAGCGGCGAGGTACGGCTCCACACCATTCTGCATCCGCTCCGCGTAATTTTTTTCCTGTAATACGCGTGTTCTCATTAGCAAATCACCTGCTTTCATCCAGATACGAAAGGATATCCTGAAGATTGTCGATGGTACAGTCCGGTGTAACTTCAATTTTGTTCGGAAGATGATCCGGGTTGTACCAGCAGGTCAGGATTCCTGCATTTTTTCCGCCGCGGATATCACTTGTGAGGGAGTCGCCGACGATCACAACCTCATCCGGTGCATAACTTCCGATTTCGTTCCATACCGCATCAAAAAAAGCCTTCTGCGGCTTGTCCACACCGACCTGTTCCGAGATAAAAACGCCGTCCAGAAGCTGATCAAGCCCGGAAAAGCGGAGTTTACGCTCCTGTGCAACAGTGGTTCCATTTGTTACTGCATACTGTTTTACGGTAGCTTTCAGCCGTTTTACCAGTTCATCTCCGTGATCGCAGAAGAAAGCCTTATCGCCGAGGCGGATCTGATATTCATCATTGAATACTTTTACCTGATCCGTCGGCAGTCCTTCCGATTCAAAAAATTCATGGAACCGTCCAAGCATCACCTGTTCTCTCGTAAGTTCTCCCGTCTCCAGCCGCTCCCAGTAACCGCGGTTGATCACGCTGTAGCGCTGCAGCATTTCGTCCGTGCAGGTTCCCATATGAAACTTGTTGAAACAGTACTCAATTGCATATCGTTCCGACATCTTAAAATTCAGAAGTGTTCCGTCGATGTCCCACAAAATTACTTTTATCAAAGAGAAATCCTCCCTTGGTTTCATTTGTATTTTCCAATTATCTGTTTTTCATTCTAGCATAGATTACAAATACGATCAATTGTATTTTAGGCATTGTATCTTTTGAGAAAAAGTGCTACGATAAAAAAGAATTTCCGTGAAAAAGAAAAGGAAGAAGGAAGAAACACTATGAAATTTACTTATCCAGCCGTTTTTCATAAAACCGAACAGGGAACCTACGAAGGTTATTTTCCAGATCTCGCCTGCTGCTATGCAAAAGGGGATACCCTCGACGAGGCGCTGGAAGATGCCATTCACTCCGCCTATGACTGGATCTCTCTGGAACTGACGGAAGAAGAACCTGATTTTCCGCCGGTATCGGATGTGGCAGATCTCGGGAAAAGCGAAGGTGAAATTGCAAGAAATATTGCCGTCAACATCCGGCTTTTTGAGGGATGGGACGAATAAGTTCAAAAAAGAGAAAGAAAACCGTATTGCTGCGATATTCGAAACGCGGCGATACGGTTTTCTTTTTATCTCTTCCAGGTTTTCAGCATCTCTTTTTCTTCTTTGCTGATCCGCAGCGACTCTCTGATTTTCTGAATTGTTTTGTTATGTGTCCAGTCATCGAGACTGTTTTCTTTCAGCAGTTTCTGTGTTTTTTCCGGAAAATGAATATAACAGATCGATACTGCCCAGGCGACGGCCATTTTTACGTAATAGCCATCGTGATGAATCTTTTTCATCTCCTCCAGCACAGCATTGATATACGCTTCGTTGATAAAAAAGTCCAGCAGACACACAACACCAAACCGGATTTCATATTCCCGGCTGCTTTTCAGCCATTTCTGCAGATATCCATACCAATACTCCTGGTCTTTCTTCATAAAATGGCACGTTGCACAGGAGCTGTCACAGATTCCCCAGCTGTTGATCATCGGCACGAAGCGGTCCAGTTCTGCCGTCTGTTCTTCACGGGTCAGCTTTCCGTAGCCGATCATCATTCCGCGGATCAGAAGCTCCTCGTAGACTTCCGGATTAAACTGTTCGGTATAAACTTCATAGTGGTCTCTTGCTGTCGCTTTTGCAATCCGTCGCGAAACCGGAATGCGGACACCAAGAATCCGACAGTTCTGTCCCGGAACAAGAGAGCTGTGAAATTCCCGGTATTTTGCATCTATATTGCTTTCCAGTTCTGCCCGAATGGCCTGCATTACTTCCTGTTCCATATGATTCCCCCTCTCTTTTCTTTCTCTTTAAGATGTTTTACACGCTTTTTACAAATGTTTAACCCTGTTATTTCTGCACTTCTGATAAGATAAAATTAAAGTAAACGATAACATCCACCCTGCCAAATGCCAGATCTTTTCCGGCTGAAAGGTGAGTCTTATGAGAAAGAAATATACATTTTTTCAAAATATTCCATTCCTGTGCAAATTTCAGAAGCAGCCAGCCCTTGCAGAAGAAGCGCCAGTTGTTTCCACAACGCTGTCTATTCCGTTTTCCGGACCCGCAGAAAGATCCTTATATTTTACCGAAAACCCGGATTTTACCGCTCCCTCTGCCGGTATCCATTCCCGTCGTTTTCCGGGAAGCCGGATCTTTCTATATTCCAGCGATCCCGAGCACGATCTTGCGGCAGTTCCATCCTCTCTTTTCGATGTGCTGCACCGCTATTTTGCCGTCCATTCACCGGATGATGTCGTTTTATGGAAAGATGGCATTCTCTCCTTCCAGACCATGGAAAATCAGCCGCAGCCGTTGACTGCTCTTTGTACACCGGATGATGCACGGAATTCCAAAATCATTCCGTTCCCCACACTGTCAGAACGGCAGTGCATTTCACAGTAACTGCTATTTAGCCCAACCAGCAGGAGCATGATAGAAAATACCCCTTTCCGTCATGCTCCATTTTTTACTCAATTCCGAGAATTCCACTAATCCGCTCTTTCGAAAGCCCCGCGCCGATTACAATCAGCACTTCCTGGCTCTCCGGCACTGCCTGGAATGTCATCTGTTCCCGCGTCGCATTGATTTCGCTCCACACAGTTTCGCCCGTCTTTACAATTCCTTTGATCCGGAATACATTGCCGCATGATGGATCCGCAAAGATTGCTTCTGCTGCCTTTTTCAGCGCTTCTTCCGTAATCTTCGGCTCCAGAAAGCAGAGCGAATCAAATGTCTGCTGCTCGCCGAAATCCAGCTTCCGGTAATCCTCCGAACGGTAACTGCATTCGGAGAGCATTTTGAAATCATCCTCTGTCAGATCATCCCAGTTTTTCTGTAAAATTTCTGCATCAGAAAACTGTCTTCTGCAGCCTGCCTGCTCGAGCGTGCGGTTCAGATGGGCAATCGTTTCTTCTTTCTTTTCCTCCGAAACATTCTGTACTTTGCTCAGCACGATTTTACCAGCGTTCGCCGCCTCGGAAGCCAGCAGATACTCTTCTTCCTCCGACAGCTTCTCATCGAGCCCGGCATCCAGAATCGTGATGACGCTTCCCGCCTCATACCAGCGGTTCAGCGGCTCGTCGTACAGCGTGTCAAAGAACTCATCCACATCGTAAATCCCCGACGGTTCCACGAGAATGCGGTCGTAGCCGCTCATGCCCATCGAGATCAGTTTCGTGCGGAACCGTCTGCGGTGTGTCTCTTTGTCGCATCCGCCGGAAATCATCTCCAGCTCGCACTGATCGCCGCGCAGTTCCTGCAGAAGCAGCATATCCACATTGACTGCCCCAAAATCATTCTCCAGGATGCCGATGTTCTTTCCCTGTGCCATCAGATACTTTGCGTACTGTTTCAAAAAAGTCGTCTTCCCTGAGCCAAGGAAGCCTGTAATCAGATCAATTTTAATCATTTCTGCTGTCCTTTCTGCTGTCTTTTTCCGTCTGCAGCCTGCGGAGCTTCGAACACTCTATTTTCGTCTGCGCTCTTTGCCGGTAAATGTATCGATGTCTATGCGCCATACGGCAACGCGCTCCACCATCTCTGGTAGAAAAGCGATCTTCGCCTCTGGTGCGATATGCGCCATGATTTTTCCCAGGCCTTTCTTCTTTGCCTCCGGATCTGTCACCTCCGTGATGGTTCCGTTTCCCATGATACTGCGGTACGCATAGGAATACGCACACGTATAGTCACCTGTAATCACTTCATGGTTGTAATCCATCTCCACCGCTACGCGCGGATCCGCTGCAAATGCAGCCGCCTTCCGCCCTTCTTTTGCCCCATGCAGGTACAGACAGACGTGAAGAGTTCCATCTTCTTCCCGGACATCATATCCATAATTCATCGGCACGATAAACATGCCTTCCTCATCCATCGCCCCGATCCGCACAACCTCGCAGCTTTCCAGAATTTCTCTTAAAATTTCAGGATCTGTAATCTCCCGCTTTTTTAAACGCATTTCACGCATCGCAATCACACCTCTCTTATTCGCAGCTATTTATGATATGGCTCCCCGCAGTTAATGCGGTAGCTCCGGTAAATCTGTTCCAGCAGAATAACCCGCATCAACTGATGCGGAAATGTCATTTTCGAAAAACTGAGCGCATAGTTCGAACGCTTCAGAACTTCCTCGCCAAGCCCTAAGGAACCACCGATCACAAAAATAATATGGCTCGTTCCCTGCACGCCGAGCGTATCTATTTTCTGGGCCAGCTCCTCGGATGTGAGCTGTTTTCCCTTAATTTCCAATGTAATCAGATAAGCGTCATCCCGGATATATTTGAGAAGGCGCTCTGCTTCTTTATTTTTGATATTCGTCTCTACGGTTTCACTCGCGTTGTCCGGCGTTTTTTCATCCGCCACCTCGATAATTTCCAGCTTTGCATAGCGGCTGAGGCGCTTGGAATACTCGGCGATCGCATCCCGTAGATATTTTTCTTTGATTTTTCCTACTGTTAATATCGTAATTTTCATTCTGTAATCTTAAAACCCTTTCGGATATCTGTCAAAAACACCAAAAGCCATATAGATCACTTTTTGTCCGCGTCTATATGGCTTTTAGTTTAGAAAAGCAATGCCTTATGCATTTTTGCTTTTGATATACTCATCAATTCCTTTAGCTCCGGCTTTTCCGGCACCCATAGCGAGGATAACGGTTGCTGCACCTGTTACAGCGTCACCGCCGGCGTAAACGCCCTCTTTGCTGGTCTTTCCGGTTTCTTCCTCAGCTACGATACATTTTCTTCTGTTGACATCCAGACCGTAGGTGGTGGAAGAAATCAGCGGGTTCGGGGAAGTACCAAGAGACATGATAACTTCGTCTACTTCAATTTCGAACTCAGATCCTGGAATCTCAACCGGTCTTCTTCTTCCGGAAGCGTCCGGCTCGCCAAGTTCCATACGGATGCAGCGGATACCGGTTACCCAGTCTTTGTCGTCGGTCAGAATTTCTACCGGGTTGGTCAGAAGGTCGAAGATGATACCTTCCTCTTTTGCATGATGAACTTCCTCTGCACGGGCCGGAAGCTCTGCCTCAGAACGACGGTAAATAACGTGTACCTCTGCGCCGAGACGAAGTGCGGTTCTTGCAGCGTCCATAGCTACGTTGCCGCCGCCGACTACAGCAACTTTCTTGCCGTGTGCGATCGGGGTATCGTAATCATCGCGGAATGCTTTCATCAGGTTGTTTCTGGTCAGGAACTCGTTTGCGGAGAATACGCCGTTTGCGTTCTCACCCGGGATTCCCATGAACATCGGAAGGCCTGCACCGGAACCGATGAAGACTGCTTCAAATCCTTCGTCTTTTAACAGCTCGTCGATGGTAACGGATTTTCCGATGATAACGTTGGTCTCAATTTTAACACCGAGAGATTTTACGTTCTCGATTTCAGCGGCAACTACTTTGTCTTTCGGAAGACGGAACTCCGGAATACCGTAGCTTAATACACCGCCGGCTTTGTGAAGTGCCTCGAAGATGGTTACATCGTAGCCAAGTTTTGCAAGGTCTCCTGCGCAGGTAAGACCTGCAGGGCCGGAACCGATAACCGCGATCTTGTGGCCGTTTTTCTCTGCTGCCGGAACCGGTTTGATACCGTTTTCTTTTGCCCAGTCAGCAACGAAACGCTCCAGTTTACCGATGGAAACAGCGTCGCCTTTGATTCCGCGGACACATTTGCCCTCGCACTGGCTCTCCTGCGGACATACACGGCCGCAGACTGCCGGGAGTGCACTGGACTCACCGATAATTTTGTATGCTTCCTCGAAGTTTCCTTCTTTTACCTGTGCAATGAATGCCGGAATGTTGATATTAACCGGGCATCCTGTGATACATTTTGCATTTTTACAGCCCAGGCAGCGCTGTGCTTCTTCTACTGCTTCGTCTTTGTTGTATCCAAGACATACCTCGTCAAAATTTGTGGCACGTACCTTCGGCTCCTGCTCACGTACCGGTACTCTGTTTAATCCCTTTGCCATTATTTGTCACCTCCGCACTGGCCGCATCCACCGTGATGGGTTGCGCCTTCCTGGTATCTTAAGAGAGCTCTTCCCTCTTCTGTCTTATACATCTGCTGACGTTTCATAGCCAGGTCGAAGTCTACCAGATGACCGTCAAACTCCGGTCCGTCTACGCAGGCAAATTTTACTTCATTACCTACCATCAGACGACAGGCACCGCACATACCGGTTCCGTCTACCATGATCGGGTTCATGCTGACAACGGTCGGGATGTTCAGTTCTTTTGTCAGAAGACATACGAATTTCATCATGATCATCGGTCCGATGGCAACACAGACATCATACTGTTTGCCCTGGTTCTGTACAAGGTCGCGGAGTACATCGGTACCCATACCTTTTCTTACGTAAGAACCATCGTCTGTGGTTATGTACAGATTGCTGACAGCAGACATTTCTTTCTCGAGAATAACGAGATCTTTTGTCTTTGCTCCGACAATGGCGTCAGCAGTGATTCCATGCTCATGCAGCCATTTTAACTGCGGGTAAACCGGTGCAGTTCCAACACCGCCGGCTACGAATACGATCCGTTTTTTCTTCAGTTCTTCGATATCTTCGCTGCAGAACTCGGACGGCTGCCCCAGAGGTCCTACGAAATCCATGAAAGCATCTCCCGCTTTGAGATCTTTCATTTTTTTGGTAGATTCTCCGATCGGCATGAATACGATGGTGATAGTTCCTGCTTCTCTATCGTAATCACAAATGGTCAGAGGAATTCTTTCTCCTTCTTCATCTGCCTTGACAATAACAAACTGTCCAGGGAGGCAGTGCTGTGCTACTCGCGGTGCTTCTACTACCATACGGTAGATGTTATTCGCGAGCATTTCCGCTTCTTGAATCTTGTACATAATATCCTCCTAATCTTGTTAGAAATATTTTAACAAAAGCACGACTTGGATTTTCGCGCATTTTATGTTAATACTTTATCACGTTTCCGGTTATTTGTAAACAACGGACAACATCTTTTCCCATCATCCGTGTTCCTCCAGATAATTTTCGAACTGTTCCATGGACATCAGAACTTTTCTCGGCTTAGTTCCTTCCTCCGGTCCTACGACACCGGCATCCGCGAGCTGGTCCATGATTCTGGCCGCGCGGTTGAAACCGATTTTCAGCACTCTCTGGAGCATGCCGATCGATGCCTTATCTTTTTCGATGATAAATTTTCCGGCTTCCACGAAGTAATTATCGCGGTTATCTCCGCCGCCTGCGGCAGAACCGCCATCCAGGCTTACGGTGTGAATCCGTTTTTCGATATCCGGATCATAAGCGTTCTCGCCGTAGTGATCTTTTAAGTAGGCAACGACATCGCTGACCTCTTTATCCGAAACAAAGGATCCCTGCAGACGGGCCGGTTTCTGGTAATCCTGCGGCTTGTAGAGCATATCGCCTTTTCCAAGCAGTTTTTCCGCACCTCCCATGTCGAGGATCGTACGGGAATCTACGCTGGAAGAAACCGAGAATGCAATACGGGACGGCATATTTGCCTTGATAAGACCAGTGATGACATTGACGGAAGGTCTCTGTGTTGCAATAATCAGATGGATGCCGGCCGCACGGGCAAGCTGTGCCAGACGGCAGATCGCATCCTCCACTTCTCCCGGCGCAACCATCATCAGGTCGGCAAGCTCATCCACGATAATGACGATCTGCGGCAGTTTTTCCGGTTTTTTGCCGTTTTCATCCGGCGGCAGCTCGGCAACTTTTGCATTGTAGCCTTTCATATCGCGCACGTTGAATTCCGCAAATTTGTTATAACGGTCTGTCATCTCCGCAACCGCCCAGTTCAGAGCTCCGGAAGCCTTTTTCGGGTCTGTGACAACAGGAATAAAAAGGTGCGGAATGCCGTTATAAACAGAAAGCTCAACGACCTTCGGGTCGATCATGATCAGTTTGACGTCTTCCGGTTTTGCCTTATAAATAATACTCATAATCAGTGTGTTGATGCAGACCGATTTACCGGAACCGGTCGCACCGGCGATCAGAAGATGAGGCATTTTCGCGATATCTGCGATGACCGGCTGACCGGAGATGTCTTTTCCGACAGCAAAGGCCAGATTCGAAGAAAAGTTCTTAAACTCCGGTGTTTCAAGAAGATCACGCAGCATCACGGCCGTGTTCGTCTTATTTGGAACCTCGATTCCGACTGCGGATTTTCCCGGGATCGGTGCCTCAATGCGGACATCTGCTGCTGCAAGACTCAGCTTGATATCGTCGGTCAATCCGACAATCCGGCTTACTTTCACGCCCTGTTCCGGCATCAGCTCATACCGTGTGACGGTCGGTCCGCAGCTTACGTTATTGACTGTAACTTTGACACCGAAGCTGTCCAGCGTCTCCTCCAGTTTCCGCGCTACTTCCCGCAGATGCGCATCGGAATCGCCCATGGCACCGCGCGTCCCTTTTTTCAGTAGATTCATCGGCGGTGTTTTGTACTCCGGCCGCTTTTCCTCTGCTTTTTTCCCGATTTCCTGACGAATGCCGTCTATATCCGCCTCGATCTCTTCACAGGAAGACCGCGGATTTCTCGTATGATCCGCAGACGTTTTCTCTTTTTTCGCCTCTTCTGCAGCTTGCCGTGTCATCTCCGGTTCTGTCTTTTCCGGCTCTTCAGCCGGCACAGAACCACGGTGAATCGAAAGCTCCGGCATCTCCATCTGATGGGTATCGTCGTTTTCGTTTAAATCAGCCTTCGATTCCACATGAGAAAGAAGGCGGGATTTCTTTTTCTTCCCGGCTTTTTTCGGTTCCTCCACTGGCTCAAGAATCAGCTCTTTTCCTTCCTCTTCCTCCATCGCAGCTTGGCGCGCCAGACGCTCCTGGCGGCGCTCCTCCGCCATCCGGCGGTGGTCATTCGTCTTTTCATGGATCGGCGCGAGAATCGGCTTCTGCGTCATCACGATCACGGAAATCACGATGGCGATCACAATAATCACCCACGCGCCGATCTGGCCGAATCCCATGCCGAGAATTTTCACGACAGACCCTCCTAAGATTCCTCCGCCGAGATGATCGTAGGCGCTGTCAAAATAGTAATCCAGAAATGTCGTATCTCTCGTATAGCCGGACGCCAGAAGCTGCATAAAAGCGCAGAAAAAGACGAAGCAGCTGATCGCTCCCCCGGTTTTCCGCACAATTAAAAAGTTCTGTCTGTTTGCTATGTAAAATGCTGTTCCAAAGAAGATCAGAACCGGTGCTGCCCACTCTGTCACGCCGAAAAGGCCGAAAAAGAAGTCGCAGACAGCCTGTCCGATCACGCCGCCCATACCGAAATTACTGAGCATCAGCAGAATCGAAACAGCAAGCACGGAAAGCAGAATAATTTCTGCGCGCACTCCCTCGTCCATCGGCTCACGGACTGTGTTTTTCCTTGTGCCGGAGGTACGTTTTGCGGTACTGCTCTTTTTCGCCGTTGTTTTTCTGGCCGTTGTTTGGGTCTGTTTCTTTTTTGCTGTTCCGGAAGCAGAAGTTTTTTTCTTTGTCTTCCCGCTTCCCTTTGTTGTATTTGCCATGCAGAACTTCTCCCCTTTCTCGTATTACAGCAGAAAATATCCTGCAATGGAGAATGTCCCGACAAGAAGACAGTACAAAGCAAAATATTTCAGTTTCCGTTTTTTCACCATACGCATCAGAATGCGGATCGTAAAGTAACCGGCAAGTGCCGCCATGAAAACGCCGACCAGATATACCGGATGAAAAACAATTTTATTTTTTCCCATGGTCGCAAGTTCAACGATCGTTGCCCCGATAATCGCCGGAACACTCACAATCAGAGAGTATTTCACAGCGTACGAACGGGTCATGCCGCCGATCACACACGCAGAAATAGTCGAACCAAGACGGGAAAGACCCGGAATCGTGGAAAAGCCTTGGAAGAATCCGGCAATCAGTGCATCTTTCGGCTTTAAATTTTTCTGCGTTTTTTCTCCCTCCGGAAGCATATCTGCCACCACAAGCAGAATCGCCGTCAGATACAGACCAACGCCAGGTGCCAGCAGATTCGAGGAGGTCAGTGTGACAAGGCTCTGAATCATGCCGCCGATTACAGCAGTCGGGATGGTGGTCAGAATCAGCAGGAAAGCAAGCATACGGTAGTTGCTGCCGAGCACCTTCCGGTACTGCTTTCCCTCCTGATGCTGACTGGAAAAGTGTTCTTTTAAATTATGAAACAGATCGATTATGATTCCGCACAACGCGAGGAAGAGACGTTTCCATTCCTTCGAAAATGTGAGCAGAATTGCAATCATGGAGCCAAAGTGCAAAAGCACATTGAAAAACACCGTCTGCGTATCTTCGATCTTCATAAAGTGACGGAAGATAATCAGATGTGCGGAGCTGCTGATCGGCAGGAATTCCGTGATTCCCTGGATCAGGCCCAGAAATAAAGCTTCTATTACTGTCATTTTTTTATCCTGTTCCCTTATTTTTCTCTTTTGTGAAAGTCCGGCCAAAACTTCCGTTCGAATTTTCACAGCGAACTCATTCTAACACAAAATCCCCTGAAACACAAGCCGCGCCGTGAAGTCAATTTTCTGTCCCTGCTGCCTTTTTCATCAGCTCATTCAGCTTTTCGAGCGCGCGGGCAATGCCGCCGACCTCGTCGATCAGGCCTTCTTCCACTGCCTGCGGGCCGTCCAGCATTGTTCCGACATCCTTGACCAGCATTTTCGTATCGAGCATCAGCTCCTCGAGCCGTTCCTTGGTGATTTTAGAATGGGCCGATACAAAACCTGTGATCCGATCCTGCGTCTTTTCCATATTACGGTACGTCTGTGCAACACCGATGAACATGCCGTTTGTACGCACCGGGTGAATGACCATGGTGGCACTCGGCACGATCAGCGAATAGTCTGCTGCAACGGCGAGCGGGACACCGATCGAATGACCACCCCCTAAAACGAGCGATACCGCAGGCTTTCGCATGGACGCAATCATCTCTGCAATTGCAAGACCGGCCTCCACATCTCCGCCTACGGTATTCAGGAGAATCAGAAGACCATCAATACTTTTGTCCTCCTCGGCACGGGCAAGAGCAGGGAGAATGTGCTCATAGCGCGTCGCTTTCGTGCGCTCGCCGAGTGATTCATGCCCCTCCACCTCGCCGATGATGGACAGCAGATAAATGTTGGTCTTCAGTTCTACAATATTTTCTTTTTCTGTCTGGTTTTTCTGTGATTCTGCCATACGGATTTCCTCTTTTCTGCTATTCCAAAATAGCTTCATCAGTATGCGCAGATTCTTATGATTCTATGTAATTTCCAGTGAAATTACTCGTCCAGGTTGGTATATACGTACTGTACGTCGTCGTCGTCATCCAGCAGATCCAGGGTACGGTTCAGGTCTTTTAATGCCTGCGGATCGGTCAGCTCTACGTAGGTCTGTGGGATCATGGTAACGTCTGCCTCTGCCATGGCGATACCGTCTTTCTCCAGAGCCTCACGTACTGCGGAGAAGTCATCCGGATCGGTGATGATTTCGTAGCTGTCCTCTTCGTCTGCGAAGTCTTCTGCGCCTGCATCCAGAGCAAGCATCATCAGATCGTCAGCATCCATTTCGCACTCTTCTTTGTCGATGATGATCTGGCCTTTTTTGTCGAACATGTAGGATACGCATCCCGGTGTTCCAACGCTTCCGTTTCCTTTGGTGAAAGCGCTTCTTACGTTTGCTGCGGTACGGTTCTTGTTGTCGGTCAGAGTCTCTACGATGATCGCGATACCATTCGGGCCATAACCTTCGTAGGTGATACGCTCGTAGTTGTCTGCGTTTGCATCTCCGGCAGCTTTTTTAATACCGCGGTCGATGGTATCGTTCGGCATGTTGTTTGCTTTTGCTTTTGCGATAACGTCACGCAGCTTGCTGTTGTTTGCCGGATCCGGTCCGCCCTCTTTGACAGCGATTACGATCTCACGGCCGATGATGGTAAAGATTTTACCTTTTTTTGCGTCGTTTTTTTCTTTCTTATGCTTAATATTGGCAAATTTTGAATGTCCTGACATACCTCTTTTGTCTCCTTTATTTAAAGTATTACTTTTCTGTAAAAAGGTTTCCCCGAAAAACGGCAGAAGCCCATATAATATAGAATATAGCACGATCTTTCTCATTCGTCAACCGTGAACCGCGCCAAACAGAGATTTCGCTTTTAGCAACGCATATTTATAAGTAGCCCCTTTTCTGTATTCACTTTTCCTTTTTTCCTCACAGACAGAACCATTATGCACAAAATTCCCCCTTTTCTGTTTGGAACCGTTTTACCTATTTCTTTTTCCTTTTATACAGCATATTCTATCCACCTTTTTCATACAAAATATCCTTTACTTTTTCTATCAGCAGTTCATCACAGAACTTTCGGCTTACACTCTTTCGGCTGATTCCGCTTCCTTCAAACGTTTGGACCCGTCGATACACATACAGTTCTCTCATGTTGAAACCTATGATCATCAGGTTAAATATAACTTCTGTCGCTGTGTGACAATAACAGTGCTTCGCGTGATAATACGTTTTTAACTGATGAAATCCATTCTCTTCAATATCCCATCTGCGCTTCATCATCTCCCACAAGATTCGGTAGTCCGCATGTTCCAGCGTAGTCACAAGCCACATCCAGCATTCGCTTTCCTTTCCTTTTTCTTCCCATTTTTCGCGATATCGGACCACACGGAGTTTATGCGGGCTGCCAGCTATCTCAAATCCGGAAAGATCCCAGACTTCAACCCTCTTTTTTCCTATGTTAAAACTCTTTTTTCTCCCCTCATCCCTCTGGAACATACTTTCCGCATCCTGAAACAAAAGCCTTCTTTCATCTTTAAGCCGGATCACGGTTTCCATACCGCATTCCTTCAAAGCATTGATAAACGGCGCATTCAAGTACAGCGCATCTGCCACAATTACATCCGCAAAATGACCATGCCTTTTCTTTAAACGCCGAATAAGTCTCTTTGCACCTGTCAGTTCCCCTTCATCTTTTCCAGATCCATCCACCGGTTTCAGCATTTCCTGTCCAAAGATTACATAGGGTGGTTTTCCTACTGTCATACATACCACACTCCGATGAAAGTATTCTGTTTTACCAGCCCCATTCTTCCTGCTCAGGCATTCTGGACAGGATTTTTTTGTACTGCTGAACAATTCCACACCATCTATGCCTGCTACTACATAGCCGCCTATGGTTCCTTCCCGAAATACACGGTTACGTTTTATAATATCAACCGTTTGAGCATGAATTTCCTCGATTTCTTTTGGATCTATTCGTGAAAGAAGATCTCTGACCGCATCGACTTTTGGGATTTTTCCACGGATACAGTTTTTCAGCCGTCTACCCATACTTTCGGGCGCTGAAAAGACAGTATGAAAGCTTTCGTACTGCAGTATCAGAAAAATCAATACAGGCATAACAAGGTTAAACAACGGAATAGATTTTCTCTTTCTTTCATCCGATAACCCCTTGATTTTTTGCGGAATTTTGTATACACTTTTCATATAAGTTAGCAGTTTCTTCAATGCTAATTTTTCATTAAGGACACCTTCTTTCGTTTTTATGTTGTGGTAACATAATTATACAATAAAAGGTGTCCTTTTTGGTTGTTTATCCAGAAAAAACAGTAATTTTTCTTTCAATAAGGGAATTCCCCATTCTGCTGGATGCGCTCTCGGCAAAACGGGAATATTATTTTCTAAAAGCGAAATCTCTGCGCGCCAAAAATACCCCTTATGTAGGCAGATCTAGGCTGATTTTCAGTGCTTCGTTCACAAGGGCCAGCTGTTCCGGCGTCAGATGACAGATTTTATCTTTCAGCCTTCTCTTATCGATCGTCCGAAGCTGTTCCAGTAAAATAACAGAATCCCGTACAATCCCATAGGCGGACGCTTCGATCTCAATGTGCGTCGGCAGCTTCGCCTTATTCATCCTCGATGTAATCGCCGCACAGATCACCGTCGGACTGTGCCGGTTGCCGATGTCATTCTGAATGATCAGCACCGGACGGACACCGCCCTGCTCACTTCCCACAACGGGCCGCAGGTCGGCATAATATACATCGCCACGCTTGATTACCACTTGTGCTCACTCTCCGATTCTTTCCGTTTTGCTTTCCCATACGATAACGATCCGGCGTTTTACGCCTTTTAAAATCGTTTCCATGTATTTAATATTGCCTGTTTTTCCGGAGGTATTCACAAATTTCATCCGGCGCTTCAAAAAAGTCCGCCCGGAGTCCTTTTGGGAACCCGTGATTCTGATCTGCTTTGCTCAGATTGACTGCAATCCTCTGATAATCTCGGATGCTGTTACATAGGAAGCACTGCTTTTTTCTTCCGCAGCCTCTCCCGCCTTTCCATGCGCATATGCCGCCAGTGCCGCTGTTTTGGCAAGGCTGATTTTTTTCTCGTTTTTTTCACACTGACGTTTTGCTGCAAAGGCGCCTGTGATTCCCGCGAGCACATCGCCGCTTCCCGCCGTCGCAAGCGCACTGCTTCCGCTTGTGTTTATGTAATACTGCTCACGCCCTTCCTCTGCTGTCACGGTTACGGAATCCTTTCGTACACAGCAGGCCTGGTATTTTTCGGCTGCCCTTCCGGCGCTTCCTGCCGGGTCACGCTGGCATTCTGCAATGGTCATGTGCAGCAGCCGTGCAAGCTCTCCTACATGAGGCGTTAAAATTTTTTCTGCCCGGCA
This sequence comes from Blautia sp. TM10-2, assembly GCF_003480845.1. Taxonomy (NCBI): domain Bacteria; kingdom Bacillati; phylum Bacillota; class Clostridia; order Lachnospirales; family Lachnospiraceae; genus Blautia; species Blautia sp. TM10-2. The sequence goes on along the minus strand of NZ_QUJZ01000011.1, from coordinate 15,570 downwards.
GCCCGAAAGAATCTCTGCATCTTCTGCAATCAGGTTCAGCGCATCTGCATCCAGAACAAGAGGAACTTCTGTGTGCTGCACCGTAAAAACGAGCAGTTCTTTTGCCGTCCGGCTTTTGGAAAGTCCCGGTCCCGCAACAACAGCGTCCGCCCAGGCGAGATCCTGCAGCAGGGCTTCTTCCGGAAGCGGCTCATCCTCCTTCCAGAAATCCGCCATTGCTTCCGGCAGGGCACAGAAAAGCGGCGTACGGTTTCTTTCCTCTGTCACAACCTTTACCATGCCGGCACCGGATGCAAGGACTGCCCTGGCACACAAAACAGCGGCTCCGCACATGGCACCGGAACCGGCAAGTACCAGCACCTTTCCGAAGGTTCCCTTATTTCCCATCGGCGTGCGGGTAAGAAACCGGTCCAGATCTTCTTTTTCCACTGAACCGTACCAGGGCGTCTCCTCTTCTCCTGCATCAAAGCCGATTCCGATATCACGGACCAGGACCTCTCCGGCATATCGTTTTCCGGGATCAAAGAGAAGCCCTGGCTTTGCACAGGCAAATGTCACCGTGGCTCTGGCTTTCACCGCCGCATCAAGGACCTCTCCGGTATCCGTGTGGATCCCCGAAGGGATGTCCACGGCAAGAACAGGAACACCGCTTGCGCAGATTGCTTCCACTGCCCTCCGGTACTCCCCTGCCAGCGGACGGGATACGCCAATTCCAAAGATGGCATCTATGATAACAGTATATTCCCGGAAATCCGGATTCTTAACCTCACGGACCCCATAATTTTCCGCAATTTTCTTCTGTGCTCTCATGCCTTCACTGTATTTTTCCGGATTTCCAAGACAGAACAGTTCCGCATCCACCCCTTTCGTCTTTAAAATCCGTGCAATTGCCGCACCGTCCCCTCCATTATTTCCGGGACCGCACACAGCAAGGACTTTTCCTGTATCCCATGTTCCATTTTGAAGCTCCTCCACGCAGGACAGCGCTGCGCGCTCCATCAGTACCAGGGACGGTACCCCCATGGTTTCGATCGTATTGCGGTCTGCCTGCTTCATCTGTGCTGCTGTAAGAATCCGTTTCATCGCTTTTCCTCCTTTTCCTGCCTTATCCGGAAAGTGAACAGAAAAAGTCTCCGGTTTCCCGAAGACTCTCCTGCTTTTGTTTTGGTTTCTTAATTGTTCTTTGGATGCTCCGCCTCATATCTGGTCAGATTGTAGGAGAGACGCATCAGACTTTCGGAAAGATGGACGTTCTCGACGATCACATCTTTCGGAAGTTTTAAGTTTAGATCGGTATGTGCAAAATTCCAGATTGCTTTTACACCGTTGTCCACGAGAATCTCTGCCATCTCTACCGCTTTTGCTTTTGGCAGTGTCAAAGCCGCAATCTCTACATGGTGTTCCTTGATAAATTCCGGAAGCTCGTCCGCCATGCGGATTTCAATTCCGCGCACGGAGATTCCTTTTAATACCGGGTTGACGTCAAAAATACCGACCGTTTTGAATCCGCTTCTTTCAAAGGCCGCATAATTAGCAAGCGCCTGTCCCAGATTTCCGGCTCCGACAAAAATCATATTGTGGACTCTGTCCAGACCTAAAATTTTTCCAATCTCGCTGTACAGATACCGCACGTTATAACCATACCCCTGCTGGCCGAAGCCGCCGAAATTATTTAAATCCTGGCGAATCTGGGAAGCTGTCACTTTCATCCGCTCGCTCAGCTCACCGGAAGAGATCCGTTCTACTCCGTCCTCCAGCAATTCGCCCAGGTAACGATAATATCTAGGAAGTCTTTTGATAACTGCCCGCGAAATTCCTTTTTCTTCCAAGATAAATTCCTCCTTATTTACACCTGCATATATTCATATTATATATGGTTGATAGAAAATTGTCAAAGATTTCTTGAAATTTTGTGTATTACTCTCTATAATAAGGATGGTGTATTATGTCAAAATACAGAAATATGTTATCTGGAGGAACCACATGATTCTTGCATGTCAGAATATCTCGAAAGCATTCGGGACAACGGAAATTATCAAAAATGCATCTTTTCATATAGAAGAACGCGAAAAAACCGCACTGGTCGGCATCAACGGTGCCGGAAAATCGACGCTGTTAAAAATCATCATCGGCGAAATGAGGGCCGATGAGGGAGAGGTCATCCTCTCCAAAGGAAAGACGATGGGCTATCTCGCCCAGCATCAGGATCTGACCGGACACCTTTCCATTTACCAGGAAGTGCTGACCGCGAAACAGAATCTGATCGATATGGAGGAACGCCTCCGTCAGATGGAAAGTGATATGAATACAAAATCCGGTGCAGAGCTGGATGAACTTCTTTCCACCTACACCCGCCTCTCCCATACCTTTGAACTGGAAAACGGATACGCGTACCGCAGTGAAGTCGTCGGTGTTTTAAAAGGTCTTGGCTTTTCCGAGAGCGATTTTGAAAAACAGGTGGACTCCCTCTCCGGCGGTCAGAAGACCCGCGTGGCACTTGGTAAACTGCTGCTCACCAAACCGGACATCATTCTGCTCGACGAGCCGACCAACCACCTCGATATGGACTCGATCTCCTGGCTCGAAACGTATCTTTTAAATTACAGCGGAGCCGTCCTGATCGTCTCCCATGACCGTTACTTTCTCGACCGCGTTGTCACAAAAGTCGTTGAAGTGGACAATAAAAAAGTAACAACTTTTGAGGGAAACTATACCGCCTACAGTCAAAAAAAAGCAATGCTCCGTGAAGCCGCTTACCATGCCTGGGTCAACCAGCAGCAGGAAATCCACCATCAGGAAGAAGTCATTGCAAAGCTGAAATCTTTCAACCGCGAGAAATCCATCAAACGCGCCGAGAGCCGTGAAAAAATGCTGGACAAAATGGATGTGCTGGAAAAGCCGACCGAAGTACGCTCCGATATGCGGATCCGTCTGGAACCGCGCATCACAAGCGGAAACGATGTGCTGACCGTCGAGCACCTCTCCAAAGCCTTCCCGGGACAGACGCTTTTCCAGGATCTGAATTTCGAAATCAAGCGCGGGGAGCGCGTCGCAATCATCGGAAACAACGGAACGGGAAAAACGACGATCTTAAAGATCTTAAACGAAGTCATCCGCCCGGATGCCGGCTCTTTTACACTTGGAAGCCGTGTACAGATCGGTTACTACGATCAGGAGCATCAGGTGCTCCACATGGAAAAGACCATTTTCCAGGAGATTTCCGACGCGTATCCGTATCTGACAAACACCGAAATCCGAAATGTGCTGGCCGCCTTCCTGTTTACAAACGACGATGTCTTCCAACCGATTCATACCTTGAGCGGCGGTGAGCGCGGACGAATTTCTCTTGCCAAGCTGATGCTCTCGAACGCCAACTTCCTGATCCTCGACGAGCCGACCAACCACCTCGATATCGTATCAAAGGAGATTCTGGAAAACGCGCTGAAGGATTACACTGGAACGGTACTGTACGTTTCCCACGACCGTTACTTTATCAATCAGACTGCAACCCGGATTCTGGAGCTGACGGGACAAACACTCGTCAACTATATCGGAAATTACGATTACTATCTGGAGAAAAAAGAAGAGCTGACCCGCATCTATGCTCCTGCTGCCGATGCCGCCGCTCCGGAAGAAACAGCGGCTCCTTCCGAAGCCTCCTCCACAAAGCTGGACTGGAAAGCGCAGAAAGAAGAACAGGCACGTCTCCGCAAGAAAGAAAACGAGCTGAAAAAGACGGAGAAACGAATTGAAGAGCTTGAGACACGCGATTCGGAAATTGATGAGGAAATGTCGAAACCGGAAGTCGCAACGAATGTGGCAGAGTGTGTGAAATTAAGCAAAGAGAAAGCAGAGATTGCCGCGGAACTCGAAGAGCTGTATGAAAAATGGGAAGAGCTTGCCGAATAGGCCTGGTTTTCCCCGGAAAATTCAAAACAGAAAAAGCCGGTCCGGCGCATCCCTTTTTGCGGGAATGCCGGATCGGCTTTCTTTTTTGCTTCGTTTAATTATTTCTCCAGCTCCTCGCGGATGGCCAGGATGAAATCACGGCTGTTTAATACGGTCGGATTTTCCATGGTGGTGATCAGCGCAAGGTCTTTTGTCATTTTTCCGCTCTCGATCGTTGCGATCGTTGCTTTTTCCAGACGGTCTGCAAATGCGGAAAGTTCTGCGTTTCCATCCATTTCCCCGCGTTTTCTGAGTGCGCCGGTCCATGCAAAAATGGTGGCCACGGAGTTGGTGGATGTCTCCTCACCTTTTAAGTGACGGTAATAGTGGCGCTGTACGGTTCCGTGCGCAGCCTCGTACTCGTAATATCCGTGCGGGGATACGAGAACAGAAGTCATCATCGCAAGGGAACCGAAGGCGGAGGATACCATGTCGCTCATGACATCGCCGTCGTAGTTCTTGCAGGCCCAGATAAAGCCGCCCTCTGCTTTCATGATGCGGGCAACGGCGTCGTCGATCAGAGTGTAGAAGTAGGTAATGCCTGCTTCTGCAAATTTCTCTTTGTACTCTGCATCGAAGATCTCCTGGAAGATATCCTTGAAGCGGTGATCATACTTCTTGGAAATCGTATCCTTGCTTGCAAACCACAGATCCTGTTTCGTGGACAGTGCGTACTCGAAACAGCTTCTCGCAAAGCTTTCTATGGAGTTATCCAGATTGTGCATGCCCTGAATGACACCGGCGCCGGTGAAGTTGTGGATCAGCTCTCTTGTCTCGGTGCCGTCCTCAGCCGTATAAACCAGCTCTGCTTTTCCCGGTCCCGGAATGCGCATTTCTGCATTTTTATAGACATCTCCGTATGCATGACGGGCAATCGTGATCGGTTTTTTCCAGTTGCGCACGCACGGCTCGATGCCTTTTACGACAATCGGGGTACGGAAAACGGTTCCGTCGAGCATGGCACGGATCGTTCCGTTCGGGCTCTTCCACATTTCTTTCAGATTGTACTCGGTCATACGCGCTGCATTCGGCGTAATGGTGGCACATTTGACTGCTACACCGTATTTCTTGGTAGCGTTTGCGGAATCTACGGTTACCTGATCGTTCGTCTCGTTTCTGTGTTCCAGTCCCAGATCGTAATATTCCGTTTTCAGGTCAATAAACGGGAGAAGCAGCTCATCTTTGATCATTTTCCAGAGAATTCTGGTCATCTCATCTCCATCCATCTCTACCAGAGGAGTGGTCATCTGAATTTTTTCCATAGTAGGCCTCCTTTTTCTATTCCCGTTTATTGTATAAAGTATCCTATAGCTTGTCAAGTCAAAATTCGCCTGATTTTTTGGCATTTTCCCATAAATTCACACAATTTTTGCAGGATGAGAGGTGTTTTCCTTCATTTTTCTTTTTTTATGCTGCCGCACAGTGTCTCACAGAAGAGACAGAAAACGGTCTGTTTGAAGCATCCCATGCCCCTGACGGTTGCGCGGAAGGCCAAGGTCTCTCGCCGATTCGCAAAGCAGCATTTTCGCCTGGACATTTGTAAGATCCGGAACCCGTTCAAGTGCCAAAGCCACGGCTCCGGACACCCGCGGTGCCGCCATCGAGGTGCCGCTCTTCACCACATATTCCTTCCTGCTTCTTCCAGGCGCGCAGGAAATGAGACGTTTTCCAGGCGCGACAAGATCCGGTTTGCAGACGCAGTCCCGTGTCGGGCCGCATCCGGAGATTCCTCTTCTTGGCTCCAGCAGATCGCCCGCTCCCACGGTGATCACTTTTCTGCTGCTCCCCGGCGCCGTAATACTGCCCGGAGCGGGCCCCAGATTTCCGGCCGCTGTCACAACAGTGATCCCGTCATCCCAGGCGCGCTCCACCGCCTGTACTAGCAGATCATCCACCGTTTTTTCCTGCTCTGTTGTTCCCACTGAAATATTTAAAATGCGGATATTAAGTCTTATTCGCTCTTTGCACACCCAGTCAATCGCCGCGAGGATATCCTGCTTTCTTCCATTTCCCCTTCGGTCCAGAATCTTCACTACGACAAACCGGCATCCCGGTGCCGCACCCTGGTATTTTCCGCCGGACGCTCTTCCACTTCCGCCAAGGATACCACAGACATGCGTTCCGTGTCCATTGTCATCGTAAGGCGTCTCCCGCCCGTACACAAGATCCCGGAAGGCTACAATCCGGCCGTCAAAATCCATATGGGGAAAAATCCCTGTATCCAGCACGGCGGCTGTAATTCCTTTTCCTGTCAGATTTTCCTGCTCTTTCATCCATAAGCCCCTGTGTATTCTTATCTTATGGTATGCAAAAAAGGCTGCCTTTCGCAAAGAACAGCCTTTTTGTTTTTCTTTTCTATACTTAAAACTGAATCTGCTTTTCCCCTTTCCGTTTCCAGAGAGCTGCTGCAAGCGGGATGCCGCAGAGCTCAGCCAGGACAAAGGCGCCCCATATCAGATTCAGGTTTCCAAATCCTTTGAGAAGAAATGCAAACACCAGCGGCAGAATCGCCTGGCGTGTCATGGATATGTACATACTTTCTTTTCCAAGGGAAAGTCCCTGCAGCGCCGCCTGATAGATCAGACCTGGAATCGAAAGCAGATAGGCACCGACAGAATGCGGAGCGCCGGGACTCCAATGCGCATCAGATTGTCCGAGGCATCATATTGTATGTATGGCAATAAAAAACAGGAAGATATCTGCCAAAACCGTTTCGGTAAAGATCTTCCTGTCCTTTTTTCAGAAACTTTTCAAAAACATTACTTCTGCTGCTCCATTCGCTTCAGTTCCGGCAGAACCAGAATCAGCATGGTGATAAAGCAGAGACTTCCGCCGATTACGTTTGATACCGGTTCGGCAAGGAATACACCGTCCGTTCCCATGTGGAGTACGTACGGCATCAGATAGGTGAGCGGTACAACAATGAAGACTTTTCGGAGCAGGGAGAAAAAGATCGCCTGCTTCTTTTTATTCAGAGATTTGAATACGGTCTGTCCAATGTACTGCAGATCCATGAAAATGAATGCTGCAAAGTACTGCTTCAGAGCCGGAACCGCATCTGCGGTCAGTACCGCATCCGAACTGAAAATACCGATCAGCGCATGCGGCGCCAGAACAATCACGCTCCACATCACTGCGGTATAGCCGAGGATCATCGCACTCATGACACACATCGCCTTGCGCACGCGGGCCGGACGGCGTGCACCGTAATTATAGCTCAAAATCGGAGAAGTTCCCTCATTCATTGCATAGATCGGTGTCTCGACGAGCTGACGCACGCTCGATACGATCGTCATAACAGAGATGTAAATATCACCGCCGGTCACAGAGAGTACGTTGTTGCAGCAGATCGTGACAAGGCTGTTGGTCAGCTGCATGATAAATCCCGCGGTACCGAGGCTGACAATATTTTTCGCATAGCCTGCACACTCAGAAATTTCATTTTTCCGCACAAAGCGCACTTTCAGTTCCGATTTCCGGGTCAGGAAATACAGAACGAACACTGCGGAAAGTGTCTGGGAAATCACAGTTGCAATCGCAGCCCCCTGCACACCAAAGCCAAACACAAAGATAAACAGCGGGTCAAGCAGCAGGTTTGCGACCGCTCCGATCGTGACGGAAAGCATACCAACGGTCGAGTAGCCCTGCGCGTTGATGAACGGGTTCATGCCGGTTGCCACCATCGACGGCAAAGTTCCGATCAGATAAATCATCATATAAGGATACGCGTAGACCATCGCATCTGCCGATGCGCCGAACAGTGATAGCAGTGGACGGGCAAACAAAAAGCCGATCACCATCAGTATGACAGCACAGACACATACCATGGAATACGACGTATTCATAATACGTTCCGCCTTTTTTTGATCATTCTTTCCACGCTCAATCGAAAACAGCGGAGCGCCGCCGCTTCCAAACAAGTTGCTGAATGCTGTGATGATAACGATCAGCGGAAAGCACAGACCGACTGCACCGAGTGCCGCCGTTCCTACCTCCGGGATCCGCGCGATGTAGACGCGGTCTACAATATTGTACAGCAGACTCAAAATCTGAGCAACCAGCATCGGGAGCGCTGCCCCGAAGATGTTTCCGGTTACGGTTCCATGTTCGAAATCAATTCGTTTCATTTGTTCCCTCATTCCCTTCTTTTTCACTTGCTTTTCAGTATAGCATGGCGTATTCTATATGTAAATTATTGTTTTTATATTGAAATTGAATAATTTTTATATAGTTTTTTCAGGAGGATTTTTATGGAACTTCGACAACTCGAATACTTCCGCGCCATCGTGGACGCGGGAACCATCAGCGGGGCGGCACGGGTGCTGCATATGACACAGCCGCCGTTAAGTTATCAGATCAAAATGCTGGAGGAAGAGCTTCAGGTGCCTCTTCTCATCCGCGGTACAAAGAAAATCACCCTGACCGAGGCAGGAAAAACACTGTATGAACAGGCAGGAACGCTTCTGATGCTTGCGGATCTCACCAGGCGCGAAGTCGTAAAATCCAGTCAGTCTGCGACACTCCACATCGGCATGACGCCATCCACCGTTTCGCTGCTCGCCGACTATCTCCTGCGATTTTCCCGGAAATACCCGCACATCCATTTTGATGTCCACGAGGGTTCTACCTTTGCTTTAAAAGACCAGCTCGAAAATCACATGGTGGATCTCACCACGCTCCGCACGCCAATCGTTTTAAATGGCTGCGAGACGAAGACCCTTTTAAAAGAGAGCATCACCGCCATGGCACTCCCTTCTCACCCGCTTTTTGCCGGGCGTGAAACCCTTTCGCTTACGGAACTTGCCGAGCAGCCGCTGATTCTGTCGAACCGCTACCGGAAATACATGCTCTCCGCTTTCGAGCAGGCGGGTCTGTTCTGCGATATCTATCTCACCTGCGAGGACGCCCGCACGGCAATGACAATGGCAGAAAAAGGCCTTGGCATCGCTCTTCTGCCGGCCTCCATGCTGAATCTTACCCATAAATTAAAGGCCTGCACCATCACAGATGCAGACCTTACAACCGAAATCCTGCTTGCCTGGCGCAAGGGGCGCCTTCCGTCTGAACTTCGGGCTTTTCTGGAATTGTGGGATGAAAATGACTCCCTCAATAATCAAATTCATGTTCCCCAACCGTAATCGTCTGCGTCAGTTTTTCATTCTGATACGGTTTACGGATCTCAATTAGATTCAGAACGGTGTAACCACGCTTTCTCAAAAATTCAATCATCCTGTGGTTATTGGGATGGACATAGTTGTAAACCGTATCGTTTCCATAAGAAGCTGCAATTTCTTCTGCCTTGCCATGCAGTGCGGCAGCGACTCCCTGCCGGCGGTACTCTTCTCTGACAAAGATGGATTCCACCCACACCACCTCGCTCTCAATACGACAGACAACATAACCTGCGTATTCGCCATGCACCGTAGCGGCAAACACTGGAAATCCTGCTAAAAGGTATTCCTTCATTTCTTCCCGTCCGTCTTCCACGTTCGGTTTTGATGCAATTCCTTTATAGGAACGCAGTTCTACTCGAAACAGCGCAACCATTTCTGCAAGGGCATCGTTTACCTGCCTGATTTCTACCAGTTCTATTTTTTTCATGGTTTCTCTCTCCTGCCACTGTCGTTCTTTTTCCTATTTGCAATTCGTCTCGCTGCTCATATCCGTGATCGAAGTATATCAGGCTTCTTTTCTCTTGCGAAACAAATATTCATCCAATTGTTTCCGAATCGTTTCCGGTATTTCTCTTGCCACCGGGCAGACCGCTGCGTTTGCGAATCTTCTGGTAAATACTGTCAGGAAATCAATATCTTTTTGCAGCTGCTCCATCGACATCACATCTTTGACATCGTAGCGGCAGTGAATCGGGGCGACATTTCCGTTGGCAATACGCGCAAACGAAACAGCCGGAACCCCATGATCGGCAAATGGCGTGGAATCACTGGAATAGACGCCGTTTTCTGCTGCGATTGGAAAGCCAACTTCTGCAGCCATATAGCTGATGTAATGGGTAAGCTTTTCTTCTGCCGATACGCAGGCGATAAATTTTCCCATATACGTTCCGATCATGTCCAGATTGATGTTCAGTACGATCTGTCTCAACTCTTTCTCATGATCTCTGACATACGCCTTCGATCCTAAAAGTCCTCTTTCTTCGCTTCCGCAGAATACAAACCGAAGACCATAATTCAGCTCTTTCCCTTTCATCTGCTCCATGATTCCAAGAAGCCCTGCGCATCCGCTCATGTTGTCATATGCACCATGCGAAAGCGATGTCGTATCATAATGCGCGCTTAAAACGATCCATTCTTCTCTTTTTCCCGGCAATTCTGCAATCACATTATGGGATTCTCCATCGTATTCCTTCTGCCGGATTTCCAGACGGATCTGTTTTACTTTATTTTTCACAAGTTCTACTGCCTGTGCGGAGTGAATCATAGCGCAGAGCACTTTCTTTTCCTCTCCGACAACGGCTTCCCGAAGATCTCTCTGATCAATGTCTGTATGTGGGTAATAGCTGTTTCCATATTGGAACAGAATCGCTTTCGCGCCTGCTTTCATCAAATCCTGGTACGCAAAAAATCCGATTCCCTGCGTATCCATCAGCACAATTTTATCTTTTGCACCGGCAACGGAAACCGGATCGGTTCCCGGCATATAGTAGAGTTCGCCTTCGACACTTCCGCTTCCGCAGCATGTGAGAGCTTTGCATGAAATTTCCATCCCGTCTGCATACAAATGTGCCTCTTCGATTTCGCCCATCGCAACGCGGAAACCTTCCAGTTTTGCCGGGACTCCTAATGCTTCACACTGCTCCTTTAAATAGTTTGCAACCTGCAATTCTTCTTTTGTACCGCTTGCATGTACAAAATCTGTCTGGTCAAAAATAGATTTTAACTTCATATTTTTAGTTCTCCTTTATAACCATTTTTTCTGTATATCATTTGCTAACATAACCATGTTATTTCGTACAACTTTTTTAAAAAACTGTGATGGTGTATCTGTTCCTCTTTCTCATTCCCATGATTTATGTTTTTTCCAGAGCTCAGAGAGACTCGATCAGTCCTTTGATTCCCTGCTCTTTATAGATATCTTTATAGTATTGGACTTCATCCTTGATCAGCTCATCGATCACCTGCATGCCAAGCAGCTCCACCGGCGCCTGGTCATCTGTGAGGATATAATTTCCTTTCTGATATTCTGTAAGATTTGACGTAACTTCCTGCATCATATTTTTCAGGTTTACGTTTGTAAGTTCCCCCGTATGTTTCGTCAGATTCTTTACGATGTCCGAATCGTCCGACGCAAAGAGTTCCCGGTTGGACGATCCTGCCACATCCACTGTAACCGCTGTATCAAAGACACTTCCAATCGTATCCGAAAGGTACTGATTGATGTTTCCTTCCTTCATTCCACGCATATTCATGTTTACCACCATAACGCCATCGTCCTTCAGATGTGATTTGACCAGTTCAAAGAACTCTTTGGAGGACATCTGGAATGGAATTGTGATATCCTGATATGCATCGACCATAATCACATCATACGTTTTCTGCGATGCATTTAAAAACGCTCTTCCATCGTAAGTAGTCACCGGAATATCCTCGGAAAGTGAAAAATATTTCCGCGAGAGATCCGTGATCTTTTCATCAATCTCTACACCCTCAATGTTCATGTTCCCAAAATATTTCTTACACTGTGTGGCGTAGGTTCCCGTACCCATGCCAAGGATCAGCACATCCATCTGATCTGTCGGCTTGTCTTTGATCATAAGCGGCGCCGCCATCGCATAATCATAGTACATTCCGGTCAGTTCATCCTGCTTCATATAGACAGACTGTACGCCAAACAGAACATTGGTAGACAATGCTACTCTCTTATCATTTTCGTACACCTGAAGATAGTTGTATACAGACTCTCCCTCATATGTCAGGTTGTTTTCCCAGAATGCGAAGGAATCGGAATAACCTGTTCCACAGCAGAACGCGAAAATAAGTACCGATGCAATCACTTTCTTTTTCCCTGCTTTTTCCATCACAAAATACACGATGGATAACGCAAGTAAAATTCCCGCAAAGATCAGAAAAGTGATCGATGTTCCAACCGCAGGGATCGTAACAAACGTCGGCACAAAGGTACCAATAATGCTGCCGATCGTATTGAATGCTCCCAGTGTTCCCACCGTTTTTCCGTTATCATCCAGATTGCTCACCGAATATTTGACCAGCGACGGAGTTACCGTACCCAGTAAAAATAACGGGAACACAAAAATTACCATACAGGCCACAAACGCAGCCAGGATCAGAAAATTGTTATTTACGGAAAAAATCAGAACCGCAGAAATGCCAACAATGATATATTTTCCGACCACGGGAATTAACGCAATCCATAAAGCAGCTACGATGATACGTCCATAGAGCTTGTCCGGATTGGGCGACTTGTCCGCCGTTCTGCCTCCATAGATATTTCCCAGTGCCATAGCAATCATGATGGTTCCGATGATGATCGTCCATACAATCTGTGAAGAACTAAAATACGGGGCAAGCAGCCTGCTCGCACCAAGTTCTACCGCCATCACAGACATTCCGGAAAAAAATTCTGTCAGATACAAAAATAACTTGTTTTTTAAGATGCCACGATTTTTTCTTTCCATGTCGACTCCTTTTTTATTTTATCTTTTTGCTGCCATCATGCCGGCAAAAGAGTGAAACATACCGCAAAATGGAACGCACAGAATGCGGAAATGATTTTTCAAACGCGCTCTACTATCATACTATAGACTTCTTTGGAATTTTGCAATATATTTTTCCATGACTCTTAATGTCCAAACAGCCATCCCATATTTTTTTCATCCCGACAGAACAGATAACCGCCTCCGTGCTGATAAGTCACTTTCGTTCCTGCAAAGTAATTTTTCTCTTTTATATCCAGTACCAGCAAATTGTCTATTTCGGATTTTGCTAAACCCTGCTCTGCATACAGCTCATATAAAATCTGATACGCTTCTTTAAACGGTTCTGATCCATAATATTCATCACTTTCGCCAATCACAAAATAGACCGGTGTTTTTGCCTCTGTCACCGGTTCATATGCTCCATCCCATTTGGAGCTGCACATGAGCGCTGCAGTAAACAGTTCCGGCTTTTTTCCCAGGATCAGCGCCAGCGTTTCTCCTCCGCCGGAATAGCCGTTACTATATACTTTTTCCGGTTCTGCTGCCCCTTCTGATGCTGCTGCCCCTTCTGTTTCTTCCAGCTCTGTCATTTCTTCTGTGTTTCTTTTTTCTTCTGTATCCTTTGAATCCTCTATCTGTTCAGATCCCGCTGCCGGAACATCCATATTCCTTTTTCCAGCGCTTTTAAAAAACTATCTGGATAGCAGAAGCGATATAGCAAAAATAGCAAAGCAAACCGTAATCAGCATTATTTTTCTTTTTGTCATAATGTGAATTCCTCCTTTTTTTACTATTTTTAATCATAGCAAAACGAGACCTCCATAAGAAGTCTCGTTTTTTTCAGTCATAACCTTTCCGTTTATTCTTCTGGTCAAAGCTCTACCACTTTCGTTGCCAGCTTTCTGGCAAACCTTGCATCATGCTCCACGATCAGCATCGTTGGCTGGAACTGCGCAATCAGTTTCTCAATCTGCATCCGTGAAAATACATCAATATAATTCAGCGGTTCATCCCACAGATAGAGATGCGCAGGTGTTAAAAGGCTGGCAGCAATCAATACTTTTTTCTTCTGTCCCTCGGAAAATTCCTCCATGTTTTTTACAAACTGTTCTCTGTCCAGATCCAGGCTGCGCAACATGGAAAGGAGCATTGGCTCATCAATTTCCTGCTTTTTGGCAAATTCTTTCAGCGTTCCGGACAGATGCGAGGTATCCTGGTTGATATAGGAAATAACGAGATTTGAGGCAATCGAACAGGTACCCGTTGCCATTATATTTTCGCCGGAAAGATTTTCGCATCCGGACATCGTAATTTTCCGCTTTTCGATTCCGCCATTGGAAGAATTTTGCAGGTTCTGCGTCAGAATATACTTGATCAGGCTGGATTTTCCACAGCCATTTTTTCCTTTCAGAAAAACACGGTCTCCTTGTTTCAGTTCAAAATTCAATCCGGTGATCACATTCTCTTTTCCATCCCGGTATTTTAAGGAAAAATCCCTGCATTCGATCAGCCGTTCTTTGTAATGGGAAAGCGGCATAATCTTTAAATCTTTTACCGTTTCGATATCTTTTAACAGCCCTTCCTTTTTCTCGATCTCCCGGTCCATTCTCTCCTCGTACGCTTTGACGCGCGACTGCATTTTCTTCGTCTTTGCTCCGATATACGATCGTGTCGATATCGATCTGTCATGTTCTTTGGCTGGATCATATCCAATCTTGGTATTTTCATTTTTTTCTGCCCAGCGCGAAGAACAATCGGCGGCTGCCTTTAGTTTTCCAATTTCTTTTACACGTTTTTCATGTTCCATTCTGGCAAAATGATCTGCTTTTTCCTTGTTTTCCCACCAGCTGGAAAAATTGCCGCTCTGTACTTCGATCGAGGCCCGGTTTAAAACCAGCACATGATCGATGCAGGCATCCAGCAGATCCCTGTCGTGGGATACCAGAATAAATCCTTTTTTTGACGCCAGATATTTTTTGATAATCTCTCTGGCGTCCTGATCCAAATGGTTGGTGGGTTCATCGATCAGCAGAAAATCATTTTCACCGGAAAAAAGGACTGCAAGCATAACCCTGGTCCGCTCCCCAAAGCTTAACGTACCAAATGGTCTGTACAAAAGTTCTGCGTCCATATCCAGTTTTTCCAATTCACAAAGAACTCTCCAGCTCTCTACTCCCGCTTTCCAGTCTTCCATCAGCTCCGCTGCTGTCCGTTCCAGATCTTTTTGTTTCACCGGATACGGAAAATAATCGAAGACAACCGAGCGGGTGATCGCTCCCTGGTATTCGTATTTTCCCAGGAGTAACTGAAGAAACGTTGTCTTTCCCTTTCCGTTTCTTCCCACAAAACCAAGCTTCCAGCTGGTGTCGATTGAAAACGATACATTTTCAAAGATTGTATCATAACTTCCTTCATACCCAAAAGTTAGATTACTGACATTGATCTGTGCCATAAAAACTCCCTTCTGCCTGTTTTTCTTTTTCTCACGCATAAAAAATTCTGCCTAGAGTATTTAAAAAGCGAGCCCGCTTTGCGTACGCAAAACAGACCCGCATCCTAAACAGACACAGCGTGCATGGCACTGGTGTCGGAACATAACGAATCGTCTGAGTATCTAATTTAAGCGTACACAAAATAACCTGTTTCAAACAGGTCCTATCAAAATACAATTGTGTTTTCCAGCTTAAATTATTTCAGATACATTCCCTCACCTTTACACGTTCATGTTCTTTCTTTTTTTCTAGTTAGCAACCACCAGTTCAACTGGTGGTTTATTATTAGCCCTCCAAAGGGCTATTGTTACTATTCGCCCCAAAGGGCGGTATCGCAAGCACTTTTGCTGGCCCGCTATAAAGCGGTACTACTCGAATCTTCTCGTCTCGATTCTTCTGCTTGCTCTTTTATATACTTTTGAACTGCTTCATCTGTTATATTGCCAATCGTTTCAA